>JBDUDV010000083.1:0-15856 GCA_040002755.1 Acidobacteriota bacterium | reverse complement strand
TTACCTGAAACGCGCGCTGGCGCTCAATCCCCAGTTCGATCCGTTGCAAGCTCCGCTTGCGAGGAAGATGCTGGACCAATGAGATTCGCACGACATTCACCGAAGGCGTTTGCTGTACTCTAAACTTCCGAAAACCAACTCCGCCTTGCAAAGTATTGCGACTGCAAAATTCGAGCCTGATTGGTGTGAGACGAAGATATGAAACGGATGTTCGCGAAAGTTTAATGCAGACACCAGGAACAATCCGAGGGCTACCGTCGCTGCTGCTTCAGGCTGTGATCACGTTTGCAGCCTTTGGTGCGGTTGCTCAAGCACAGAGCTCCAGTCACATCAGGGGGACAGTTCGCGTGGCTTCAGGCGCACCGGCGCCGGGCGTAACCGTGATCGTTACTAACCAGGTCACCGGCAAATGGAAGCGCATGCGCAGTAGCGCTGACGGGGTTTATTCATTTCGCTTAGTGGCCGGCGCTTATCGCCTGCGAGTGGCCGCTCCTCATGTGGCGAAGTTTGATAAGGACAAGAACTACGGCGAGTTTGCGATTCCACGTGGCGACGCCCTCGAGAACGTAATCGTCGAAGCCGGTAACGACACGGTTGTTGACATTCCTCTTGATCAAGCTGAACTCAAAGAAATACCAGCGCAACCCGGGGACAAACCAACCGGCAACGCGGGAAGGGAAACAGTTTCATCCGAGCCGGAAACGGATCCAACGCGGCGTGAAGCTCGCGACCGCTGGCGCGTTGGCTTTCCGGAATACGACCGTTATGGCGATCGTGCGGCGCGGGGCCGCGACATTCCGTTCAAACGCGGACGCTGGTTGGATCCTTACAATCAGAGCGTGTTGAAGGGCGACTACCCGATCAAGGGCAACAAGCTTTTCATGATTCTGTCGGCGGTTAGCACGACGGGCGTCGAACAGCGTCGCGCGCCAACGCCTTCCGGTGTGAGCAGCGATGACCCGGGCAGCGCAGAGTTTTTTGGCCAACCGGAACAGTTTGCAGCCAGTGAAACCATCCAGCTCAGTTTCGAGTTATTTCACGGCGACTCCACCTTTAAACCACGCGATTGGGCGATCAAGATTTCGCCGACCTTCAGTATTCCCAACTATCTCAATGCCCGCGAAAATGGCGTCGTGAACATCGATGTCCGTCGTGGCACTAACCGCACCGACACCCATATTTCTCTGGAAGAAGCGTTTGCCGAAGTGAAGTTATGGGACGTGAACGCAAACTATGATTTCGTTTCCGTTCGTGCCGGGATCCAGCCGTTTGTGTCGGACTTCCGCGGCTTCATCTTTTCTGACAATAATCTCGGCCTGCGCTTCTTCGGCTCGGCTGACAACAATCGCGTTCAGTTTAATGCCGCTTACTTCTCGATGCTGGAGAAGGACACCAACAGCGGTCTCAATCGCTTCGATACGCGACATCAAAACGTTTACATCGCAAACGTCTTTCGTCAGGACTTCATCCGCAAGGGCTACACAATTCAGGGGAGCCTGCATTACAACGACGATCGCCGCAGCGTTGAGTATGACCGCAACGGATTTCTGGTGCGTCCGGCTTTGATTGGCGATGTCCGGCCGCATGCGATCAAGGTTGGTTATCTGGGAATCAGCGGAGACGGTCATCTGGGTAAACTAAATCTGACGCATGCTTACTTCTTTGCGTTTGGCCGCGACGATCGCAATCCGATTGCCGGTCGCAGTGTGAGCGTGCGATCAAACATGGGCGCGGTCGAAGCGTCAGTTGATCATGATTTCCTGCGCTTCAAAGGTTCGTTCTTTTTTGCGCAGGGCGACAAGAATCCCACGGACGGCAAGGCGACCGGCTTTGACGCGATCTTTGACGATCCGAATTTCGTTGGTGGACAATTCTCGTATTGGAATCGCAACGGCATTCGCCTCACCCAAACTGGCGTTGGTTTGGTGCAGCCGAATAGCATCCTGCCGAGTTTGCGCAGCAGCAAGACGCAGGGCCAGGCGAATTTCGTCAACCCCGGAATCTTTATCTACAACGGCGGAGTTGATGTTGAGCTTACGCAGAGACTCAAAGCGATCTTTAATGTTAACTACCTGCGCTTTCATCGCACCGAACCGTTGGAGTACGTCTTGTTCCAGAACCACATTCGGCACGACATCGGTTGGGACTATAGTGTGGGCGTCGCTTATCGGCCGTTCCTGATAAACAACGTCACAGTTACGTTTGGCGCTTCGACGCTGCAAACCGGTCGTGGTTTTCGCGACATTTTTACGAATCGCTCTCGCAACTGTCCGCCGGGCGTCGGCGATTTCTGCGAGCCAAGCGTGATCAATCCGAGCAAGCCGCTGTATTCTTTGTTTGCGCAGTTGAAGCTGGTGTTTTAGTTTTCCGGAGGAGCCGCTTTGTTTACCGCTTAGTTATTAACATCTCGAATCCACCACAGAGACACGGAGGACATAGAGGTGGCACAGAGAAAAACTATGCGGAAGGCAGACGATGACTTACCAGATAAATCAGTTGACTCATGAGATCATAGGTTCGGCAATTGAGGTGCACAGAAAACTGGGGCCAGGACTGTTGCAATCAGCAGACAAAAGATGTTTGTGTCGCGAATTATTCTTGAGGGGGATTAAGTTCAAGGACGAAAACCCCCTGCCACCTGAGTACAAGGGGATGAAGCTCAAGCAGGACATAGAGTTGATGTCGTAGTCGAAGGGTTGGTGGCTGTCGAAGTCAAATCCGTCGAAGCTCTCGCATCCATCCATGACGCGCAATTATTAACGTATCTTCGGCTTGGCGGTTGGCGGCTCGGGTGGTTGATTAATTTCAACGTTGAAGTGTTAAAGAGGGGGATACACAGAAAGATCCTCGGTTATGACAGCTGAGTCTCTGTGCTCCCTCAGTGTTCTCTGTGTCTCTGTGGTGGATGTTGGATCAATCTGAATCATGAACAGGATAAGGCTCATCCTAGCCCTACTCGTTTCGTTGCTTAGCATTGCGCTGAGCTTGACGGTTTTCTCAAGAACGGAAGAGTCAAAGACTGCCGCAACATCCCGCGCGGCAACATCACCTTTCCGAATTGCAACCCAGGATCAAACAGCCACAACCGCGAAGCTCGATGGCTGCGTCACCTGCCACGGGCAGATCGAGCCGATGCACAAATACGGCACGACCGAAACGCTCGACGCTCTAAAGGATGGCAAGGACGCCGTTGGACTCACCTGCACCGGCTGCCATGGCGGCAACCCGGTGCCGCGCAAAACCAGCGAAGATACAAAGTCGATCCAGCAAATCAAGAACGAAGCACACGTGCGCGCCAGGTTTCCTGCG
Organism: Acidobacteriota bacterium; assembly: GCA_040002755.1. Classification (GTDB taxonomy): domain Bacteria; phylum Acidobacteriota; class Blastocatellia; order Pyrinomonadales; family Pyrinomonadaceae; genus PSRF01. Next base: position 12,547 of record JBDUDV010000083.1, on the reverse strand, counting down.
GAGTGGCAGAGAGACGGCAAGCGCAGCGGCGCAAACCCGGAACGTACTAACACTTTGCTCGCCCGCGAGAGCTGGGAGTTCGTTCGCTTCATAAATCCTGGCGATCTGCGCGTCGCTGCGAAAACGTGCGGCGGCAGTGCCTGCCACGATCTGGAATCGAAAAATGTCGCGCGCAGTATGATGGCCCACGGCGCAATGCTCTGGGGCGCCGCGCTCTACAACAACGGCGGCTTTCCACTGAAGGATGTGCGCTTTGGCGAAAGCTACAACGAAAACGGCGCCTCGCAGCGTCTCATCCAGAATCCCGCACCGAACAATGAAGACGAACGCACAAAGGGTCTGCTCGCCTTTCTCGATCCGATTCCGCGTTGGGAGATTTCGCAGCCTGGCAACGTGTTGCGCGTTTTTGAGAGGGGAGGGAAGCGGCGTCTGGAAGTTGGACTACCGGACAAGGAAGAAGATCCGGGCAAGCCGGACAAAGGCCTAAGCGCGCGCGGTTTTGGGAGTGCGCAGCGGACGGATCCGGTTTACCTCGGCCTGCAAAAAACACGGCTGCTCGATCCCACGCTGAATTTTCTCGGCACCAACGATCATCCCGGCGACTATCGCTCGTCAGGTTGCTCCGCATGTCACGTGATCTACGCAAACGATCGTGATGCCTCACATTCCGCTGGTTATCACGACGCCGGAAACACCGGACGGTCGCAAACGAGCGACGTCAACATTCCCAAGAACGAGTCGGGCCATCCGATCAAGCACCAGTTCACCAGCCAGATTCCAACCTCGCAGTGTATGACCTGTCACATGCATCCGGGTACAAACATGGTCGCCACTTATCTCGGCATGACCTGGTGGGACAATGAGAGCGACGGCGAAAAGCTCTATCCGAAACAACAACACGAGCCTTCACAGGAAGAGGAACGAGAGAAGCTCGAACGCAATCCTGAAGCGGCGAGCCTGCGCGGTCTTTGGTCCACGCTTGATTTCCTCGACGACACTGGAACGCCCGAGTTTAATTCGTTATTGAAGAACACGCAGTTCGGAGATTTTCATAGTCACGGTTGGCTTTTTCGCAAAGTGTTCAAGCGCGATCGCAAAGGAAACTTGCTGGACGCGCAGAACAATCAAGTCTCGTCTGACGACCCCGACAAGTTCAAGAAAGCCGTTCACCTGAACGATATCCATCTCGACAAGGGAATGCACTGCGTCGACTGCCATTTCCGCCAGGATGCGCACGGGGATGGCAATCTCTACAACGAGCCGCGCGCCGCGATCGAGATCAGTTGCGAGGATTGTCATGGCTCGATTCGCAATCGCTCCAATCTATTCACCTCCGGACCCGCTGCTGCCGTTGCTTCGGGAGCAGCAGCCGAGCGACGAAAATCCCAGAACCAGCCGCTGGTTGGTCAGGACCTGACTCGCGGGATCCGTGTGCGCGACGAAACGGGTGCGAAGATTCCGCTCTTCCAAAAGATCACGCGCGATCGGAAGAAGAAGGATGAGAACGGCAAAGACATCGATTTGAAAACCGGCGACATCATTCAAAACTCGCTGGTGGTTCCGGGGCGCTGGTGGCGTGTAATTCAAACCGTCGACACAATCACGCCCGGCACTCGCGACTACAGCGAAAGGTCGCGCTATTCGAAAACGATTCGCAAAGACAACGCGACCTGGGGCGACGTGCCTAAAAACGATCAGGAGTTGGCGCATCGTGATTCGGATATGACCTGCGTTTCCTGCCACTCGTCGTGGGTGACGAGTTGTTTTGGTTGTCACTTGTCGATGCAGGCGAACCGCAAGATGCCAAACCGGCATAACGAGGGCGGCGATTCGCGTAACTTCACTCAATACAATTTCCAGGTGTTGCGCGACGACATCTTCATGCTGGGACGCGACGGCACGGTGACCGGCAATCGTGTCGCCCCGGTGCGGTCTTCATCCGCGGTGTTAGTCAGTTCGCAGAATCAGAATCGCGAATGGATCTATTCGCAGCAACAGACGACCTCAGCCGAAGGGTTTGCGGGACAGACCTTCAATACGCACGTGCCGCACACCGTTCGCGCCACGGAAACGAAGAACTGCACCGACTGCCACGTTTCGGCAAAGAACGACAATAACGCCTGGCTGGCACAATTACTTTTGCAGGGAACGAACTTCGTCAACTTCATGGGTCGTTACGTGTACGTGGCCGCGGACGGTGCGTTGGAGGTCGTAGTCGCAACCGAACACACGGAGCCGCAGGCAGTCTTCGGCAGTTCGCTGCAGAAGATTGCTTACCCAGAGAACTACGAAAAATTTGTGAAAGGCGGCAGCGAACTGGACACTGCGTACGAACACGTTGGTAATCCGCGCGTGTTGCAAGTGCAATTGCGGGGCGAGTATGCGTATGTGGCGGCGGGCGAAGGAGGTTTGCGCGTTTACGACGTTGCTCAGATCGATCAGAAGGGTTTTTCGGAGCGGATAACTACTGCGCCGGTGTCGCGCTTTGGTCAAAAGTTTTGGGTGAAGACGAAATACGCAACCGCGGTTGCTGCGCCTACGACGTTGGCAGTCGATCCGGCACGTTGGCGAATGAAGGCAGACGGCACGATGATCGATCCGGTGAGCGCAAGCAAACTCACCGGCGATGCGCGCAAGCAACTCGTGAATGAAGAGCAACCCATCCATCCGCTTTATGCTTATCTTTACGTCGCCGACAAGTATGAAGGGTTAGTCCTCGTGAATGCCGCCACGTTGCTGGATGGGGACCCACTCAACAACTACCTTAAGCGCGCACTTGATCCGGCGAAGTTTCCAAACGGCGCGTTCAATCCCGATGGCGCGCTCACAGACGCGAACAATGTCACGATCGCGGGCCACTATGCGTATGTCACGACCGCGCACGGATTGGTTGTGGTTGATATCGATGATCCGCTGAATCCGCGAATAGCCTCGCAACTCAATACGCTGAAGAACCCGCGCGCGATCGCAATACAGTTCCGGTATGGCTTTACCGTGGACGACGACGGCATGAAGGTACTTGATCTCAGCGAGCCCGGTTCTCCAAAACCTGTGCCCGGCGCTCTCGTCTCGCTTTCCGAGCCCCGTGATGTTTACGTCGCGCGAACCTACGCCTACATCGCCAACGGTAAGGACGGCGTCGCAATAATCGACATAGAGCAGCCTGACAAGCCGCATTTGGATCAGACCTTCAATGCTGCTGGCCAATTAAACGATGTGCATCAGGTGAAGGTCGCCATGACTAACGCGAGCCTGTTTGCCTACGTCGCCGACGGCAAGAACGGTTTACGAATATTGCAGTTGACGTCGCCGGAAACGATGCCTGAGTACGCCGGGTTTAGTCCGCGCCCCAGGCCGGTGTTGATCGCCACCTTCAAGACTAAAGGACCAGCGCTCGCGATTTCGAAACCACTCGATCGCGACCGTGCGGTGGATGAAAGCGGCAATCAGATTTCGGTGTTTGGCCGTCGCGGCGCCCGGCCGTTCAACTTTGACGAGATCATGCGCATGCTACGTACGAACGATGGCCAGGGTGATTGGTTTACTGTGAGCGACACCCCTTTGACGTCACCGGCAGCAGCAGTCAAATAGAGTTTTGGTATTACGGCAGTGATACAGTTTGGATTAGCATTTACATTGTGGCATGAAGTTAGTACCACGCCGCGGAGAACGATTGCCGTCGTGGACTCGAATGCCAACGTCACATAAGGCGCTCGCGTAGTTTGCGCAACAGTTCCTTTGCTTCTTCCGAAGACAACTTCTCCAAATCTACATTGCGGATCTCTTCAACAACTTTATGATTGGCAAGGTCGAAGAGGGAGGCCTGGGCCACTGCCTTTCTGCGACCTGCCCGTCGCGCCGCGGATTCCAGGGCGTCGCCTCCCGAACCATGTACGGCGGACTGAAGGTTGTCTGACGCGCTTGCGCCAGCGCCGCGCGCCGCTGCATGTGCCTCGGCTGTTCTTACGGCTGCCTGCGCGGCAATCGCGTCCTCCTCGGCGAACACATCCAGCTCGTAACGCTCGAGTCGTGCCAAAACTTCGCGGGCGTTGGCCAGCACCGCCGGCGGTAATCCCGCCAGGCGCGCCACCTGAATTCCGTAAGACTTCGAAGCGCGACCGCGTTCGAGACGATGCAGGAAAACCACTTCGCCTTCACGTTCCGCCGCAGTGATTTGATAATTTTGCGCGCCGGGTAAACGCTCGGCTAGTTCCGTCAATTCGTGGTAGTGCGTTGCGAATAGTGTCTTCGCCGCGTGCTCGGGCGAGTCGTGAAGATATTCTGCAACGGCCCAGGCGATCGACAACCCGTCGAAAGTCGCCGTGCCGCGTCCAATCTCATCGAGCAACACGAGCGAGCGCGGCGTCGAACTGTGCAGGATAGCCGCGGTCTCAGTCATTTCCACCATGAACGTGGAACGACCGCGCGTGAGATCGTCAGATGCGCCAACGCGCGTCCAGACACGATCGAGCAACGGCAAGCGCGCTTTGTCTGCAGGAACAAAACTTCCCAGCTGCGCGAGAATGCAAATGATTGCAGTTTGTCGCAGGACCGTGCTTTTGCCGCCCATGTTTGGTCCGGTGATGATCAGCAGCCGGTCAGTTGAATTGTTCAGATAGACGCTGTTTGGAACAAATGGATCTTCGTTGAAGACCTCGATCACCGGATGGCGGCCCTGCACGATCTCAATCTCATCGCCGGCATGCATCGTTGGTCGAACATAACGCCTCCGAGCAGCTGTTTCCGCGAGCGAAGCTAATGCGTCGAGCGCTGCCAACGCGCGGGCTGTTGCCTGAATGCGTTTAGTTTCTGCCGCCACCTGCCGGCAGACATCATTGAACAGCTCCGCTTCCAGTTGGATGATGCGTTCTTCGGCGCCGAGGACTTTCTTTTCCCAATCGCGCAACTCGGGTGTGGTGAAGCGCTCAGCGTTTGTTAGCGTCTGGCGGCGTTCATAATCGGCGGGGACGCGGGCGGCGTTCCCTTTCGAAACTTCAATGAAGTAGCCGAAGACGTTGTTAAACTTGATGCGCAAGTTGCTGATGCCGCTGCGGGTGCGTTCAGTCGCTTCCAGCGTCGCGATGATCTGTTTGGCATTGCGACTGATTGAACGCAGTTCGTCAAGCTCAGTTGAATAGCCCCCGCGAATCGTGTCCCCTTCGCTAATCTTGGCCGGGGGGTCATCGCTGATCGCTTTCACCAGCAGCGCGCAGACTTCCGGAACTTCATCCGCACTTTCAGACAAGATTTGCAGCAGCGACGACGGCAGCGCGGCCAGGTTCTCCCGAATTGCGGGCACCTGATATAGCGACCGCAGAATGGCATTCAGGTCTCGCGGCGATGCCGAACCAAAACTAATGCGCCCGATCAAACGCTCCAGATCAGAAACCTCCCTTAGCAACGAGCGCAGCCTGTCTCTGGTGATCTGCGAAGCAAACAGATCTTGAACGGCGGCGAGTCTTGCTTCAACTTCGCCTTGCTTTACGCATGGACGCAACAACCACGACCGCAACAGCCTCGCGCCCATGCTCGTTACCGTCTCATCGATAACGCTCAACAACGTTCGCCCACCCGCACCTCCCAGCGTTTCGATCAACTCGAGGTTGCGCACGGTTACGTTATCGAGGACGAGATGATCCTGAGGCTCAAAATAGGTCAGGCTTGTGATGTGAGCGGCCGCCGCTCGTTGGGTCTCCTGCGCATAACGCAGGCACGCGCCGGCTGCGCGCACGGCTTCTTCCTTGCGTTCAATTCCGTAGCCCTCAAGTGAGCGCGCGCCGAAGTGATTGAGCAAGAGCTCGGCGCAATCCTTCTTTTGCCAGAGCCAGTCTTCAATTGGAGTCAAGGCGGCGTCGAGGAATTGGTTCTGCTGTGTGCCGCGGGGAAAGTCACTTGCCGAAACCAGTTGGTTTGAGTTTTCGCCTTTGTCAACGCCTGCGGTTGGCTGGACCAGCGGCAGTGGAGCGGTTTGTGCCTTTGGCGAGAGCCCGGCTTTTATCAAGGGCGCGAGCGACGTGGGGAAGAGTAGCTCGCGAGGCGAATACGACTCGAGGTCGGCCCGAATCTTCTCCCAGGCATCGGCGCCGGTCTCCTGAGTCGCGCGAAATTCTCCAGTAGAAATATCCAGAAACGCGGCGCCCACTGTTTCTCCGGCGCTGCAGACCGCCGCGAGAAAAACCGCTTCGCGAGCATCGAGCAGTTGCGGATCGATTGGCGTTCCGGGCGTGACTATTCTGACGACTTCACGTCGCACCAGCTTCTTTGTCTTCGAAGCCTCCTCGGTCTGCTCACAGATCGCTACGCGATAACCTTTGCGCACCAACCGTGCAATGTAATTCGCCGCCGAATGGTGGGGAACTCCGCACATCGGAACAGCGTCGCCACGTTCTTTGTGACGCGCGGTTAGCGTGATCTGCAACTCGCGGGATCCGATGACAGCGTCGTCGTAGAAGAGCTCGTAGAAATCGCCGAGGCGAAAAAACAAGAGCGTTCCAGGGTGTTGCTGCTTCAGTTCGTGATACTGGCGCAGCATGGGCGTTTGCGGGGACGTGGTCATATTGAGTCGGTGAATGGTAATGGCCTAACAAGAATTAGTAAATCGGGGAAGAGGATGTTGAAGGGCTCAAACGTTGCGGAATGGCTTGCATCACGCTTCGGACAAGAGCTACCGCGCTCGGTTCTGCAGGGTCCAGATCGTTCGCTTTGGCCGCGTCCCAAACTTGTGTTAAGTTCCTGCCACTCTTTCTGCGTGCACCAGAATTTCAAAGTGGCAAATAACTCTTCGTCATCTGACAACTCCAGCGCGGCGCTCCTGACCCGGTCTCTCGAAGAGCACCTGTCAGCAATTCAGGCTTTGATTGAGTCGCGGCTTCCGGAGATCGAGTTCGCTGGCCGTATCATCTGGGATGCGCTCAAAACCGGTAACAAGATTCTGCTCTGCGGGAACGGCGGAAGCGCGGCTGATGCACAGCACATCGCCGCCGAACTTGTCGGTCGCTACGAAGCGCAACGTCGCGCTTTCCCGGCCATCTCGCTAACCACGGACACTTCGGCGCTCACGGCTTTGAGCAATGACTATGGCTACGACGAAGTTTTTGCGCGACAAGTCGAGGCCCTGGCAGTTGCCGGCGATGTTCTGATTGCAATCAGCACGAGCGGAAAATCCCCGAGCGTGGTGAAGGCAGCAGACCAGGCACGCGCAATCGGTTGCAGGACAATCGCGTTAACAGGCTGCGCCGGCCAACCTTTGACAGACCATTGTGACTTGGCAGTCGTCGTCCCTTCGGATCGCACCTCCAGAGTTCAGGAGGCGCACATCACCATAGGACATCTTTGGTGTGAAATGGTCGATCAGGCGCTCGCAAGTGACAATTAGTCGCGGCCGGGCTTCGGATCCCAGCGGGTTTCGGTTGTATTCGCCGGCTACGAGCAGGAAGGTTGGCCTTCGCTTTGTCCCGTTCGCTGGAAACTACTTGACATAGATTATCGATGCATTTAGGCTCTGGGGCGCATTCAATCAGTAAATCTGTAGCTTCGGTGATTTCTCGGAAGTCACTCCACTTCACAAGTCGATTTGGTCAGGCAGAGTTATTTTGACGAGCCTGCGCGCCGAATTTTAGTTCCCGGGAGTTTTGACGAAGTAAGTTTGCGGTCCTGCGAAAAATCAGAGCTTAACGGTCTAATCCCGCTGCAATTTCCAGCAAGATCTATCAGACACAATCGATGTTCCCCCAAAAAGCCAAAGTCATCGCGGAGGTCGACTCAAAAACCTACCCTTTAGGTGAGAAGATCGAACAGCCTGCCGATGGTCCTAGTCTGGCGCTGGTAGCACTCAGTCATACGCCGGTCGAGCGACGTGTGTACGCGGCCATGCTCCAGGCGATGAATGGAGCAGCCGGGCACCCTGAGAACCCAACGGCAGAAAACCGCACGCAGGTTTTCACCGTCCGGGCCCTAATGGATCTCACGGGCATTGTCAGCTTGAGCACGATCAGGCGAGGCCTCGAAGGCCTTGTGTTGAAGTTCAGCATTGAGCGAGAGGTTAAAGACAACGGCAACGGCACGCGAGATCATACCGCCGCCTATCGTGTCTTCACTCCGGAACAAGTTATTGCGCGACGTGAAGAGCGCGGGATGATGTCGTACGCGAAGGGAATTGACAGCGGTTTTGGTAATCGTGCTTTCGAGCGAGTTATCCAAAGAGTTGTTGAGAACAAAAATCTGAGCCGGCGCGAAGCGCAGGTGGCGCTGTGTTGCGTTGAAGGACTGACGAACGCCGAGATCGGCTTGCGATTGTTAGTAAGTGAACAGACGGTGAAATTCCATCTACGCCACATCTTCATCAAGTTTGGAGTGAAGCGGCGAGCGGAGTTGATATCGCGCCTGTTGTTGTAATTGTTTGAAAACTTGAAGCCGCCTCGCATTTGAGGCTTCCCCTATCAGCGGACAGGCATTCGTGCCGGTCTTGCTGAATCATGGACAGACAACGATGTCTGTCCTACATCGGGGTACCGTGTGTTCCCATTTCCACCGTCCAGCGGTTTGAGATGGAAACATACCAGGGCACAAGTGTATCTACGGTCAAGAGAAGGCGCGGGCAAAGCGGCGACGAGCAGAGAATGAGCACCAACAAAGACAAGAAAAAGAAGCGGAAGAAGCGAACTGCATTGGTAGTTTGCAAGGATCGGAAAGAGTTTTGGACTACGCAAACTCAGTTCTGGCAGTGGGTGAGAGAGGGAGTTGTGACCAAAACCGCCGACAGTCCTTTAACTGGAACGTTCAAACGAGAGCACGAGGAATTGCTTGTGCTCTTGAGCAACACCGTCCTAAACCTGGCCCACCCAAACCATATGCGCGAAGCATTGCTGTCGCGAAGAGTTGGGCTGGCGAGAAAGTAAATGGGGCTTTTATGAGCAAGAAAATGTTTACTGGCGGCTTGGCCGTCAAAATCCTGGCAGTAGCGGCTTGCCTTGTCGCTTCGTTTTCCGCCAGTGGTCAGCAGTCTCAACCGGCTTCCGGTGACAAGACTGCAGCCGCTGTCACGACAAGCGCTCCGAGCAACACCCAGTTGACGCTGACGCCGAACGACTCGGACCGCTACCGCATCGGACCGGGCGACGTTCTCGATATTCGAATCCTGAACCGCCCTAATCTTTCGCGCGACGCGGTTCGCGTTGAAGGGAACGGTGTGATTCGCATGCCGTTGATTGATGATGAGATTCACGCCGCCTGCAAGACCGAAGGCGAGTTGGCCAAGGAAATCGCCGAAAAGTATACGAAGTTTTATCGCAAGCCACAGGTGGACGTCTTCATTAAGGAGTATCACTCAAGGCAAGTCGCCGTCATTGGTGCGGTAAACGAACAGAGCCGGTTTGAGTTACAGCGGCGCGTTCGTTTACTGGATCTGCTCACTTACGCCAAAGGTACTTCTGCAAAGGCGGGCCAGACGATCAATATCGTACACGCTCCCCGAGCACAAGGCTGTCAGCAGCCTGACGCGACTACTGAAGAAGCAACAGGTTTTTCCAGTTACAAGCTGAGTGATACGCTGCAAGGAGATCCTCGGTCTAATCCTTACATTGAGGCGGGCGACGTCATCACCGTGCCCGAGGCGAACCTCGTTTATGTAGTCGGAAATGTTTATTTGCCGCAGACCATTCCGCTTAAAGAACCCATCACGGTTTCGCGGGCGGTGGCAATGGCCGGCGGCGCCAAGCAGGACAGCAAGAAAGAGAAAGTCAGAATCGTGAGGCAGGAACCGGGCAACGCGACCAGCAAGGAGATCGTTGTTGACTTATCGGCGATTGAAAAGAAGCGGGCCGAAGACGTCCTGCTGATGCCCAACGACATCATTGATGTGCCGACTTCCGGAAGCAAAGCGTTTTTGCGTAGCTTGCTCGGGACCGTCGCGCCGTCGTTATCTCAACTGCCAGTGCGGGTAATTCCGTAAGGACGCAACGGCAAACGGCCGACCGTGGACAGAGTACCGGTGCCCAGCGGACGTCAGTAGTCGGTCGCCGGTCGTGACTCGAAATCTGAAGGTCCACATTCTAGTAAGGTGAAAGATGAAACCATCTCGTGAACTAATCAAGACTGAGACTAACAGTACGGCGCTGGAGGGACTGGGTGAGTCCGTCGGCAGTCCGCATTCTTACAACTACGGAGTTGATCCGAACGCGGAATCCGAAATACATCTGCTGGACTACTGGCGCGCGGTGCGGAAGCGTTTGTGGCTGGTTCTCAGCATCGTTGCTTTGATTACGATGCTCTCCCTCATCTACGTCGCCCGCAAGCCGGATATCTATCAAGCCGGCGCCCGCGTGCAGGTAGATCTGGAAAACAGCGGCGCGCTTGTCGGCAAGACGCCTTACGTCTTTGGTCCAACCAATGATCCAGTCTACTTCAATACACAACTGCAGATCCTGACGAGTGCCGGCTTGATGCGACGCGTGGTTAAAGCGCTTGACCTCGAACACAATCCTGACTTCTTCAAGGGCAACTCGACGCAAAGACGATCGACCTGGCAAACCATCAAAGGAATGACCGGGATCGGTGGCAATGCCAAGCCGGATCCCAACGCGAAGCCGAAAGATGAACTGGCGCTGCGCACCACCGTCGCCGCGTCTACGCCCCATGAGGATCTTGCCGAGGCCAAACGTCTGGCTCCCTATGTTGGCGCCATCCTCGCCGGTCTAAGGGTTGAGCCGGTAAAGGAAACGCGCGGCCTCTATAAAGAAACGCGCTTGATTGATATCAGCTTCACTCACACTGACCCGGACGTGGCTTCGAAGGTAGTTAACGCTATCGCCGATACGTACGTCTTCAACAATCTGGAAAAGAAAGGCGAAACAAACACAACCACCGCTGTGTTTTTGGAAAAGCGCATTGCAGACCTGCAACAACAGATTCGCACTGATGAAGAGAAGCTCGTCAGCTACGCAAGGAGCAACGAGATTATTTCGCTCGACCCCAGCCAGAATACCGTCGTCGAACGGCTCGCGGCGCTAAACAAGCAATTGGTTGAGGCAGAGTATGCGCGCACCGACGCCCAGTCGAAGTTCGAGGCCGCAAAAGGTGCTGGAGCAGCCAGCGCCCTCGCTGATGTTGACGCGAAGCAGGCGGACGATCTTGAAGCGAAATTGGCAGAGCGTCGCCAGAAGCGGGCGCAGTTAATGGTGGATGCCACTGAAGAGGCACCGGAAGTGAAGGAGATCGATCAGGAAATTACGGAGATCGATCGGCAGCTTAAAGGGATTCGGGCCCGCAAAAGCAATACGATTCTGACAAACCTGGAAACGGTTTACCGCCAAACGCTGGCCCGCGAGCAAGACTTGCGCAAGTCGTTTGAGAAACAACGCGGAGAGACTCTCGCGCAAAACGAAGCAGCGATCAACTACCGGATTATTCAACAGGAGATTGAAACTAATAAGACGCTGCTCGACAACCTGTTGCAACGTTCCAAAGAGAACGATGTAATTATGGCCAGTAAGCCAAACAACATCTCCGTGGTCGACTACGCCATCGCGCCTGAAGGACCGATTGGACCAAATCGCATCCGCACAGTTTTCATCGCGTTCTTCCTGTCGTTGGGACTCGGGGTGGGCTTTGCTTTGCTGCTGGAATATCTCGACGATACGGTGCACTCGACGGAAGAAGTCGAACGTCTGTTGCACCTGCCGGCACTGGCGGTGATTCCTTCAGCCCTCGGCAATGGCAGGCGTCGGCTGCTGTCAGGGCCGGGCGCACTGCAGAAGCGAAACGGCCACCCGGCCGAGAATCCGGAGTTGTTGATGAATGTGGATGGCCGCTCACCTTTGGCCGAATCGTATCGCCACCTGCGCACGTCAGTCTTGCTGTCAACCGCCGGCCGCTCGCCGCGATCTTTGCTGGTCACTTCGAGTTTGCCGGGAGAAGGGAAGACAACTACCGCCGTCAACACGGCAGTGAGTTTGGCGCAAACCGGAGCAAGCGTGCTCATCATTGACGCTGATATGCGGCGCCCGAGACTGCGTTCAATTTTCAACTTGTCGGAACGCCCCGGCCTGAGTTCTATCTTGTCGAGCGAGTTTTCCGAGGCGGAAGTGATGGACATGGTTACGTTGGAGCCGGCAACAGGCCTGCATGTTTTGACATCTGGCCCGATACCGCCGAACCCTGCTGAACTGCTGGGCTCCGATCAAATGCGTCACCTGATGGCTATCCTGCAGTCAAAGTTTAACCACGTCGTCGTTGACTCGCCGCCGGTCAGTTCGTTTACGGATGGCGTTTTGATTTCATCAATGGTTGACGGCGTCTTGCTGGTGGTGCACGGCGGCAAAAGTTCGCGTCACGTGGTGAAGCGTTCGCGACAGTTGCTGCAGGATGTGGGCGCCAAGATCTTTGGTGTGGTGCTCAATAATGTGAATTTGCAAACGAACGACTACTACTACTACCAACGCTACTACGGATCGGACTACTACAGTGGCAACGGCGAAGAAGAAATGGAGACCCCTGCCGCCGTCGCCGCTACTAGTCCGCTGGATCTGAGATAAAGACCGACCGGAGACCG
>JBDUDV010000082.1:0-16267 GCA_040002755.1 Acidobacteriota bacterium | reverse complement strand
AAACTTGGAGCCGCAAACCTATAGCGGCCTTGGTGGCAGTTGCCATTTTGAGTGTCTACTCAATGGTTGTTTTAGCGTCGCCTGCAGCAAAGGCCCCGTCGGGCGAGTTGTCAATCGCCGGCCAGGTTACAGTAAACGGCGAGACTGCTGTTTCTGGCGGCACGGTCTTTTCGGAAAGCATTATCACAACCGCAGAGAAGAGCACTGCGACTGTGAATCTTAGCAAGTTGGGCCGAGTTGAATTATCGCCGACCTCGAACTTGAAATTGAGCTTCACAGATAAGAGCATCATGGGATTGCTTGAGAACGGTACTGCTCGAATCTCAACCCTTGCTGGTACTTCGGTCAACTTCGCAACCAAAGATGGTGTGGTGGTAGTCGACGGAAGCCAGGCAACATCTTTCACAGTTAATGTTGTCAAGGGAATCACTTCCTTAACAACGCATTCCGGCGTGGCCCAGTTGCATGTCGGAAGTGCTGTGAAGCAGGTTGCCGCAGGCGAGAGTGCTACTGCGGGAACGCCGAATCCTAAGAACGATCCAGGCGACGATGATGACAAGATGAGCGGTGGTGAATTGGCTGCGTTGCTTTTGCTGGGCGCCGGTGCAGTTGCCGGTATCCTGTATGCAGCGTTGCACAACAACGACCTCAACTTCGGTGGCACGGTAGTCGTAATCAGCCCAGCGAAGTAATTCATCGGGTTGCTTTCAAAAAATACCGCAAGCGCGCCGCTGAAGCGCCCCGGTTAACTATAAACCTTGCGGGTCACGCGACAATGTGTCGTGCTTGACCCGCAAGGTTTTGCACGTGTTCACTAGATCCTGCCTTGGTTTCTGAAGGTATTCCTTAATGCATATTGCGGTTATTGGTACTGGTTACGTAGGTCTGGTTACCGGTGCGTGTTTTGCGGAATTCGGCGTCGACGTTACCTGCGTTGACATCGACGCTGAGAAGATTTCCCGTCTGCTGGCGGGAGAGATGCCAATCTACGAGCCTGGCCTCGAACAACTCGTCACGAAAAACACGCAGTCTGGTCGACTGCGATTTACAACGGACCTCAAGCAAGCGGTCGAGCAGGCCTTGGTAGTTTTCCTGGCCGTAGGCACGCCGCCCAAAGCCGACGGTTCACCCGATCTCAGCTTCGTGGAGGCGGCTGCTCGATCAGTCGCAGAACATATGAACGGTTACAAAGTGATCGTAACCAAGTCTACGGTGCCTATCGGAACCGGCGAGTATCTGCGAAAGTTGATCCGGGAGCATTTGAAATCGAGTTTGAACTTCGGAATAGTGTCCAACCCCGAGTTCCTCCGCGAGGGTGCCGCAATTAACGATTTCATGCGGCCCGATCGAGTTGTAATTGGCAGCCGTGACGACGAAGCGATTGCGATCATGCGCGACCTTTACCGCCCGCTCTACCTGATCGAGGCGCCGTTCGTCGTGACCTCATTGGAAGCGGCCGAACTGACCAAGTATGCGGCAAACGCTTTCCTTGCCACCAAAATTTCTTTCATTAACGAAATAGCAAATCTGTGCGAAAGCATCGGCTGCGATGTGCACGACGTGGCCAGGGCGATTGGTATGGATGGGCGGATTGGCAGCAAGTTTCTTCATCCCGGGCCCGGCTTTGGCGGTTCGTGTTTTCCCAAGGACACCAGGGCGCTTGCTTCCGTCGCCCGTGAGTATGGGCGAGAATCGATGATCGTCGACGCGGTAATAGAGGTTAATCGGCGCCAGCGGCAAGCAATGGTGCCAAAGATCGAAAAGCTGGTGGGCGAACTGAAAGGCAAGACTGTCGCGATTCTGGGTTTGGCGTTTAAGCCGGAAACGGATGACATGCGCGAGGCTCCGGCGATTGATATCATCAACGGCCTGCTGGAGCGTGGCGCCACTGTCCGAGCCTACGATCCTGTTGCCATGAGCGAAGCTGCCAAGGTTCTTCCGCAAGTTGGGTTTGCTGGGGACGAATACGAGGCAGTGACGGATGCCGATGCGCTCGTCTTTGTAACTGAATGGAACCAATTTCGCGCACTCGATATGAGCCGCGTTCGCGACCTGATGAAATCACCGCGGATCGCGGACCTGCGAAACATTTACGATCCGACGGATATGCGCAACCTAGGGTTTGAATATGTTGGTGTGGGCCGTTGAGTACTTGGATCGGACGCCCCGGACAGTTTGTTATCTAACCTGGCGCTTCTTCTTATGGCTTTAAGTGGAATTGCACTTGTAACAGGTGGCGCCGGCTTTATCGGGTCACACATTTCTGCTGCGCTCGCCGGCGCGGGTGCCAGAGTGCGCGTTATTGACGACTTATCGACCGGCTACCGGGAAAATCTCGAGGAGATCAAGGGTGAACTCGATTTCGTCCAAGGCAGTCTTGCTGATGAGGCTTCCTTGCGGAAGGCGCTCGAGGACGTTGAACTGGTTTTCCATGAGGCGGCGATTCCGTCAGTCCCGCGTTCAGTTGAGAACCCGCGCCAGACGCATGTTGCGAGCGTCGAGTCAACCTTCTCTCTGCTTTTGGCGGCGCGCGAGAAAAAGGTGCGCCGGTTAGTCTACGCCGCGTCGAGTTCTGCTTATGGCGATCAGCCGACGCTTCCGAAGGTGGAGACTATGCTGCCAGAGCCCCTGTCTCCGTATGCGGTGGCCAAGCTGGTTGGAGAGCATTACTGCCAGGTCTTTACCCGCGTTTACGGTCTGGAGACTATCTCACTCAGATATTTTAACGTGTTCGGACCACGACAGGATCCCAGTTCGACATACTCGGGCGTGGTCTCACGTTTCATTAGCGATCTCCTTGGATCTCGACGTCCGGTAATCTACGGCGATGGTGAGCAGTCGCGGGATTTCACATTCATCGAGAATGTAGTCGACGCTAATTTGAAGGCGGCTGAGAGCGCCAAAGGTGTCGGTCAGGTCATAAATATTGCGAATGGAGAACGAATCTCCTTGAATCAACTTCTGGCGGAAATGAAGAGTCTCACCGGCAAGACTGATGTAGTTGCAGATTATCAGTCGCCACGCGCGGGCGACGTGAAGCACAGCCTCGCGGACATTACACGTGCTCGGGAACTGCTGGGTTTTGAGCCGCGGGTTCGTTTGCGGCCCGGGTTAGAACTGACGATCGAGTGGTGGAAAAACAGTCGCTTCGCCAGGCCCTTATTGAGTTAACCTTAGCACCTCACACGTTCGTCCCAATTGCTGAGCCGTCTACCAGTCCTCGCAGACTTTCAACATAAGGCGCCCGCGCGACCCCCTTGTCAGTAATGATCGCCGTAATCAGGTCGTTTGGTGTCACATCAAAGGCAGGATTCAGCACACCCACACCGTCCGGCGCGAGTTGCTGGTCTTTGATGTGCGTTACTTCCAGGCGATCACGTTCTTCGATGGGAATTTCATCGCCTGACTTCAGCGTAAGATCAAGCGTCGAAATTGGCGCCGCCACATAAAACGGTATGTCGTGCTTTTGTGCCAGAACGGCAACCATGTAAGTCCCAATTTTGTTTGCAGCGTCCCCATTTGCGGCGATCCGATCAGCGCCTACCACCACCGCATTAATTTTCCCACTCTTCATCACATGTCCGGCCATGTTGTCAGTGATGACCGTGACAGGGATGTTGTCTTTCGCCAACTCCCAGGCAGTTAGCCTGGCTCCTTGCAGAAATGGCCTGGTTTCGTCGGCAATCACCGCGATGTGTTTCCCGGCATCAATTGCACCGCGAATGACTCCAAGAGCTGTACCATAGTCTCCGGCAGTCGCCAGCGCTCCAGCGTTGCAGTGGGTCAGCACCGTATCGCCATCGGAGAGTAGTTCCGCGCCAAAACGTCCGAGCGCGCGGTTGGCTTCAATGTCTTTCCGAAAAATGTCCTGGGCTTCTGCGATCAAGCGCTCTTTAATCACAAGTGGATCCTGGGTGACGGACTTTTCCTTGCGAAACCTGGCGCGCATTTGCTCAATGGCCCAAAATAGGTTAACAGCGGTAGGACGAGTCTCGGACATTACTTTGCATATGTAGTCAAAGTCGTCTTCCAGATCGGCGACCGAGGTGCCTACTGACTGGCTGGCGCCCAGCGCAAGGCCCATCGCCGCCGAGACGCCGATAGCCGGCGCACCACGCACAACCATTTTCTCAATCGCTTCGGCTACTTCTTCATACGACCTCAGCATGAGGTATTTTTCTTCCGTCGGCAGCAGTCGCTGGTCCAGCATGCGAATGCCTTCATCTGTCCATTCGATAGTCTTGATCATGTTTGCCCGCGGCTCTTTCTGAGTTTGAAGTGCGATGAATCTTACTGGAGCCGAATTGCCGACGCAAAGCGACGCCGATCAAAGATTGCGTCAAGGGCGGCGACGGCTCTGGTTTGACACTCTCAACGGGCGCATGATAACGTCCGCTCGATTCGAGTTTGTTCTTTGTACTTGAAAGCATCTGGGTGCCCCGGAAAACGGGGAGAATAGGGAAACGGGTGAGAATCCCGTGCGGTCGCGCCACTGTGATGAGAACTTCGGCTTGCTCGGTGAGAGCAGCGAAATTCTTGAAGCCAGGAGACCTGCCCAAGAGGCTTTGCAGTTTTGAACGCCCGCGGAAGGTGTTCAGGCCGCCCGGATTCGAACTATTTTCAAGTCCCGCCGACCTCCTGTTGCTTTCGCGTGCAAACAAAGATCGGCGGGACTTCTTGCTGAAACGACCCTTCTCACAATTCCAAATATTCGCCATAAGTCGACGTGTATTCGCCGTCATCCTTTCTTGCGGCTTACTGCTTACCGCCTGCTCAGGACCCAGCAGCACGACTGTAAGTCAGAACGGGTTCCACCAAGCCACTGACGAAGCCGGTCGCACGATCTCGCTGCCCGACACTGTTACCCGATTCATTTCACTGGCCCCGAGTCTCACCGAAATTGTCTATGCGATCGGAGCTGGTGACGGCCTGGTTGGTAGAACTACATATTGCAACTACCCGGTTGAAGCACAGAAAGTCGAAGCAGTTGGCGACACGCTCAAGCCGAGTATTGAGCGAATCATCGCCTTGCACCCGCAGGTTGTTTTTGTTTCCACTGCTTCACAACTTGAAGCTTTCACGACCGAACTAGAGGCGCATCACATAGCGGTTTATGTAACCGACTCCCACGATCTTGATGGAGTGTTTCATTCAATCGAGCGAATCGCCGACGTGCTGGGGAAGCGAGCGCAAGCGAATCCCCTGTTGGAGCAACTGAGAACTCGAGTAAACGCAGTTGCTGAGAAGGTTAGATCACAGCCGCGGGTGCGAGTTTTCTACCAGGTTTCAGATGAGCCGCTTTACACGATCGGGCGCGATGCTTTTATCACGGACTTAATCAAGCGCGCCGGCGGAGTTTCGGTAACCGCCGATGTCCCTGGGGCCTGGCCCAAGTACAGCGCTGAGTCGGCACTTGCTGCGAAGCCCGAAGCGATTGTCCTGCCGACCGGCGGTTCGATGGGCACCGCGAACTCCAACGTCGCAAACGCGCTGAAGGGATCCCCGGCAGTTGCAAATGGCCGCGTCTACAAAATCAACGATGACCACCTTTCCCGTCCCGGCCCGCGAGCCGTAGCAGGCCTCGAAGAGTTGGCGCGGGCACTTCATCCTGAAGCTTTCGCGAAATGACGACACATCAAGCCAACGAATTAGTATCCGACGCTCGCGCATTTCGGGGTATCGACGCATCACGCGCGACGTTTAGGAGAACTCTGGTTGTCTGTGCCATGTTGTTCACCGCACTCGTCATTATCATTGTTCTCATGTCTCTACTCGGCAGCGAGAGACTTCCAGCGCGAGCCTCTCTCTGCGCCCTTCTGACCCTTGGCCAATCAGCTTGCGGGCTAACCGGCGACCAGGACGCAATACTTTTCGATATACGTTTGCCGCGCATTTTGCTGGGCGCCGCAGTGGGCGGATCGTTGGCCGTAGCCGGCGCCAGCTATCAGTCGCTGCTGCGAAATCCATTGGCCGAGCCTTATCTGCTCGGAATTTCAAACGGCGCCGCAGTGGGTACCATGATCGCGCTGGTTTTTATGGGGGCGCACGAGTGGAGCAGGCCGGTGATGGCTTTTTCGGGCGCGTTGGTTGCCACGCTGGTGGTCTATCGCCTGGCCCAGGGAAAAACAGGCGCAACGCCGGAACGGCTCATTCTGGCCGGCGTGATCGTTACGACGTTTCTCTCGTCCGCTATCGTCTTTGTGACGACGCTCATGGATGCGACGCGCATCAGATCGTTCACGTTTTGGTTGCTCGGCGACTTATCAGGGACGACGACCAAATTGCTCTGGCTGGCACTGTTTATCGCTGTCGCCGGGACGATTGTGCTGGCGGCGCATGCGCGTTCGTTGAATCTTTTGATGCTGGGCGAGCGCGACGCATTCGACCTGGGCGTCGAGGTTTCGCGGGTCCGACTCGTGGTTTTTATCGTGGCAAGTTTGCTGGTCGGTAGTTCGGTAGCGTCGAGTGGATCTGTTGGCTACGTCGGGCTCGTGGTGCCGCACCTGGTGCGTCTGTCGTTGGGAAGTGATAACCGAATGACTGTGCCGGCAGCGGCAATTTGCGGCGCGATCTTCGTAGTCGTCGCCGACACGGTAGCTCGCACAATCATCGCGCCACGCGAGTTACCCGTTGGGGCAATTACCGCGCTCATCGGCGCGCCGCTGTTTGTTTATCTATTGAGAAGAAGGTAGCGCAGACTCGAATGCTTGAAGCACGCCACATCACGGTGAAGTACGGTTCGCGGCTAGCCGTATCGGAAGTTTCGCTTGCCTTAGCGCCGCACGAGGTCACGACAATCATTGGACCAAACGGCGCGGGCAAGTCGACTGTGCTTCGCACTTTAAACGCAGGAATCGCGCCGGTCGACGGCGTTATCCTGCTCGATTCGCAGCCCTTGAGTTCTTACTCACGCCGGGCAATAGCAAAGCGCATCGCAGTTGTGGCGCAGGAAGCCGACCTGCGTTTTCCAGTGACCGTTTTCGAGTTTGTTTTGGGTGGACGCTACGCCTGGTCCAGCACATCGGGCTGGGGTTGGGAGACTGCCCACGACGTTGCGTTGGCGCGCGAGGTATTACATGAAACTCAACTCGATGAACTCAGTGATCGCTTGATGAGCGAATTGTCCGGAGGCGAACGCCAGCGAGCCGTATTGGCGCGAGCGCTGGCAACTGAAGCAGGAAACCTGCTGCTTGATGAGCCGACGGCAAATCTTGATCTGGCGCATCAAGCTACGATTCTGGCGTTGGTCAGGAAGCGTTGCGACAGTCGCGGCACCGCAGCGCTGGTCGTGACGCACGATATCAATCTCGCAGCGGAGTTTTCGAATCACGTTTTGTTAATGAAAGATGGCAAGACGGTCGGGTTTGGCACGCCCAACGAAGTGTTGACGCCAGATCTACTAAAGGAAGTTTTTGCGGTAAGAGTGTTGGTGGATGCACACCCGATATCGGGCGTGCCTCGAATTACGCCGGTGCACGAGGTGCTCCGGTAATCTGTTAACCATGAACGGCTGGCGAGGGAAGGCGGTGAGATGCCGCCACTGCCCGCGCAACTGTAGGCGGTCACAATGCTTTTCGTAAGCCACTGGAAGGGACAAAAACCATCTGGGAAGGCGAAGGGCAAAGGCGATTCTTCTCCAGGGAATCATAACCGCAAGTCAGGAAACCTCTCGGCCGCATCAATTTCAGCTCGCACTGCGTCGGGCAGGAGAAGCTAAAGATGATTAGACAAAAACTTCGCGAGGCCACTCGCGACAATATTCGCGGACAAAGTGTTAAGCGTTACCTGACAAAGGCGACTGTTATCAGCGCCTTGTTATTACTTTTTTCGATCGCCGGCTTTGGACAAGTTTCCACATCTATCAAAGGTACGATAGCGGATGAGAACGGCGCCAAGATCAGTGGCGCCGAAGTTCGCCTGCGAGCGCGCACCGGAGCTCAGCTCACCACGACAACAGCTAGCAACGGAGCATTTGAGTTTCGAAATCTAGCGGCGGGCCAGTATCTAATTGAAGTTCGGGCGGAAGGATTTGCGAACTTTGTCTCAGACGAAATAGATCTTGCGCGAGGTCAGTTAAAGCAGTTTGAGTTGGCGCTCAAGGTTGCGGGAGTCAATGAAAACATTGTCGTCACTGCCGCCGGTACGGCCCAGCGTGCGGATGAAGTGTCCAAAGTAGTTTCGATCCTCGACTCACAGCAGATCGAAAATGAGCACGAACTGGCGCTCTGGGAATCGCTGCGAGGAATTCCTGGAGTGCGCGTGCAGCAGCAAGGGTCGCCCGGTGCGCTGACGTCGATACGCCTGCGCGGCCAGCGGCAGTTCGATACGGCGATCCTGCTTGACGGTTTGCGGGTCCGCGATGCGTCCGACATTGGCGGCTCGGCAGCCTCGCTGACCTCGGATCTGGTTACCGTTGCTACCGATCGCGTCGAGATACTGCGTGGCTCCGGTTCATCAATTTACGGCACCAACGCTATCGGCGGGGTCATTAACCTGGTGCCCGAAACTGCCGCGCCCGGTCTGCATTTTGAAGCCGGCGTTGAAGGTGGTGGACTGAGGACGTTTCGCGAGCGCGTCAAAGTGTCGGGGGGGTCAGCGCACGCCGGTCTCAGTCTCGGCCTTAATCGCCTGGATGTGCGGCGCGGCGTCGATGGTCAGGATCAATATGGAAACTCGGCGGGTACCGCGCGGTTCCTATTCGCCCCCAGTTCATCTGTCACCGTCGCCGTCAATCTCTACGGCACGATCGCAAACGCCCGACTCAATGACAGTCCATTCGCTTTGCCGGGTGCGTTTACCGGTGCTCAGCCATTTCCGCTAGCAGTTCCTGGCGTGACCTTTCATCCCGACTTCAATAATCCGGACGAGGGCCGGCGAAACCGTTTGCTGGTTGGGTCAGTAAAACTGTCGCAGCAAATCAACGAGCGCGTCTCCTACTCGCTCGCTTATCAACGGGTCTCCAGCAACCGGCGGAATTACAACGGCAGCCGCATCGATACGCGATTTGCAGCTTTCTATCCCTTCGGTGACTTTGAATTCATCAGCGTAAACAAGGGAACAACCGACACGTTTGACGCGCGGCTTAACGCCCAACTAGCGAAGTCGAATCTGGCTACGATTGGATTTGAGTATGAAGACGAGTCGCTGTTTCAGCAGGCGATCCCTTCGTTCAGCACTTTCAATAACACGACTGACCGCCAGCGGACTTTCGCGGTGTTTGGCCAGGACCAGATCTCTCTGCTGGACGGTCGACTGCAACTGTCGGCGGGAGTTCGCGGGCAGTTCTTCCGTATTCGTGCCGCTGACCGTCCCGGAGTCTTGAGCGGTCTTAACGCCGAGAAATCGATTACCGGCGACGGCGCGGTCTTGTACTTCATTCGCGCAACGAACACCAAGCTGCGCGCGCACGTCGGCAACGGTTTTCGAGCCGTATCGCTTTTCGAGAGGTTTGGCGCCGGAACATTTCCGGATATGGGCTTGCAAAGGTTTGGCGATCCGACGCTGCGAGCGGAGCAATCGATCAGTGTCGACGGTGGGGTGGATCAACGGCTGGCGCGCGATCGAGTGCTCATCGGCGCCACCTACTTCTACACCCGCTTGCAACGCCTGGTTGATTTTCAGTCGTTCTTTGTAGTTGACCCACTCGCGCTCGGCCGTGTTAGTGGCTACGTCAATCGCCCGGGCGGACTGTCGCGAGGAGTTGAAAGCTTTGTCGAAGCGACGCCCTGGCGCGGAATGAACGTGCGAGCCGCGTACACCTACACGAATAGCGATCGTCAGGTAACGTTTGGCGGGCTACAACCACAGTATGTGATTCCCGCGCACCTCATCGGATTAACGTTGAATCAGCGCTACCGTTCATTTCTGATTAGTTTGGACCTGAACCGCACCGGATCTCATGTGGCTCCAGTCTTCGAAAATGATTTCCCGTTTCGCATGGCGGAGCTCACTTTCAAGGGCTACAGCAAAGCTGATTTGTTTGGGAGCTACGAACGGCGGTTGTCTGAAGGAGCAACGATGTTGCTATTCGTGGGCGCGGATAATATCTTCAACCAGCGCTACTACGAGAATGGCTTTCTAGCGCCGGGGATTGTGGGAAGGGGCGGAGTTAAGTTCAAGTTCTAAAGCTGAATTCTCAAATCTGAAACTTAAACAAAGCAATCAGGTTGCAAGGTTCAAAGCTCTGGGCGCCATTGCGCTACCTATTAAGCTTGTCCTTGCAACCTGAAACTCTTAGGCGGCGACTCGCTGCGTGCCGCTAAGATTTCTTAGTAAGCAATCCGCCCGCGAGAAAGACCGCTCCCACGATCAGATGGAGGCCGTGATCAACTTTTCCAAGCATCAACGGTCCAATCATCAGATTGCCCTTGGCGAGCCCTACGATTCCCAGCAGCAGATAGACCAGACCGAAGATGGTGCAGAAACCCTTGGCGCCGCTCAGCGATCCGCTAAAGCCAAAATACAAGGCAATAATTCCTGATACGAGATGGACCAGGTTGTGGGCGGCATAGCCCGGCCCCACGTGCGCGCCCAGAGGATCCAGCACGTGAGTGAACCCCAATATGCCCAGCAACAGTAAAATCACTCCAAGCAGTTTACAGACAGTTTTTGCCATGATTTGTCTCTAGTCTCCTCTACGAAGGTTGAAAACCGCGCGAGCGGTTCAAAGAAAGTAGCCGTCCCGCCTTCAATAATCGAGGATGAAGTCGGATGCAGGCTCTGTATATCAAACTGTTCGCTGTTTGGAAAGGTTTTTGAGACCGGATTCGGCAATGGCTGGGAGTGGCCAAGGGGAGCGAACGGCAGGTCCACATTTTCCCTGAAGTGTTATACTGGTCTCGCAATCCCCCGGAGAAGAATAGACGGTATAAAGCTTAGGAAGTAACAGCTATGCCCGCACTTCATCGAACCAAAGGATCTCTCGGCCGATTCGGTCTGATTCTGGTCTTTGGGTGTCTCTTCTGTGCTACTGCAGACGCCTACTCTGTGGTTATGCATGGTGGACGACGTATTGAGATTCCGTCGCTCTTTGTCGTGACGGCCTCGACTTTGACTTACGAAGTTTCACCAGGCATTCAGATCACTCTCAACCTCAGCGCGATCGACATACCCGCCACTGAGAAACTGAACAATGAGGCGCCTGGAAGTTTGCTTCGACACGCTCCGTCATCAGCAAATGAAGAGGTTGCGCCTGTACAGGCGGCGCAGCGTTTGACGATCACGAATCGTGATCTGGCAGCTTCAATGCGTCGTCGGCGCGATAGCGAGTTGGCTTATGAACGTCGACGCAAGGAACTTGGATTGCCGTCAGTGGAAGAGTCGCGCCGGCAAGCTGATGCGGAATCCGCATTGATCGAGAGCGAACTGAAGCAGACGGTGGCGGCGGAAAGGGAATCGGAGAGCTACTGGCGCGCACGCGCTTCCGCGTTGAGAACTGAGATTGCGGCATTGGATTCGCAAATCAGTTATGTCAGGAGCCAGCTTGATGAACCACTATACGCCGGCTCGAATGACACGTTCAGGAACTTTGGCATCCTGGCACCGATTGTTTCATTCGGGAATGGTGGTCGTCGTGGTTCGTTTAGTCCGCCGGTGAATCACCCCTCTGTGTTCGGGGCTCCCCGGAGCGCTCAGTTGAGTGGGCGCATGAATTTCGGTGGCGGCGCGACGCGTGGACGGGTTTTCGTCAACCCAGCGTGGTTTCCTCGGTCTCACGGATTCGGCGTCCCGGTATTCGGATCGTCGAACGTTTTTGTACCAACCCTACAACCTTATGTTTACGATGAACGAAATCAGCTAATCACACAGTTCAACGAGTTGGCTGCGGCACGTGCAGGTCTCAACGCCAGATGGCGTGAACTCCAAGACGAGGCCAGGCGCGCAGGCGCGTCGCCGGGATGGCTGCGGCCGTAAGGGCAGGAGGCAGACGGCAGGAACGATATGCAGATCTGAGATCTGAAATTTAAGATTCAAAAGACCAAAGACCAAAGACCAAAGACCAAAGACCAAAGACTATGACTGCCTGGGAAACAATTATCGGTCTGGAGATTCATGCGCAACTGAGCACTGAATCGAAAATCTTCTGTGGCTGCTCGACGCATTTTGGAGACGCGCCAAACGAGAACACCTGCCCCGTTTGTTTGGGCTTACCCGGTGCGTTGCCGGTGCTTAATCGGCGCGCGGTGGAACTCGGCGCGCGCGCGGCACTCGCGCTCGGTCTGCAAATAAATAAAAAGTCTATTTTTTCGCGCAAGAATTATTTTTACCCGGACCTCCCGAAGGGCTATCAAATTTCGCAGTATGACAAGCCGTTTTCCGCGAATGGCGAGCTGGAGATCATGACGACCGAGCGCGACGAGGCTGGCCACCCGGTCGAATGGAAAGTAAAGAAGATTGCGATTACGCGTCTGCATCTTGAAGAAGACGCCGGCAAAAATGTGCATGAAGGACTGCCCGACGTCGATCGTTATTCCTACATCGATCTCAATCGCGCCGGCACACCGCTGGCGGAGATTGTTACCGAGCCCGACTTTCGCACCTCATGGGAAGCGTACGATTACGTCAATCACGTTCGGCGTGCGCTGCAATGGGTAGGCGCTTCCGAGGCCGACATGGAGAAGGGAAATCTCCGCTGTGAAGCGAACGTGTCTGTGCGGCGAATCGGCGACGAAAAATTTGGCACCAAAGTGGAAGTGAAGAACCTAAACTCGGTGCGTCATATGCAACGGGCGATCGAGTTTGAGGTCACCCGGCAGATTGGTGTGCTTGAATCCGGCGGTCAGTTGCACCAGGAGACACGACTCTGGGACGAGCGTGCCAGCGAAACTCGCGTGATGCGATCAAAAGAAGAAGCGCACGACTATCGCTATTTTCCCGAGCCTGATCTCCGGCCGCTCATCGTTTCAGATGAACTTGTCGAGCACGTGCGCGCCGCAATGCCGGAACTGCCCGAGGCGACGCGGCGTCGGTTTATGGATCAGTATGGACTTTCGTTTAGCGATGCCTCGCAGTTGACTTCGGAACGTTCGCTGGCCGACTACTTCGAAAGAGTTGCTGAGGTTTCGGAAAACCCGCGGGCCGCCTCAAACTGGATCCGTTCGGAGTTGTTGCGCGAACTCGAAGGCGCCGGAATGTTGGCCGGCTCGTCACCAGTTTCACCGGAGGATTTGGGTGGACTGGTGCGGCTCATCGAAGACGGCAAGATCAACGGCAAGCAAGGCAAGGACGTGCTGATCGAAATGTTCAAGTCTGGTAAGAGCCCGGCGACGATTATCGCTGAACAAGGCTTGGTCCAGGTCAGCGACACCGGCGAGATCGATCGCATCATCGATGAAGTCATTGCGGCCAGTCCAGACCAGCTTGAACAGTATCGGGCCGGTAAAGAAACCTTGTTTGGATTTTTCGTTGGCCAGGTGATGAAGGTCTCAAAAGGGAAGGCGAATCCCAAGGTTGTAAACGAGAGACTGAGGACGAAATTGCAAGTGTCGTAAACCACTTTACACGAGAGTGAATAGTCCGCCGGTTACGTGAGCTCATGACAACGGCGGATGAACAATCGAAAGATTTTAATGATATGGGAGGATGAATGAAGATGAAGATGAATGGCAAACTGGTCACGCGGACGCTGATCCTTTTCTTTTTAGTAACGATAGTAACGGGAGCTGTATTTGATGCTTCAGGCCAGGCGCGAAGAAGACGCCGGGGCCGGCGCACTGCCGCCCGAGTGGTAACACCGCCGGTTCAATATTACACCGTTCCCGCCGACACCGTCATCCGCGTTCGTCTCAACGAGTCGCTCAATTCCGGCACGGCGCGCGTTGGCGATAAGTTTTCCGCGAACGTGGTCGAACCGGTTTATGGCGGCACTGGCGTAGAAGTCGTACCGGTAGGGAGCAAGGTCTGGGGCCGAGTAACCCAGGTAAATCGTGCACAAAAACGCAGCCCGGGCAACATCACGGTTTCGTTCAACTCCATATCGATGCCGAGCGGCAGGACCGCTGTGATTAACGGATCCTTGAGTTCCTTGGAGGCCGACAACGTAAATGCCGACAACGAGGGCACAGTCAAGGGCCGCAGCAATCGGAACCGCGATGCTGTATTCATCGGCGGCGGCGTCGGCGCTGGAGCCATCATCGGGGGGATTGCCGGCGGCGGAAAAGGTGCGGTAATCGGCGGCATCCTCGGCGGCGCCCTCGGCACTGGCGCCCGTGTGCTTGAAAAGGAGAAGGAAGCGGAAGTGAAGTCTGGCACTGAGTTTGGTGTGATTCTCAATCGCAGCGTGTCACTGCCGGCGAGCGCTATTCGCTAGTTTTCTGGTCACGCAAACTGTCAGTTTGTGTTCTCTGGAGCGGCGGCTGGATGCGGACTAATAGTTTGCGTTACCCAGCCGCCGTATTTATGCACAATGAACTTGATTGGCAAAGTCGCCATCGTTACCGGCGGCACGAAAGGTATTGGCCGCGGCATCGCTGAGGCACTAGTTCGTAAAGGCATCGACGTTTGTATTAGCTCCCGCAAATCGAATGAAATTCAGGAAGCGACTCAGGCGCTGAATAAACTCGGCGGCGGCAAGGCAATCGGTTTTGTTTGTGATGTTCGCGATCCTGCTCAAGTGAAGTCGCTTTGTGAAAGTACGACCTCCGCGTTGGGCGGTGTCGATATTCTCGTCAACAATGCCGGCATTGGAATGTTTGCGCCGGTCGAAGAAATGTCGCCGGAAGACTTTCGCGCGATACTCGAAACGAATCTCTTTGGCGTCTTCTACTGTTGCCATGAAGCTATTCCGCTGATGAAGAAACGTGGCGGGGGTTACATCATCAATATTTCCTCGCTGGCCGGCGCCAACCCGCATCCGCGTATGGCCGCTTACAACGCATCGAAATTTGGCCTGAATGGTTTCAGCGAGGCTTTGATGCAGGAAGTTCGTCACGACGGTATCAAGGTCAGCTACATCATGCCTGGATCTGTGAACACGGAGTTTGGCGGCGACTCTCCCAGCGACAAGAACTTCTGGCAGTTGCAACCTGAAGACATCGCGAGGGTCGTAATCGACTTACTGCATCAAGATGAGCGCAGTCTTCCCAGTCGAATTGAAATCAGGCCGAGTAGACCACCAAAGCAAGGATAGTTCTTCGGAATTCAGAATGATGAAACAACATCGGGCGGCATTTTGGCTGGCAGTGATGCTGGGTTTCCCTTTGGCGGCTCCCGGCAGCAATTCCATTCGGGCCCCTCGACAATCGGAAAACGAACTCCAGGTTCAGGAATCAACACAGGCCCCTCCCCAGAACAACTCCACCAACAAAACACTCGCCGAGGCTTCACAATTGAGCCGGACGGTCGTAAAGCTCTTCAACGAGAAGAAGTATGACGAAGCTTTGCCACTCGCGAAGGGAGCGCTGGCGTTGAGAGAGGCTGTGCTCGGAGCTGACGATGAAGCAGTTCAGGGCGCGCTAATCAATCTCGCTGAGATCTATACGATGACGAAAAAGTATGGCGAAGCGCAAAAGCTCATGGAGCGCTTATTGAAAACCCATGAGAGGAAAGTCGGGCCGGAAGACGCCGGCGCCGCAGTCTATCTCGACAAGCTTGCGTTGCTTGCCTACATGCAGCGCGACTTCAGCAAGAGTGAAGCTGCCTATAAACGCGCACTGGCAATTCGTGAAACAGTTTTCGGCGAAAACCATGCGGACACTGCTACGTCACTCTACTTGCTGGCGGAGTTCTATCGATTTACGGGTAAGCTGGATAAAGCCGCGCCTCTGTATGAACAAGCGACCATTTTACGAGGCAAGCTACTGGGCCACGAACATCCTGAATATTTGAAGACCAGGGATAGATACTTCTGTCTGGCGTATGAAACTCTTCAGGAGAGGAAACTGAAAGACTTGACTGCGAAGCTTGGCGAAACGTCTGACCCGGCCAAATCAGATACATTTGGAGGCGAAGTTTTGAACGGTCGGGCGATGTCTCTTCCGAAGCCTTCATACCCTGATGAAGCTCGTCGCGGACATGCCCAGGGTATTGTGGTCATCAAAGTAACAATCGATGAACTGGGCAAAGTGATTGAAGCGAAGGATATGTGTGGCGGCAATCCGCTGCTGGTTAGGCCCTCGCTGGAAGCGGCCCGCAAAGCTCGTTTCACACCCACCAAAGTCTCGGGGCAACCGGTGAAGGTCAGCGGCGTGATCACTTACAACTTTGTGCCGGTATAACAATGCGAGCCGTGGTGCAGCGCGTTACGCGCGCGAAGGTTACAGTCGACAAT
>JBDUDV010000081.1:0-16315 GCA_040002755.1 Acidobacteriota bacterium | reverse complement strand
AGGGAACTTAGGACACGCAAGTTTTCTGTGAATCAGAATAACGCTCTGAGACTCAGACTGATGGCCGTACCCAATACAGCGCCACTGAGCCAAGCTCATACCGGATAAAATTAAAAATTAATCACAGATGAACACGGATTACCACGGAAGAGACCCTGCCGATCCGAGTTATCCGTGGTTATCTGTGGCTAATTTTTCTTTGGGTTACCGCACTTGAGACTTCGCAAAGTAGCCGGGGCGGTGGCGGAATTTGAGTTGTGCTTTTTGCAACTCCGTGTTGGTGATTTCGATTTGCATCTGGCGATAGGAGCCGTCGCGGTTTTTGTTGGTTGACGAATACGCGATCAGATATTGCGAACGAAGTTCCTGCTCGATCTCTTTGAAAGCATCGCCCAGGTCAGTATCTCGCTTCGGGAAAAATGCGCGGCCACCGGTGGCCGTTGCTACTGCGTTGAGTTCATCGTGGTTGACCCCACCATACTTCTTATCGCCGATGCCAATCGCATAGATGACTGTTTCCGCTTCCAGGGCGCGATTGATCGCGTCGCTGCGGAACAAACGGCTGGTAGTGTCCTGCCCGTCGGTCAGAAGAATGATTGCGTTGCGTCGTTGGTTAGGCGTGAACTTCCCTTCCCGCGGCAGCGACCGAGGGCCTTGCCGGTCCCGGTTCTGGTGTCCCATTGCTTTCGGATCCGAACTCCGCGCCAGCACTTCGCTTGATGCCAGCGCGATCGCCTCCCAAATTGCCGTCGAACCTTCCTGCGGCGGTCGCTTCATGCCCGGGCCAGAAGCAATACCCGTAAGTGGCCGGCCCGAGCCGAGATAGGCGGGCAGCGCAACTTCAACACGTTCGAGAGCGCGATAAACGCTCAAGACGTCGCGCGTCAATCCTTGTTCGAGAAACGCCGAACCGGTGAACGGGATAATCGCCGCTTCGTCTTTGTTGGACCGAACAACGCTCTCGACGAACGCGCGCGCCGCTGCCTTCTCCTGTGGCAAGGTGCGCTCCTCGGAGGCGCTAACGTCGATCAGGAAAGCGAGGGAAAGCGGGCGATCAGTTTCGCGTTGAAAGGTAATAATACTTTGCGGCAAGCCGTCTTCGATGATCCGTAAGTCCTCTGCGCGTAGATTTGTGACGAAGGCTTTCTGTTTGTCGGTGGCCGTGAAGAAGAGATTGGTGAGATCGGTTTCGACGCGGATTACTTCGTCGTCCTGCCCGGCTGGGTCTTGCGCGGAAACACTTGAAGCGCTGTTCCACGACAACAGCAGGATCAGCAGTAAAAACACTAAAGCGGTTTTCATTTACACAATGTGCTTTGGTTTTAAGGTCGCTTACTTCAGACTCTTGATGTTTGCCGGTTTAGCAAAGAACGAATCGGCAAGCGGGCTATTGTATTCAACTGACTCGTAACCAACCCGACTGGTTTGCGTCCCGTTGATGAAGTGGTCAATTACCCAGGGAGCGGTGACGCCGGCAATTGTAATCGGCTTCGCCAACCGATCTTCTTCAGTTATCTGTTCAGTTTCATCCGAGTCGAGTTTCTTTTTGGTGGTCTTGTAAATCACCTTCGCCGGCAAACCTTCCTTGGCTGCAAACTCATATTCGATCCAGAAACCGTCTGGGTAAGTGAGCCGCACGGTCTCGTTTCGCCTGGCGAGTCCTGCCTCGCGTCGGCCAACATAGCTCAGAGTTGCATTGTCTTTCTTCCACCAACCGCGCAGCAGATTCTCGACACTGGTGCGCATGCTTCGCTTGAAATCTTCGATCTGGGTGCCTTTCATTTCGTTCAAGCTTTTGGTGGCACCGTCGTAAAGCCATCCGGTCTCGCCGGTGTTTGTCTGAATCACGCGAATACCGTCGCTGATAAATTCGGTGCGCTCTCGGTCGGGATAAGAAATGTAGTCAACGAACTTGGCGGGAATCTGCGACACTCCGTCATGGAAGCTCGTAAAGAAGCCGCGGCCAACCACGGTCCTTACATTTAAGTAGGCGCTGCTGCCGAGCACTTCAACTGCGTGATTGAGAATTGCCTCGGCCTTGGCTGCATTCTCCGGTGACGGTTTCGGGGGCAGCTGCTGTTGCGCGGCGCCAGCGACGCAAAGCAAAACAAGGAGAAACAGACTGGCAGCCAATTGACGAATGATCGAGTGGTTCATTTCTTTGACGACATCTTCGATGCCTGCTCGCCGCGTAAAGAGGCTTCATAGAAAAAGGGCTTCAACAATAGCCTTGAAGCCCTTTTAATAACAAAACGCGTGAACGAGTCACAGGTTCCATAAGCTTTGCGGTTCGCAAAGCGCGACTAATTCAAACTGGCGTTGGTACCCGCCACCGCTTTCACTACCACGTCGTCTGCTTCCAACTCCACCACGAAATTCGTGGCGCTCTTCCACAACGCAGTTAGCGGAAGTTTTACTTTCTCGTCGATGTGGCGCTTCAGGAAGCGCGCTCCATACTTGGTATTGAAGCCCTTCTCAGTCAGAAAGTTTAGCGCGGCTTCGGTGACGCTGACGTTCTTCCCTTGCCGCTGCATCTGTCGCTGCAGGCTGCCTACGTAAAGTTCAGCAATCTGCCGGACTTCGTCCATGGTTAGCGGTGCGAAGACCACGATCTCGTCAATGCGATTGCGAAACTCCGGCGAGAAACGCGTTTCGGCCGCCTTCATTACTTCGTTTTTGACGACGCGAAAATCCTGCGCGGTCTTGGTGCCAAAGCCCAGCGGCTTCTCAAATTTCTTGAAGCTCTCTGAACCTAGGTTGGACGTCATGATCACGATCGCGTCTGAAAGATAGACTTTCTTGCCGCGCCCATCGGTCAACCAACCTTCGTCGAAGGCCTGCAGAAACAGGTTCATCAAATAAGGCGATGCCTTTTCAACTTCATCCAGCAACAGGACGGTGTAGGGGTTCTCGCGCAGTTGCTCTGTCAAGATGCCGCCGCGCTCCGAGCCGACAATGCCACGCGGCATGCCGATCAGCTTTTCGATGCTGACTGTGCCATCGCTGTATTCAGACATGTCGATACGCACCATCTTCTCTTCGTCACCAAACATGAATTCGGCCACCGCTTTTGCGAGTTCGGTTTTTCCTACACCCGTTGGGCCGAGGAACAGGAGAACGCCGTCAGGTTTGTAGTGCGACTCTTTCAGCGGACCCTTGTTCAGCCGGAGCCTTTGCGCCACGGATTTGATCGCGGCTTTCTGACCGATCACGCGTTGCCCGAGCATGACTTCCGTCATCGAGAAACGTTCGCTCGTGTCGCGAAAGATCATGTCGCGCGGAATGCGAGACTCCTGCGAGATCACATCAATGACGTGTTCCGGAGTGACCACCATCGTTTGCGGCTCATTAATTTCAACCTTAACCGCGGCCGTATCAAGCCAGCCGATCGCCTTGTCCGGCAGATGCAGGTTACGTATATACTTCGGCGCCATTTCCAACGTGATGTTTATCGCTTCATCGGAAATCTTGACTGAATAATTTCTTTCCAGCCGCGGGCGGATACCCAAGAGTATCTCGCGCGTTTCATTTATGGTCGGCTCCACAACCTTCACCAGGCGGAACCGTCGGGCCAGCGCCTCGTCTTCGGAAATGTACTCCTTGTATTCGGTCAGCGTTGTCGCTCCGATGATACGCAGATCACCGCGCGCGAGTGCCGACTTGAACATGTTGGCGGCGTCGGATGACGTGCCTAGCGCGGCGCCGGCACCCATGATGGTGTGCGCTTCATCGATGAAAAGGATAAGGTTGTCGCGTTCCTTCACTTCGTCGATGATGCCTTTGATTCTCTCTTCAAACATCCCGCGCAACATAGTGCCGGCAACAATACCGCCCATTTGCAACTGGACCACGTGTGTCCCGCGCAAACGCGCCGGAACTTTCTCGGGTTCCATTTCGATCATGCGCGCCAGGCCTTCGACCACGGCCGTCTTGCCCACTCCGGGTTCGCCAACCAGCATCGGTGAGTTAGCACGCTCGCGGTGGCAAAGGATTTCCACCATCTGTTGGATCTCTTTTTCACGGCCAATCGTGGGCGCGATCTTGTCAGTACGTGCCAGGCGATTTAGCGAAACGCCGAAGTGCTTGAGATAGGGAGGCAACTCAAACTTCTTGCGGTACTGCTCTTCTTCGCGCTCGCGTTTGGTGACTTGCGCCTGCACGTTCTCGGTGACCGCATCCGGATTTGCGCCCATGTTCTTCAAAACTTCGACGAAGAGGCTGTCGTGATTTGTAAGTGCTGCAAAAATATCGGTCGCCTCAATCACCTTGCGACCCTGAGCGCGTGCCCGTTCCATCGCGCGCTTGAAAAGCTCAGTAGTGTCGGGAGAAATCCGGAAGCCTTTGCCTAAATGCTGTTGGCTGCTGGTGTCCAGTCGTTTATCAATGGCAACCTTGACGACGATCGGATCCAGTGAAAGCTCGCGCATGGTCGAGTTGAACATGTCCGGTTCCTCATGCATGAGGGCCTCCAGAATATGCTCAACCGCCACGAAATTCTGATCACGCTGACGCGACTCACTCAACGCGTGATCGAGTATTCGCTGACCACTGTCTCCAAATTTGTCTTTATAAGATCCTAAATCAACCATTGTCTTGCTCCCTGGCAATCCTTCCGTTTCCCCTTGAAAAAACCCATCCAACCTCGAAAGGTTAGATGTCGCGAGCATATGCGGCGTTGCGTTTCGATGCAACAGGAATTATGCCGCCGTTCATAAGGCAAATAGTCGGCCACCCGTTTAGGATGGCCGACCTGCGTTCAAAAAGCCCCAAGTTCAAAATGTCAGAATCGAGACTCCTTCGATTAGTAGTCGTAATCCTCACCGCCGCCCGGCATTGATGGCGCGGCTTTCTTCGGCTCGGGCGCGTCGGTAACGGCCGCGTCGGTTGTCAGCAACAGGCCCGCAATGGATGCAGCGTTCTGGAGTGCGGTGCGCACGACCTTGGTAGGATCGATGATGCCTGCGGCCGCCAGGTCGACGTATTCGCCGCTGACTGCATTAAACCCCTTCGTTCCTTTCAACTCTGCGACTTTGCCAACGACAACCGCACCATCGAGTCCGGCGTTCTCAGCAATTCTCCGCAGTGGTTCCTCAAGAGCTCGTCTTACGATGCTGATACCAGTAACGATATCCGGGTCATCGTTGGTCAGTTTGTCGAGCACTTGCCCAGCTCGCAGCAACGCAGTGCCGCCCCCCACAACTGTGCCTTCCTGCGCCGCCGCCTTCGTGGCGTTAAGCGCGTCTTCCACGCGCGTCTTGATTTCCTTCATCGCCGTTTCCGTCGCGGCGCCGACTTTAACCACCGCTACACCGCCGGCAAGTTTCGCCAGCCGCTCCTGCAACTTCTCGCGATCATAGTCCGAAGTGGTCTCTTCAATCTGCCGGCGAATTGTGGCGATGCGTCCTTGAATCTCCTTGCCATCCCCACCGCCTTCAACCAGAGTTGTGGTGTCCTTGTCCACAATTACGCGTTTGGCGGTGCCGAGATCGGCAAGCTCAACGTTTTCAAGTTTGACGCCCAGGTCTTCGGTAATCACCCGGGCTCCAGATAACACTGCCAGGTCCTCAAGTATTGCCTTGCGACGATCACCAAAAGCGGGCGTCTTAACCGCACAAACTTTGATCGTCCCTCGCAGTTTGTTAACAACCAGCGTCGCGAGTGCGTCGCCCTCGATATCTTCAGCGACAATTAACAACGGACGACCACCACCGGCTGCTTGTTCGAGTATCGGCAATAGGTCGCGCATCGCAGTAATCTTCTTCTCGTGCAGCAGAATTAACGGCCCCTCGAGCACACACTCCATGCGGTCGGCGTTCGTGACGAAGTAAGGCGACAAATAACCGCGATCAAACTGCATCCCCTCAACTATCTCCAACTCGGTTTGCAGCCCTTTTGCCTCTTCAACAGTAACCACTCCGTCTTTGCCAACTTTCTCCATCGCATCGGCGATGAGTTTACCAATTTCGCGATCATTGTTGGCCGAAACGCTGGCGACATTCATTAAGTCTTCTTTGCTCTTAACTTTCTTGGACGCGCGCTCAAGCTCCGCCACTACAGCGTCGGTCGCGATCTGAATGCCACGTTGCAACGACATTGGGTTCGCGCCGGCAGTTACATTCTTCACGCCCTGGCGAAAGATCGCCTGCGCCAAAACAGTGGCGGTAGTAGTACCATCGCCGGCTGTGTCGTTGGTCTTAACGGCAACTTCGCGCACCATCTGCGCGCCCATGTTTTCGTATTTGTCTTTAAGCTCAATCTCTTTCGCAACCGTCACGCCGTCTTTTGTTATCACTGGCGATCCATACTTCTTGCCGATTACGACGTTGCGTCCCTTTGGTCCGAGGGTTACGCGCACGGCGTTCGCCAACGTGTTCACGCCTTGTAGCATTGCGCTCCGCGCTTCTTCGCGAAACTTCATCTCTTTTGCAGCCACTCTCGTTCTCCTTATCAGATCTTCATCAGTTCTGCGATCTTAAATCTGAAATTTGAGTTCTGAAATCTCAAACCTATTCAACAGCCTGCTTCGCCTTGTCGGTGTAGCGGCCAACTTTAACACGTGCAGGTCGCAACAGCCGGTCGCCGATCTTGTAGCCGCGCGTGTGCTGCGCAATAACGTTCCCCTCTGCTGCCGGCGCCACTTCAACCGTCTCAACCGCATCATGCAACTGCGGATCAAACATTTCACCAACCGCGTCGATTGGTTCAACCCCCGCAGCAGCCAGCGCGCTTTCAAAACTCGACGCTGTCCTGCGTATGCCCTCAGCAATTACTTCCGCCGAACTGCCCGTTTCCGCCGCATCGGTGGCGCGTTGTAGATTGTCCAGCACCGGCAGGAGCCCAGCGATGAAGTTGGCCTTCTCACGTTGAGCACGCTCGTCGGCCGCGCGATTCAAGCGCTGACGCGTTTCGTCAGTTTCACTTTGTAGCTGCTTCCGCAGTTGCTCAAAACGCGACTGCACCTCCAGAGTCCTTTGCTCTGCAGCCCTGGTGCGCGCCTCCAACTCTTCGACATAACTAGGCTTAAGACTTGGAGACTCGATGGGCGCATCTTGACCGGAACCCTCGTCATCATCGATGAGAATCCGGCGCCGATCCGTCACGCGAATTTCCGGCTCATCATCCCGCTTGTGTTTGTGATCTCTGCCGAATAAATCCCTGGCCATGTTATCGCCTGCTTTCCAAGACTCTCTCGATTTTTCTGGGGACGCGCGTGCGCGTGTTAGCAATTTGGCCGACATGCAGCTACAACTACGAAATTTTTATTTCCACACGCTGCGCTTTTCGCTCGGGACGCTTGGGAAGATGTACCTGAAGCACACCATCCTTGTAGTCGGCCCTGATGTCGCTTTGATCGACGGACGACGGAACACTAAAAGTCCTGAGGAATTTACCTCGTGGGCACTCCCCGCGGTGACTGGTTCCGTCCTGCACGGCCCGCGCTCCTTTTATCGTCAGCCTGTCGTCGTCAATGCTGATATCGAGCGTTGCACGGTCTATCCCAGGAAGATCAACCGACACCGTGTACTCGCTCTCGTCTTCAATAATGTCCGCCGCCGGATACCAATCCGCGCTCTCAACCTCGTCGCTCGGGTTGGTTTCACTCGCGCGCCGCTGCGACGCATCTTCAAATAACCGATTCATTCGATCCTGCAACGACACCAGGTCGTGCAAAGGATTCCATTGTGCCATCGCTCATCCCTCGAGTGGTCTAAGCCGCCGCTGCCGCCGCTTCTACTTTAAGATCCATCTGCTCGCCCTTGGTTGATACCTTCACCGTTTGGCCGAGTAGAACCTCTCCGTTCAACAGTTTTACTGCCAACGGATTCTGTATCAGCGTTTGGATCGCGCGCTTGAGCGGCCGGGCGCCGTAGTTTGGATCGTAACCTTCACGCGCCAGAAGTTGACGGGCCGAATCGTCCAGTACCAACTGGATATTTCTTTCCGCAAGCATCGCCCGGAGACGCTCCAACTGCACGTCTATGATCTGGCCGATCTGTTCGCGTGAAAGCTGATGGAAGATCACTATGTCGTCGATGCGATTAAGAAACTCAGGTTTGAAGTGCGCGCGCAGTTCCTGCAACACAGCCTCGCGCGCTTCGCGTTCGTCGCCGTCGGCATCCTGAATCTCACGCGAGCCGAGATTTGACGTCATGATCAAAACGGTATTCTTGAAGTCGACCGTACGACCCTTGGCATCGGTCAGCCGTCCGTCGTCAAGAATCTGCAGTAACACGTTGAACACGTCGGGGTGTGCTTTTTCGATTTCGTCGAACAAGACTACGGCGTAGGGCCGGCGGCGAATGGCCTCGGTAAGTTGTCCACCTTCCTCATAGCCCACATAGCCTGGAGGCGCACCGATCATGCGAGCGACTGCATGCTTTTCCATGTATTCAGACATGTCGAGCCGGATCATCGCGTGCTCATCGTCAAAGAGAAATTCGGCAAGCGCACGAGCTGTTTCAGTCTTACCGACGCCAGTGGGACCCAGAAAAATAAATGAGCCGACGGGACGATTGGGATCCTGAAGCCCCGCGCGGGCGCGGCGAACTGCATCAGCAACTGCCTTCAGCGCCTCCGCCTGTCCGATGACGCGCTTGCTGAGACGCGCTTCCATCGTGACGAGCTTCTGCATTTCGCCTTCCAGCATTTTGGAGACCGGGATGCCGGTCCATTTCGCAACTACTTCAGCGACGTCCTCTTCATCGACTTCCTCCTTAAGCATCACCCCGTCTAACTGAAGCTCCGCGAGTTTTTGCTGCTCAGCGGCAAACCGGCGCTCGAGCTCTGGAATCTGGCCATACTGAATTTCAGATGCGCGGGCCAGGTCACCGGCGTTGCGAACCTGGTCGAGCTGCAGCTTGAGTTGCTCCAGCTCGGCTTTTGCTTTGCGCATGCGCTCAATAGCCTCTTTCTCCGATTGCCATTTCGCCTTCATGCCCGAAGACTTCTCGCGCAGATCCGCAATTCGCTGCTCAATCTCCCGCAAGCGCGCTTTCGATCTTTCGTCTTCTTCACGCTGCAATGCCTGGCGCTCAATTTCTAGCTGCAGAATTTCGCGTTCGAGCTGATCGATCTCCTGCGGCAATGAATCGATCTCTATTCTGAGACGCGAGGCGGCTTCATCAATCAGGTCGATTGCCTTGTCTGGTAGAAAGCGATCGGTGATGTAACGGTGCGAAAGCGTAGCAGCCGCCACGATTGCGGAATCCTTGATGCGAACGCCGTGATGAACTTCGTATTTCTCTTTTAAGCCGCGCAGAATCGCGATCGTATCTTCGACACTCGGTTCGCCAACATACACTTGCTGGAAGCGACGCTCGAGCGCAGCGTCTTTTTCAATATATTTTTTGTACTCGTTAAGCGTGGTGGCGCCGACGCAACGCAGTTCGCCACGCGCCAGCGCCGGTTTCAACATGTTCGAGGCGTCAATCGCGCCTTCCGCCGCGCCCGCCCCAACCAGCGTGTGCAGCTCATCGATAAAGAGGATGATCTGGCCCTGCGCGCTCTCAATTTCTTTCAGAACAGCCTTGAGCCGGTCTTCAAACTCGCCACGATACTTCGCGCCCGCCAACATCGATCCGAGATCGAGTCCGACGAGTCGCTTATTTTTCAAGGTCTCCGGAACGTCGCCGGAAACGATCCGCTGCGCCAGTCCTTCGACGATCGCAGTTTTACCAACACCGGGTTCACCGATTAGTACCGGATTGTTTTTTGTGCGTCGCGAAAGAACCTGTATTGTCCGTCGTATTTCATCGTCGCGACCGATTACCGGGTCTAGTTTGCCCTTCCGCGCCAGTTCGGTGAGATCGCGCGCGTATTTCGATAGCGCCTGATAATTTTGTTCCGCGTTCTGATCGGTGATGCGGGAACCGCCGCGCATCTGCTCGATCACTGTAAGCAGATCTCCGCGCTTCACGCCGTGCTGACGAAGAATCTTGCCAGCCTCCCCGTCTTTCTCATCCACAAGAGCCAACAACAAGTGCTCGGTCGAGTTAAACTCGTCCTGCATTTTGTCTGCATGTTTCTGAGTTGCGGTGAAGACCTGACTTAGACGGGGACTAAAATACTGTTGCCCGCCTTCGACGCGAGGGAACCGCGCGATTGCCGCCTGCACGTCGTTTAGAACTACCTGAACATTCACTGCGAGCTTACCCAAAATCGGACGCACAATTCCTTCCGGCTGCTCGAGCATTGCCGCCAGCAGATGCTCCGGTTCGACTTGCTGATTTTGGTTTCGCTCGCCGAGCTCAATGGCAGCCTGTATGGCTTCCTGGGCTCGAAGCGTAAATTTATCTAAGCGCATAAGCTAATCTGTTTACTTAATTCTGCTCTTGAATCTTAGCGGGGTTTAGTCCCCCTTGGGAACTACGACCCCGCCTTAAAAACTTTCGTTCAAACTCGACACTTACTGACTGCCAGCCGCCTTCGACTTTTCGCCGCCCGTCTTCTCGGATTTCGCTTCGATGGTTTTCGGCGAGGTCGGCGAAGCTTCACCGCTAATCTCAATCCGTCGCGCCTTCGTTTCTTCGCGCTTTGGAAGAGTCACCCGCAGCACACCGTGGCGATACTCAGCTGTTGCTCCCTCAGCCGAGACGGTCTGCGGCAAGGTAAACGACCGGGTGAAAGACCCATAAGAACGTTCCACTCGGTGGTAGTTATCGGAGTCGTCCTTCTTCTCAAACTGACGCTCGCCCCGCAGCGTAATCACGTTGTTCTCCACCGATAGCTCAAACTCGTTTCGCTTCATTCCGGGAAGCTCGGCCTCAAGCACGATATGATCTTTATTCTCATAAATGTCCACGCTTGGGTTCCAAGCGCCGCGGCCGATAGACTCTTCGCCAAAACCCCGGGTCAGGTTAGTAGAAAACAGCCGGTTCACCTCTTCTTGCAGCGTGCGCAGGTCCCGAAACGGGTCGTAACGAACAATAGTCATCTTACTTCTCCTTCTATTTCTTACGCTCAGCACGCAGGCCAGATGAAATCATCTAGTCATCAAACCCAGCGTGAGCGTTCGAGAATAATAATATTTGAGTCTTGGTCTGTCAAGTTGCCAAACTCGCAAGGAAACGCTCAGGATTTCGCTCCCGGCTATAGCCCTCTTTGGATATCTTAAAGCGAAAAGTGAGTGGCAGGCGTTTTATTTCAGGCCAAAAAATCTCTTAATTGAGGCCAGAAGTCCGGCGGACTGGTCTTCATCTGTGGCCGAAAGATCCTCGCTGGCCGCCAGTCCTTGACGGCGTTCGGCGATGATATGGCTCAGCGACTCAACCAGGTCGGGATTGGTGTCGAAGACTTGTTTCATCGCCGCGTGGCCAATTTCGAGTACCTCAGTTTCCTCGATCGCGACGATGTTCGCGGTCCGGGGCTCGCCGGTGAATAATGCCATCTCACCGAAGAAGGCCCCTTCGCTAAGAGTGGCTACGGTCCGCGCGCGCCCACTCTCATTGACCTGTACGCTCACCCGACCGTTGTGCACGACAAACATTGATGAGCCTGGATCGCCAGCGCGGATGACCGTCTCGCCGGGAGCAAAGATGTGGCTGCTAGCTGCTTTAGCCAACATCGCAGTCTCGTCGGCAGAGAGGGGAGCGAAGATATCGACTGCCGCTAACCGTTCGGCGATCGCTCCACCATCACCATCAGCGCCGCCCAGCTTCGCTTTTCGTTCGACCAACAAGGTTCGGGTCGGATAAGCGAAGGTGAGATCGGCGCGACGGAATGCATACCAAATCCGCTGACGGACCAGCGCATCGGTATCATTATATTTCGCGTAGTCATCGAGCCAGTATTTGACTTCATACTCGAGCGCACTGTCGCCAATGTCTCTAATGCGCACGATTGGGGAAACCTTTTGGGAGACGTTGTCAGCTTCGCGCACTGCTTCTCTCACCACGTGGATAGTCTTCGCCGGCGAGTCGGTAAAAATCGTGTTGAAAAAAACTATGCGAGCATTAAGGTTTTCGCGCGGGCTAACCTCAATCGGCTCTTTCGCAGCAGTGCTGTTGCTGATGAGCACAATGTGATTCTGAAAGGTGCGAATCTTGATCGCGCGCCAGGTGATTTCCTCCACGACTCCCGTATGCTTCTCTGGACCGACCGCAATCACATCGCCGACCTGAAAAGGCCTGTCGGCTTGCAGCGATATGCCGGAAAAAAAATTTCCCAGCGTGTCTTGCAGGGCCAGTCCGAGTATGACGCCGAAAATCGCTGAGGTCGTGAATACGGCGCCCAGGTTGGCGTCAGGGAACAAGAGCGTAAAGATGAGAAAGAAGAGCGCAGTAAATGCAACGATCGAAAAGATATTCCGGACCAAAGTGGGCGCCTCAAATCCGCGCCGCAGCCGAACCAGACCAAACACCAGCGCGTTGAGGGCGCGCACCACCAGGTAAGCAAGAACTGCAAAAGAAGCCAGACGGAGAACTCCGACGATGGTATCCGCTCGCGATGCAAGGCCCATTTGCGTGTTGAGCAAATCGCGAATTGCGTGATCAAATCTGAAGATCAGATAGATCACCAGCAGCACAATCGCCGTTGCTATTGAGAAGAGCGCGAGCTTGTTCTTGGGACGGGGCCGATTCATGTTGGCGTTGACGTGTAACAGCGGGAACAAAAGCATTTGGAGCTTAGGAAGCTATCTTTTATCACTGATCCATCTGATTGGCGAGAAAGAATGACTAAGTATTGGCAGGTTCGCGATGCTATCGCAGCACGTGAGGAAAGAGACTCACGAGAATAAAGAGCAGCGACAGCAAAGTCACGATGATCGCGGTGAGCCACGCGCCCAGATTA
Source organism: Acidobacteriota bacterium (assembly GCA_040002755.1). Lineage (GTDB taxonomy): Bacteria > Acidobacteriota > Blastocatellia > Pyrinomonadales > Pyrinomonadaceae > PSRF01. The sequence continues at coordinate 3,526 of JBDUDV010000081.1, read as the reverse complement.
TAGAGGCGACCGTTAATGTATCCATTCATCAACTCGCGATCGTTCACCAGTTTCAGAATTGCAAAGAGAATGATTGGCAACAGCAGACCGTTTATTACCTGCGTGACGAGCAATACGCGAATCAGCGGCAAGCCCGGGATAACAGCGATAGCCGCCCCAACCGCTATTAAGAAAGTAAAGACACCGATAAATATCGGCGCTTCGCGAAAACTGCGTGAGACGCCCTTTTCGAAACCAAGCGCCTCGCTAATGGAATACGCGGTCGCCAGCGGTAACACCCCGGCGGCCAACATAGATGCGCCAAACAGGCCGATCGCAAATAGTTTTTCCGCGTAAGGTCCGGCGAAAGGCTCGAGCGCCCGAGCAGCGTCGGCCGCACTTTCAATGTGCAAGCCATGCTTATTCAAGGTGGCCGCAGTGGAAACTACAATGAAGAACACAATCAGGATCGCCAGGATCGTTCCCACCCAAACGTCCTTCTTTGTCCTGCTGTAGTTTTCAGGCGTCACGCCTTTTTCGACCACCGACGACTGAACATACACCTGCATGTATGGAGAGATTGTGGTGCCGACAACCGCGACGAAGGTGAAGAGATACGAATACTCAAAACTGAAGCTCGGCTTTACTAAGCTGACCGCCACCTCACTCCAGTCCGGCTTGGCGAGAAATGCAGACACGATATAGCCGAGAAAAACCAAAGACATCAGCAGGAACACGCGTTCCACGCGTTGATATGAACTCTTAACAACGAGCCACCAAATTGCGAAGGCTGACAGCGGAACGGAGACGAAGCGGGGCACGCCAAACAACTCCATCGCGGCCGCGATGCCGACGAATTCAGAGACGGTGACGCCCGCGTTCGCTATCAGCAGCGCCAGCATCACAAATGCTGTCCAGCGAACACCGAAGCGCTCGCGAATCAGATCTGCGAGTCCCTTGCCCGTGACTGCGCCCATGCGCGCGCACATTTCCTGGACCATGCCGAGAGCGATTGTGATGGGAATTAGTATCCAGAGGAGGCGATAGCTTTGTTCGGCGCCAACCGCAGCGAACGTCGCTATGCCACCGGCGTCATTGCCGGCACTCGCCGCGATCATGCCGGGACCAAGGATCGCGAGATACGTTAGCAATCTGCGACGCAATCCTGCGCCAGGTCTCATACCTCGACCCGGCCGCCGGAATAGGCGTCGGCCAGTGGCAACTACTGCTGCTCGTGATTCGGCCACTCGGAGGGTCCCCGTCCGTCATAAATCTTTTCGATTTCAGATCTGGAATTTGAGATCTCAATCAGGCAAACAGTCTTGGCAGACGCTGCCGCCAATCCTTCGGCAGCAGGATCTCCATCGCGTCATCTACAGTGATGATTCCTAGAATATCTCCCGTTTCGTCCATCACCGGCAAGGCCAGCAGGTTGTACTCAGCAATCCTTTGGGCCACTTCGTCTGCCGCCTCATCTGGATGGGCTCTTTGAAACTCCGTGCGCATAACTTCCGCGAGGGGCATTTCCGGATCGGCGAGGATCAAGCTGCGCAAGGCGATCACGCCGGCGAGTTTCCATGATCCTTCCGTTTCAACCACGTAAAGGTAATAGATCATGTTTGGCGTCTCCGCCATTTCGCGCAACCGCGCCAGCGCTTCACCAACTGTCAAAGCGCGCGGCAGTGTAACAAACTCTGTGGTCATGAGTCCGCCGGCCGTGTCGTCTTCATAAGGCAATAGCTCGGCGACGTCGGCCTGCTCCTCGTCTTCCATCAGCCCGAGGAGTTCTTCGGCCTTTTCTTCGGGCAAATCGCCCAGCACGTCGGCCGCTTCATCAGGCGACATCCATTCGAGAATATCTGCTGCGCGTTCCCCGTCCATGTTGCCCAGAATGCGCGCCTGTCGCTCAGCAGGCATTTCTTCGAGCGTCTCCGCCGCCGTCTCGTCATCGAGCGACTCGACCACTTCGAAGCCATGATGGTAGGAGAGCGCTTCAGCGAGACGCGCAATTTCAACCGGATGAAGGCGCGCCAGTTTACCGCTGGATGATTTCAACTGGACCGTCGCCGCGTCGGTTGCCAGGTACCCGACGTCGGCCCAGTCAAGCACTTCAACGGGCTTGCGGGTACCGAGAAAACCTGCCGGCGCCAGTCGACGATAAAGTCCTTGCAAACTAACGTCGGCACCGGTCACGCGCCAGTCGCCGGCTGCTTCGATTAGCTGCACATCGTTAACCCGGACTACGCGTTTGCCGTCGACATCAATCAACTGCTTATCGAGAACGTCCTTCGCCAACAACACTTCGCCGTCGCGGCGGACGAATGGACGCAGATTTAGTTTGTCTGAATTTAGACGCGCGCCGTGTTCGTTGAGGTCAGTGATACGCCAGCGGGAGAGAAAGAATTCGCGGCGGCCGAAACGCGCGACGAGACCCGTGACGGGCGGATGATCGTCGGAGCCAAGACGCACGATGACGTCCTTGATCGTCGCCACACGCTCGCCTTCAAGATCGCGAATGGGGCGACCCAACACTTGCGACAGATACAGCATGATTGGTCACCGAGGAGTTCTAGATTCTCGCGAATAATAGCATGAGCTATCGCCGACGACGGCAAGCGGTAGAAGGAAGGTGATCAAAAGAGTCCGAGCAATTATCAGATGGAACCGCGGGCGTTTTGCCCGCAACGCTTCTCAGCGCGCAGATTTTCCAAGAGTTCTCCTGCAACCCATTTTCGCTTCGCGCTCATTGCGGACGGAACGCCCGCGCTCCCGGTCTATCACTTGACCGGTTATCAGTGATTAATGAAGTGCGACCGTTAGTCGACCCAATTCATTAAGTGCCAAATCCATGGCGCGATCGCGACCTGAATAGAGATCGCTTCGTTCTGTCGAAACAGTCTCGTCAGGTTTCAGTCCGTGACCTTCCAGACGCTGGCCCTGGGAAGTTTCATAGTCGAGTTCGCTCACGTCCAGCAGGCCGCCATCGGGTAACAGGTGTCGCGTGCGAACTGCCAGCACGCAGCCACAGGTTTCTGTGCCGATGATGGTTGCACGACGGGAAAGCCGCAGCGCTGCGACGAAGATCTCAGCCGCGCTCGCCGTGCGTTCGCTCGTCAAGACGATCAAAGGCAGTTTGGTTTGCGTGATTAGCTCAGGTGAAAGCAAGGATCTGAAGTGAGTGGAAAGTGTGAAGCTGGTTCCAGCGCGATCGGTAAACTGGCCGAGACTAGAACCAACCCCAAGGAAGGTTGACGCAATGTCGCTCATCGCTTCGGCGTCGCCGCCGCCATTTGTTCGCAGGTCGACGATCAATCCGCGTGCTCCCGCCAGTTTCTGTTTCAGACTTCGCGCAAATGCTATCGCAATCGGTTTGGTGAAAGCGTCGATCTCAATGACCGCATATTCACCGAGCTCACGACGAACGCGTACGCCAAGCTCGCGCTGCTGCCAGCGACGTTCAAAGCGAGCCGACTTCTGTTTGCCGTCTTTTCGCTTCCAGGTGAGGTCGACCGATGTTTCGCCTTGGCCATCCAGCAGTTTTGCGAAT
>JBDUDV010000080.1:0-16872 GCA_040002755.1 Acidobacteriota bacterium | reverse complement strand
AAGAGGCTCTATCGGCAGGGAACCAATAGCAAGCTGGGCCTGGATTGACATCTCTTTGGTTGGCATCAAGAAGAAGTTGCCAAGTGTGTTCCACTGCGGGGAGCCAAAGTTCCGTAACAGAAAGAACAAGGGCCACCGTTCAGAGTGGCCTTTGTTGTTTGTGCCGTGATTTGTTCCAACTGGCTTCGTTTAGTTAACTAATTCGACTAAGTAATCGGGACGGGCTGTTTGAGGTAGGACCGCTCGAGGCTTCGGCCGCTGGGTTCAATGCCTGGCGTTGAGCCTGACCCAAATCGAAGTTAGATTCGTAGGCTTCGCGGAGGATTTTTTTCAATTAGAAATCTTCGCCCATATTATCGAGTTCTTCCACGCCCATAATGTTATTGTAAAGAACGCTCTTTGGATTGTTGATCGGCCACATGTGGTAATACAGAATGCCAATATTCTTCATAATCATCTTACGAAGACGACTGAAGAGAAGCTCAGAATTGGCTGGTTGTCTAAGATTCGAAGGATCCATGCGAGCGCTTGAGACAACCGCAAACCGCCCCTCGGTATTATAACTGAAAGCAAATCGCCAGTTTTTCTCGCGAATATACATGTCCATGTCTGTGACCCCAACAATAATTGCGTTCGGATCCGCAGCCAGTTTCGGATATGTCTGTCTTATTTCTTCCATTAACTCTTCAGCAATGACTTGATGGCGATCACTATCAAACGTTGAGGAGTTCAGTGGAAGTCGCGGAAGGGTAACGATGCTGATACCAGATTTCATCTTGTAATAAGTTACGAGTTCACTCAAAGATGGTGTCGAAAAATTACTGAAAGGAACGAGGTAGAGCTTTTCTCTAACTGATTCCTGACCTTGCAGTGAAGGTGAATGCTTGAAAACCTCAGTCGCCATCTTAGCGTTGATAAGCCGGAGCGTCTCGTATTCCTGGCGCGCGGCCATTGTGTCGTGGAGCGCAAGAAACGCCAGGACTAAAGAGTAGTGGGCCTTTTCATTCTTTGGGTCTATTCTAATCGCCCGCCTGTAAGCCTCTACTGCTTCTTGATGCCGCCGCAAGTGCCCGTAAGCGACACCAAGCTGGACGTATGCCATCTCCTCGTTCGGCTGAAGAAGCAAGGCCTTCTCGTAGGCCTGGATCGCTGCATTGAAGTGCTCTGAATAGGCATATGCGTTCCCCAGGTAAAGATAAGCTGGCGCATTCGGTTGTAGCTTGACCTCTTGTTCGAAGATCGCAATCGCCTGACTGTATTTGCCTAAATCGTAATACATTCTGCCCGCCTGGTCGTAACCACAGATATCGTTCCGATTTAGCTCTATCGAACGTTTGAATGCCTTCTCAGCGTATTCATACCGGCCCAACTTGTAGTAGGTCAGGCCCAATCCGCACGAGGCGCAAGACTCATCTTCCAAACTGCTCGCTTTCTTGAACGCTTCTTCTGCTTGAGCATATTGCCCTAAACCGCGGTAGGCATCGCCAAGCTCCACGTAGGCACGCGCAAATGATGGTCTCAGGCGGATGGCATACTGGTAATCGTCGACGGCCTGCTGATATTGGCCCAAGCTGAAATGATGCTTACCCTTAAACCAGTACACTTTTGCGACAGCGGCTGGCACCATTGAAACGATTATCGCTAAGAGAAAAACAAAGACTGCCCACTTAGAAATTGCCCTCTTTGCCATGTTTCATCTCCTGTTTGTGCGACATGCGCTTCAGTAACGGCTCCCGGCCGCAAAAGTCACGGACGGTCTGAACAATTTGTTCCCGGCGCAGGTTGGATGACGAATGCAGACAGCAGGCAAATGGAGATGAAAAAGAGACAGGTCTTCATCGTTAGGCACCTCCGCAAACAAAAACACTATTGTTACAGTGAGTTAAAACTGGCGGGCAAGGACAGCTACAACTTAGCGAAATCCCACTCAGTGTGTCAATGCACTGTTTCGTCAATCGAGTAAGTCATTCATTCATGACTAATTTCGCATTGTCATCACGCGTTGAATATTTTTTTTACGCGAGCTAGGGAACGGTGTTTTGAGGGGTTTGTGCCGTCATTCCTTAAGGCCGCTTGGCCAGTGTTAGCGGCCAGTTCATCACAATCCGGTTGTCCCAACACCGCGCAATGTCTTAAAACTGGGATTCGCCCAAACTCCAGCTGTCCTAACTGCGATAGTCGAAGCCGGGGCGTGGAAAAAAGTTGCGTGAACAATTGCGAATCTGAGTGCAGTCCTGTAGCAACCGTCTAACACTCCAGGAATTCAAGGAATACCGTCTGGGCCCCAAACGATCTGTGGGCTGCCGGCTCTGGTTTGCTTTCCCCTGCTTTCGAAGGTCTACTATTAGCGAAAACAATAACGCACTTTGGTCAATCATTGTCATCCCTCTGCAGAACATTTTCCGCGCATGACTGATAATGCATTTCGCGACCTCGAGAGCAGAGGTTCCATAAAGATCCGGCAACGACGCTGGGTTCGCCTTGCCGCGATCTGCGGAATCTGGAGCTTCATCGGCATCGTCTTTACGCTTCAGGGCTACTTCACTTCCTATCGGTCCGAGCGCCCCATGCCCTTAATCGATTCGTTCTATCTCCAGATGACCTGGGCATACGTTTATGCGCTGGGCACGCCATTGGTGCTTTGGGCTGCAGCCCGACTACCTATAGAGCGAAGCAACTGGATTCGGAGTGCCCTGCTACACATTCCGATAAGCATTGTTTTCAGCGTAGTCTTGACTGCGCTGGCCCGTGTAATCATCTGGTTAGTCCTTGGCTACCGCATGGGTAGGCCGCTCACCTTTGAAAGCACAACCAATTTTGTGATCGGTAATTTTACCGAGGGCATCGGCATCTACTTGCTGATAGCCCTGATTAGCTACGCCTACGATTATTACCGCCGTTATCGCGAAGGCCAGTTTAAGACCTTGCAACTGGAAGCCCAGCTTTCACAGGCCCAACTGCAAGCGCTAAAAATGCAGCTTCATCCTCATTTTCTCTTCAACACCCTCCACTCAATCTCGGCTCTGCTAAACAAGGACGTCGAATCAGCCCGCAAAATGATCACGCGGCTGGGAGATTTCCTGCGTCTTACTTTGGAAAACTCCGGCTCACAGGAGGTAACACTGCAACAGGAAATGGAGTTTCTCAGTTGTTATCTCGAAATCGAACGCATCCGTTTCCAAAATCGCCTCGTGACCCGCGTGGATTTGGGTGAACGCACCCTCGTCGCCAAAGTGCCCAACCTAATTCTGCAGCCAATAGTTGAAAACGCTATCCGCCACGGAATTGCCTCTCGCTCAACTCCGGGTTCGATCGATATCGCCGCGAAACAACTCGGTGGCCGACTTCGTATTCAAGTCCGAGACAACGGCCCGGGCCTTCCCGATCATCGGACATCCCAGAATCAGTTTAAGAAGGGTCTGGGATTGGCCAATACTGAGACTCGGCTGAAACAGTTATATGGGGCGGATCATCTGTTCGATCTAAGTAACGATCCCGCGGGCGGGTTGATAGTAACTTTGGAAATACCCTTTCATACTGACGGCACCGCTCCCAACCAATCGGAAATCGCCTGACTCCTAAGCAGTCTGGTCTCGTTATCTCCGGCCCCGGTCAAGAAAACAGGAAGCTAAAAAGCAGTCTTTTTGCCAATTACGAGTCCGCTCCGTAAGTTGGTTAACGGCAACCAGGTTTCCAGCGTCTTAATCGCGAGCACGACTGGCCAACAACGAAGTAAATGACTGACTCTCCTCCGATTCGGGTGCTGTTGGTGGACGACGAACCGCTCGCCCGCGAGATGCTGCGCGAGATGCTCGACGGCGATCCGCACGTGCAGATCGTTGGCGAAAGCTGCAACGGCCGTGAAGCCCTTGAAGCAATTCGCAAGGAAGCTCCGGATTTGATCTTCCTCGATGTGCAAATGCCCGAGGTCGGCGGCTTCGAAGTTCTGACGTCCCTGGGTAAAGGAAATATTCCTTACGTCATCTTCGTCACCGCTTACGATCAATACGCTGTTCGTGCTTTTGAAGTACAGGCGCTTGACTACCTGCTTAAACCATTCGACCAGGAACGTTTTGATGTCTCGTGGCAACGAGCCAAGGCGCAACTCCTGCGCGACCGCAACGGTGGCATGGATCAGCGTATCCTTACGCTGCTGGAAGAGTTGAAGGCGGGCAAAAACTATCTCCAGCGGCTCGTTATCAAAACCGCTGGGCGCATTTATTTCCTTGAAACCAGCGAAATCGACTGGATAGAAGCGGAGGGCAATTATGTCTCCGTTCACAGCGGCAAGAAAACCCATCTGCTTCGTGAAACTATCAGCAGTCTTGAAGCGCAACTCGATCCCAAGAAGTTTGTGCGCATCCATCGCTCCTCAATAATCCGCCTCGATTTCATCCAGGAACTACAACCGTGGTTTCATGGCGAGTATCGCGTCATCCTGCAAGACGGGACGCAACTAACCCTCTCTCGCAACCATCGCGACAAGCTGCAGGAAGCGCTCGGCAAGCTCCCCTAAAACAACATCTGCCTTGGCTCTGGCCCGCGACTATCCCACCCCAAAGCCTACTAGTCACAGGCGTCTGCCCGTCCGTCACAAAAAGCTGCACAGCGCCCCTGAGGCTCGCGTATAACTTTTCGCGTCAGATCCAGTCATCAAAAGACGCAAACCGCGATGGAGGAACGTATGAACTCAACCGCAACCTGGGAAACCGAAGAAATAGAGAGGGCCTCCCCAGTTGATGAGCACAACGAAGCATTAACCTCTCGAAACAATATCAGCACCGTTCGTGAGTTGGTTCTGCGGTTACTTTGTGAGGTGCAATCCATTAACGAAGTTAGCGCGCTAACCATTGAAGGTGGATTCGACTTTTACGAAGAGGTAAGTCGCTTCGAGATTGATCTCATCAGGCGCGCGCTGGTCCAAACCGGCGGCCATCAGGTGCGAGCCGCGAAGCTGCTGAACCTGAAGGTAACCACGCTTAATTCCAAGATCAAACATTACCAGATCAGTCTGACCGGTCTGGGCAACGTCTACCCGCTGCTGGGTCCCGACCAGCACGAAGAACACCAGCTCGCTTAACGACCGGAACCGGGTAAAGGTGAAGGGGGAAAAGTGTAGGGGCATGTTTCCCCTTCCACTTTTCCCCTTCCCTCTGGTCGCCTGCAAACGAAAAACTGAATAGTAACGGCTCAAGCAGAAACCTTTCTCGCCGGTCATCCAGGAACCGCAAGCAACTTCTTCACGAGAATCCAAATTCCACAAGCTGACTTCGAGAGGTCTGTTATGAGTTGGCCCAGATGAGTGACGAATTGGCCTATTGATCGCAATCCGCAAGAGGCACGATCGTTGCACTTCTCAAGCGCGTGACTTCAGGCAGTCTTCCGAGTTTTTGGAGACTCTGGCCGCGAGCAACTCTCCCCGCTATACCGCCGCCCACAGTCTGAGGTCATGAGACGCTCCCCTTCTTCGTGAAGTTCCCGAGCGGACTTCTCGATCACACGGCAGTTCTCTTTCAAGGGACACAGGTTAAGAAAGGAATTGATATGAGGAAAACCCAACTAAGACAATCGACCGCGACTGGCGCTCTCACATTTCTGTCAGTCGTGTTTGCTATTGCCATGATGGCCGGCGCGGCATTTGCCCAGAGCGCGACCGGTCAGATCGTTGGCAAGGTCACCGACCCGAACGGCGCCGTCGTTGCTAACGCTAACGTCACCGTGAAGTCGGTCGACACCGGACGCGAATCGACCGCCGTTTCGGACAACGAAGGTGGCTACACTATCAGCGCGCTCCAGCCCGGCCTTTACGATGTCACCGTCCAGGGCGGCAACTTCAAGACAAGCAATCAGCGGGTGCAAGTGACCATTGGATCCAAGGTGTCAGTTGATACACAACTGGCGCTGACAGACGTCACCGGGGAAACCGTGAGCGTGATCGCCAGCGAAGGCGTGGAGGTCAACACGCAAACCGCTGAGGTTTCAAACATCGTTACTGGCACGCAGATTCGCGAACTGCCCACGCTCACGAGAAACCCTTACGATTTGATTGGACTCGCGAGCAACGTTGCGAGCGACGATCCGGGACCGGCAGTGCCAGGCGTCGGCGTTTCCGGGCGCGGCGCGGGTTTCAACATCAACGGTCTGCGCGCCGCCAGCACCAACGTGCTGCTCGACGGCGTTGATAACAACAACGTCTACTACGCGGCGTTGGGCCAGAACATTCCGCTGGATGCCGTCGGCGAATTCCGCGTCGTTACCAGCAATTTTTCGGCGGAGTATGGACGCGCGTCCGGCGGCATCATTAACGTCCTGACGCGCGGCGGTTCCAACTCATTTCATGGATCGGGCTTCGAGTTTAATCGCATCTCGCGATTAGCTTCGAACGGCTACAACAACAATGCCAACTCCATTCCCCGCGGCGTTTTCACGCGTAACCAGTTTGGCTACACCATTGGTGGCCCGGCTATCAAAGACAAACTGTTTTTCTTCAATAGCACTGAGTGGACGCGCGTCCGCAGCACCGGCGCGCTCCTGTCGGTAGTTCCAACCGCCGCGCTCATTAACGCTTCCGCGGCGTCCACGCGCAGCTACTTTGCCGGCTATACGCTGCAAAGCACGCCAACCGGCACCAGCTACACGGTCGGACAACTGGTAAACACGTTCACTCTTCCAGCCGGCAATGCCTTCGCAGCGCTGCCGGCGAATTTGCCGGCCTTCGAGTTGGTCCGCTTCAACGAGCCTACAAATCTCGGCGGCGGCGTTCCACAAAACACTTACTCGACGGCCGCTCGCGTTGACTACAACCTTAGCAGCAAGTCTCTGCTCTACTTCCGCTATGCACGCGAGAACAAAAACTTCTTCAACGGTACCACGGCGTTTAGTCCCTATACCGGGTTTGATACACCCGCGACTGTTCTCAATAACAACTTTCTCGTTTCGTTGACGCACACGTTTTCGCCGCGTCTCATTTCGGAAAGTAAGATTGCGTTCAATCGCCTGAACAGCCAGCAGCCCTATGGCGCCAATCCGGTGGGACCGGGACTCTTCCTGTTTCCGGGCGCTACCGGAACCATTGGCGGCAATACGATCGCGATGCCCGGCTACTGGCCATACAACGCGGCGAATTCGCCCGCAGGTTTTGGTGGACCACAGAATCTGGGTCAGGTGTATGAAGACATCAGCTACACGCTCGGTCGCCATCAACTCAAGTTTGGTGGTCAGTACATCTACATCCAGAACACCAACACGTTCGGCGCTTATGAGAATGCAGTTGAAAGCCTTGGCACTCAGGGCAACTACGCGCAGGCGCTGGGCAACTTCGTTACCGGCAACATCAATCAGTTTCAGGCGGCGGTTTTCCCGCAGGGAAAATTCCCTGGGCAGCGTGTGAACTTGCCCGTCCGGCCGCCGGACTTCACTCGCAGCAATCGCTATAACGAGTGGGCTGCCTATGTTAACGATTCGTTCCGCCTAAGACCGAGCCTCGTGCTGAATCTCGGCGTGCGCTATGAATACTACGGCGTACAACACAACAAAGACCCCAACCTGGATTCCAATTTCTACTTTGGACCGGGAGCCACCCTTCAGGAACGCATCCGCAACGGCAGCGTGCAGCTCGCGAAAAACAGTCCGGTGGGTGGGCTTTGGAAACCAGACCGGAATAACTTCGCGCCGCGCGTCGGTTTTGCCTGGGATGTGTTTGGCGATGGCAAGACCAGTATCCGTGGCGGTTATGGTCTGGCTTACGAGCGTAACTTCGGTAACGTCACGTTCAACGTGATTCAGAATCCACCGAACTACGCGGTCTTGTCGCTCTTCAACAATGTAGACGTAACCAATCTACAGATCACGAACAACAATGCCGGACCTTTGGCGGGCACAGCGCCGCCGACAAAACTCCTGCCGGCAACGAGCCTGCGCCATGTGCGTGAAGACATCGTCAACGCGTATGCCCACTTCTATAGTTTTGCGTTCCAACGCGAAATCAATAAAGGAAGTGTTTTGTCAGTTGAGTATTCCGGATCACGGGGTGAAAAGCTCTATTCGATCTCGCCTTTAAACATACAGGGATCGGGAGCTTTCTACATGGGAGACGCGAATCCAAATTCGCGACTCAACAACCAATACTCAAACATCAACACGCGCGGCAACGAAGGCTATTCACGTTACAACGCCTTGATTGTGGCGCTTGACGGAAACAACTTCCGCAACACCGGCGTGCAGTTCACCGCCCACTATACCATCGCCAAGTCGAACGACAATCTGAGTTCGACCTTTAGTGAAGGTGCGTTCAACAACAACTTAGGTCTGACGAATCCCTACAATCCGAGTTTCGACTATGGCCCGGCGGATTTCGACGTCAGGCACCGCTTCGTAGGCAGCATGATCTGGCAGATACCTTTCGCAAAGAAAACCGATGGTGCCGCGAAAGCTTTGCTCGACGGCTGGACGGTAACGGGAATTTTCAACGCCCGCACCGGCACGCCATTCACTATCTTTGACGGAAACAACGCCAATCTTTCAAGTCCGAGATTGGTCGCGAACGGACCGCTTAGCGTCAACGTCATGCCGACAGGCAACGCCAACTTCTTCAACTACATTAATCTGGCCGGTCAACCAGTTGGAGCTTTTGGCAATGCAGTCTGCGGTGGCTGTTCTGACTTTGGTCCGTATCCGGCAAACATGACCACGCGCAACCAGTTTCGTGGTCCCGGGATGTGGAACCTCGATGCCGGCTTGAGCAGAAACGTGAAGTTGACTGAGAGATATACGCTCCAGCTTCGCGCGGAAATGTTCAATGCGCTCAACCACGCGAACCTGTATATCGCACCAGGAACGCAGGATGTCACCAGCGGGTTCGTCGGGGCCGTCAAAGGCGTAACGCCAAACGGCAACATCGAACGCCGCAACGTGCAACTCGCGTTGAAGTTCATCTTCTAACGCAAGCAAGCCCGACCGGCAGCGCGGAGTCATTGATTTTTCTGCCGAACTAGCCAATCCGACCCTGGAGGGATCGAGTGATCGATCAATTCAGGGTCGCGTTGCGCCGGGTGCGTCACTTCATGCTGGACCCCACTGTTTGCGCCATTGAAAGCGCCTGGTTTTATCCCAGAAAGCCGGCTTCAAACTTTAGTTCAACGGCAACTTTGAACAAGCTGAGATGGTCAAGGCGTTCATCGTCTCCGGAGAATTCCGCGACCGCTTCCCGAGGTAAGAAGTCAGAGGCAGGAGGCGACCTTTTACAGTCCCATATTCTTTACGATGAACTGGTAGCGCGGCTCATCGTGCAGCTTATCTAGGGCGGGATCGACCTTCACAAACGGCATTGCAAAGTTTCTCTTCGTAAAGGCTTGTTCCAAACTACCGAGGGCTTTTTCTCTGTCACCCAGGACAACAAAAATCTTTGCATCGTTATATGACGTAGAGGCAGCCTCCGTTATGTGAGCAAGCCCAGGTCTAAGGAACCCTTTGAGACCGTCTCGTCGGTACAATTCCCGGTTCCGCGCGAGCGACTCTTCTATTTCATCGTCGCTCGTGTTGGGTGATTGAGCAAAAGTCCGAATGATTTTGTGGCTCTTCAAACTTTCCTCAATTGCCGCATCGTAATTACCTGTCTGCAAATAAATGTCGTAGAGATAGTCGTGCGCAAAAACAAAATCGGGGTAGATGTCCAGAGCCTTAACACAATACTCTTTTGCCTTGTCGTATTCGTGAGCGAAGTAACATGCCTGGCCCAAATCAGCCAGGAAGTTGTAAGACAAAGGATCTATTTCAAGCGCGCGCCGGAATTCAGCTTTAGCTTCCTCATTTCGTCCTTCAATCTCCAATAGCGTAGCGTACCAATGATGCGCTGTCGCATAACCAGGATTAAGCTGGATTGATTTCTTGAACGAGTCCTCGGCTTCGCGCCACTTCCATTCGTGGAAAGTTTTGATGAAACCGAGCGTCGCATGCGCCTCCGCTAAATTTGGATCAAGTTCAAGCGCCTTCCGAACAGCTAAATTTGCTTCAGCCGTAGACTCCGAGTTCGTCGCCAACCTGTCAGCCAAACCGACGTACGCAAGCGCGAAGTTCGGGTCTTCCTCGATTGCGTTGCGAAACAAGCGTTCCGCTTCAATCATTCCTTCCCAGCTGCGTTTGTTCCAGTGATATCTGCCTTTGAGATAAAGCTGGTAAGCCTCCGCGCTTTTGGTGTATCGCTTCGTAAGGGCAGTCTTCTCGCCACCACTAAGATTCAGAGACAAAGCATCGACTAGCTGCAGCGCGATGTCATCCTGCATCTGGAGTTCGTCCTGCAAAGACTTTTCATACTCTCCGGCCCATAACGACGATTGATCGCTGACTCTTAGAAGCCGGGCAGTAACACGGATCCGGTCGTTAGCGCGATAGATCGTTCCTTCCAACACGGCGTCAACCTCCAACTTCCGGCCCGCGCTGATTGAATCCTGAGCCTCGTGGTCCAAGGCCATCACCGCGCTCGTCGGTCTGACGTTTATCTCGCGAATGTTGCTGAGTCGCGTAATCAGAACGTCGGCGAGGCCGATGCCGGAGTGTCCGTTGCTTTCTTCTCCGGATACGACTTTGAAGGGCAAAACGGCGATCGATTTGACGGGTAGTTTAGACGCATTCGCTAAGTGCATTCCTCGCAGTGTTAGTACGGTTCCTGCGAGTAAGACACTCAATGCAACCGCTGCCAGTGCGACGGCGGTTCTGCGTGTGATTAAGATGTTCGGGCTTAGTGAAACTCGCTTGGCTCGCGACACCACCGTTGCGACATCCGATTCTTCCCTTAGTTCGTCTTCCTCGATAACCGTCCGCGATAGTGTGTGTTTTTCGAGAACCAGGGCCGCTGGTTCGCTGCATACTTCTCGCACGTCAGCAACAAAACGATAACCAACTTTTGGAACCGTCTCGATGTACTCTGCTGAATCCGGGCTCTCTCCAAGCGCCTTTCGTAACTGCGAGATGGCCACCGTGAGGTTTCCATCTTCCACAATCGTATCCTTCCAAACTACCCTCATCAGCTCTTCACGCTCGACCAGCCTGCCGTGATTTTTCACTAACAAGCCGAGCGCGCCCATCTGTTTCGGTGGCAACGGCAGCGGTTGGTCGCTCCGAAGCAGACGGTGTTCGTCCAGCTCCAGCCGAAAGGGCCCGAATTCATAAGAAAATGCGTGCGGCATGACGACTTTAGAAAAACCTTAGAAGACCTTAAGGACTTGGAACGCTACAGTGGAGTAAATCCCTCGATGCACAAGAGAACCAGTTTAGGAATGGCGCCATTCTAGACCCGAGGCTCAACTAAGGGCAACGGCAATCGGGGGTCAGCCGGTCTCTTATGTGTTGCCAAATCGATTCTCCCATGAAAACAACGCGAACAAAAAAGACAACGGTTATTACTACGGAGAAGCGCGAAGTCTGGGTGATTCGGCAGCGTTCTGGCATGACGCAGGAACAGGCAGAAGAGTCCCTTAAACCCGACTCAAGCGGCGAGTCGGCCATTGTAGTGCTGAATGAACTGCCGACAGACAACGATCCGCCCGAACGACGAGGCGAATGATCATTCCAAAGAACAAGGAAGAGAATAGCCTAAACGTATTCCATCACGTTACTGCCATTCTCTTTGATTCGAAAAAGGAGTTCGCTATGCGGAAGACAATGGGTCGCACAAGAAGAACGGTCGCAATGTTTATTCTGGTCCTAACGAGCTTGATTGCTCTGCCGCATCGTTTTCGAAGTTGGCTGGAGACGCCAGTATTTGCGGCGACCTTCACCGTCACAAACACGAACGTCAGCGGCCCGGGCTCGCTGCGGCAGGCAATGCTCGACGCGAACGGAAATCCGGGCGCGGACATAATCAGCTTCAACATCACGTCGGGATGCGATGTGACGACAAACGTCTGCACGATCACACCCACGTTCCCGTCACCACTGCCAGCGATCGTTGACCCCGTGGTGATTAATGGCTACTCGCAACCCGGCGCCAGCGTCAATACGCTGGCTAACGGTGACAACGCAGTGATCTTGATCGAAATCAGCGGTGCAATCGTGACAAACAACGCCAACGGATTGGTGATCGCGACTGGCGGAGCCGGCAGCACATTGCGCGGGCTGGCGATTGATCGGGGATTCGGTATCGGCGTCCAGATAGTGGATAGCTCCAGCAATATCATCGAGGGCTGTTTCCTTGGCACCGACGCGAGCGGCCTCGTCGCTAATGGCAACACCAACGGCGTGAATCTCGACTTCGGTGGAAATTCCTCCTCCAATCTCATCGGTGGAACCACCGTGGCAGCCCGCAATTTGATCTCCGGCAACGGCATCGGCGTCTTTATCCGCAGCGGCACGAACAACATGGTCCAGGGCAACTTTATCGGAACCGACGCGACGGGAATCAACGCCCTCGCCAATAACACCGCAATCGATGTTACTTCGAGCAATAATCTGATCGGCGGTTCTACGACCGGGGGCCGCAACGTCGTTGCTGGTAACGGTAACGGCGAAGGCGTCATCATCGTTGTCGATCTCGCTGCCACGACGGGCAATAGCATCCAGGGCAATTTCATCGGGACGAATGCCGCCGGGACAGCCGCACTGGGATTCGGCGGCGCGGCCGTTCGTCTTGGCTCCAGCACTTCGAACACCCAGATCGGAGGGCTGACCGCCACGCCCGGCACGCCGCCGGGCAACGTTATCTCCGGCAGCTTCACCGGAATTTCTGTTTCGGTAGGGGTCTCCAACAACACGGTCCAGGGAAATCTGATTGGCACAAACGCGGCCGGCACTGCCGCGCTCGGCAACAGCTCGGACGGGATCATCATTAGGGGTTCGTCTAACACGATCGGCGGGTCGACCGCGAACGCACGCAACGTTATTTCGGGGAATGGACGCCATGGCATCTTCATGGGGGGCGACAACGCAGTTAGTGACATCACCATCCAGGGCAACTTCATCGGGACCGATATCACCGGCGCCGCCCTCCTCGGCAACGGAGCCAGTGGCGTATTTGTCAACGACACCTTCAACAACACCATTGGTGGCATCGTCACAACGCCAGGCGCACCCCCGGCTAACGTGATCGCGGGCAACGGCGACAGGGGAGTGAACCTCGTGGGCAGCACGACAGGCATCGCAATCGAAGGCAACTCCATTTTCTCCAACGGAAATCTCGGCATCGACCTTTTGGGTGGCACTGAGAACGCTTTTGGCGTGACGGCCAATGATTCCTGCGATATCGATTCGGGACCTAACAACAAACTGCAGAATTTCCCCGTCATAACTACCGCGAACAGCGTCGCTGGTAACACAACTGTCACAGGCACGCTCAATAGCGCGGCCAGCACTACTTTCAGGATAGAATTCTTCGCCAATTCCTCCTGTGATCCTTCAGGCAATGGCGAAGGCCAAACCTTCATCGGCTTCACAACGGTCAGTACTGACGGTAGCTGCAACGCGAGCTTCAATGTTTCTTTTCCAGTCGCAGTCCCCGGAGGCCAATTCATCACTGCCACGGCGACCGACCCTGCCAACAACACCTCGGAGTTTTCCAACTGTAGATTTGTGACCTCGCCCACTGCTGCTAGTGCAATCGTAATTGGGCGCGTCGCCGATTCAACTCAGGGAATTGAAGGCGCAGTGATTCGTCTAAATGGAACTCAGAACCGCAAGACCATTACCGATGCCAATGGCTTCTATAAGTTCGACAACGTCGAGACGAACGGGTTTTACACCGTCACCCTCTCCAGAGCGAACTTTAGCTTCAGTCCCGGAGAGCGTTCGTTCACGCAGCTCGGCAACAACACCACCGCGACGTTCAGTGGCATTGCGACTGACGGTGCGCAGAACCCGCTCGACACGCCGGAATACTTCGTGCGACAGCACTACATCGACTTCCTCGGTCGTGAACCCGACGAAGCCGGCTTCAACTTCTGGAGCGACCAGATACTCGAGTGTGGTGGAGATACTGAGTGCGTCCAACGCCGTCGCGAGAATGTTTCGGCTGCTTACTTCCTCTCGATCGAGTTCCAGCAAACCGGCGGCTTGGTTGACGGACTCTACCGCACTGCATACGGGGTTCGACCTACTTATGACGCGTTCATGCCCGACACACACACAGTTGGAATGGGCGTCGTCGTCGGAATGGATGGTTGGGAAGCGAAACTGCGCGCGAACAAGGAAGCGTTTGCCAATAGCTTCGTAAATCGTGCAGCGTTCCATGCGGCGTTTGACAGCATGTCGAACGCAGATTATGTAGCCACGTTGATCTCGCACACTGGCGTCGAGTTCACTGCTGATGACCGTGCGGCGCTGGTGAGTGGTTTAACTCAGGGCACCTTGACGCGCGGCGATGCGCTCAGGAGTATTGCTGAGAACCAACAGTTCGTGAATGCGAAGCGTAACGAAACGTTTGTGATGATGGAATACTTCGGCTACCTGCGCCGCGATCCGGATCCCGGCGGGTATGCCTTCTGGCTCAACAAGCTGAACGACTTCAACGGCAACTTCGAACAAGCTGAGATGGTCAAGGCGTTCATCGTCTCCGGAGAATTTCGCGACCGCTTCCCGAGATAACCAGCAGCAAGAGGCATAGCAGGGCGGGGTCCCCGCGCGGGCAGCCCGCGTGGCGTGTAGAAGGCAGAGAACAAGAGGCGCTACTCGAGTTGAGACTCGCGTAGCGCCCCTTGCCGTCTTGCTGCTTTCTGCCTCTGCCTGCTCGCCCACAGTCCACCGCGTTCTGGAACGAACGCCCGATTGGCCGTCTGCTACATCACAAGCTAAATAGATTTGCGACAAAAAGCGCTCCCTGGTTCGGGCGTTTTAGGAATTAGTGTGCATGACATCGAGCCCCAAAAAGTTTCACTTCCCTTTGCTTTCTGCTTTCTTCCTGATTTTCATCGTGACCGCAGCTGTTTCCGCCACGCCTTCAGCGAAAACCGTCGCCGAGATCAAGCGCGGTGTAGTGAGCATTACAACGTTTGACGCCGCCGGCAAGCCGCTGCTGTTGGGCGGCGGTTTTTTTGTTCAAGCCAATCGTCTCATCACTAATATTCATGTGCTCAAAGGCGCGAGCCGAGCCGTTATCCGAACCTTTGACGGCCAGAGTTTCTCAATCGCAGGCATTGTCGCTCTGAACGAAGACAACGATCTCGCACTGCTGCAGATCAACGCGCCGGCAAATGTTTTTCCCTTGTCGCTCGCAGACAATGTCGACTCGGAAGGCGAACCGGTTACTTTGATCAGCGCCCTTGACGATGCTTCCTGGAAAGTATCGAGCGGCGTGACGAATAACCTTTGGTACATTCCGGGCGCGGGCGAGTACCTGCGCATCACAGCGGAAGTCCGTCACGGCAATAGCGGCTCGCCGCTCGTCAATGACAAAGGCGAAGTCGTCGCCGTCGCCGCGCTCTATTTCGAGGGCAATGATGAACTCAGTTTCGCGGTGCCCGGCGAGATCATCAAGTCGTTGCTTACCCTTAAACCGTCAATGCTTCAACCCATGCGACTCGGCGATAGAGCAGAAGCCAGAAAAGGCACCCGGTTAATCCCTTTACGGACTCGCTGAACGGCGACTCCTGATAGCAGTGGCGATCCACCCGTAAAATCACGCGCAAGATGACGCCTGCCACCTCAGACTGACCAGCGCCCGTTTGCATTAACGAACTCTGAACTTTGGATAAAAATGCAGAGCAATAGGCGATGGGTTGCTGGGGTGAGGACAGTGACCCGCTGAGGATGAAAGTCTCGTGCCACCGAATGAGGCCGGGCCAAAACCCGGCCTCTCGGTTTTTGCAATAAGGGTCTCAGCGCTACGCTGGATAATTGAGCAGCAACTCGCACGCACGCCCCCACTCGAGATTCTGACACTCCTGGCTTAAGTTCGTGACGAAGACTTCTTCGCAATTCTTTTCGTGGTCTTGCGCTGCGCCGGCGTCTTTTTCCGGGCGCTCCTGGCTTTCGACTGACCGACGTCTTTCAATAGCTCCGCGAAGTCAAAACCAAAAAGCTCTCTGATCTTCTCATTCAGGGCCGGCATAATCAGCCCCTGTCCCACTGACGACAACTCATCAACCATGCTGTCGGCAAAGGCCATCAATTGTGATTGCTTTCCGTGTTTGGTGTTCTTATGCGCGTAGCCGAGCGTGTAGCCAAGCGCAAAGCCCGCGGAAAGCGCGCCGAGACTCCACACCAGCGGCTCATCCTTAAACTGCTCACGGTAATCAAGCACACCGGCGACGGTTTGTTTGGCTGCAACAAACTCCTGTTCCACCGTCTCCTTAATCTCTCCAATCGTTTCCGCTAAAGATTCGCGAGTCTGTTGCATCTGACGTTCGAGCTCACGTTTCGAAGGCTCGCGTTGATCCGAAAATTGCTTGGGAACGCGACGACCATTTTCGTTTGCCATATCTCTCCTTGTTCCTCTCTCTAGTGTTCAGCTTTCAGCTTTTCGATCCGGATTCTTTTCGCCCTTCCCTTTTGCTCGGGGGGCACCCTGGCGAGCCGCCGCCGCTTCGATGTCGGAATTAATCTCACCGCCAATCAGGATGGCCGCCCCGGTAAAATAGAACCACAGCATCAGAACAATAACGGCACCGAGAGACCCATAAGTCTTGCTGTAGGAATCGAAATAGTGAAGGTAAACGCGGAAGGCAAACGAGACCAGCAGCCACAGGACCACAGCCACGAGCGAGCCCGGTGTAACCCAACGCCAATCCTGATCTTCGAGGTCTGGGGCCCAGTAATAAATCAACCCGAAGCCTGTGAACAAGAAAGCAAGCACGATGGGCCATTGCAGAATTTTCCAGCCCCACACGAATACCATACTGAAGCCGTAGCCTATTGCGAGCCAATCAGCGATCCGGCCGCCACAGAGTA
>JBDUDV010000079.1:0-17012 GCA_040002755.1 Acidobacteriota bacterium | reverse complement strand
GGGGGAACCAACGGATGGGATTGAGTCGTTCACCGCAGACAATAAAGGGCGCGATCATCGGAATTGATCTCTTCAATCCGCTGGCGAGTGTGATCGTGTTTCAGTACAACCCGGACACGATGACGCGCACGCTGCGCGGACAAGGATCGGGCGACGGCGGGGCGCGTTCAGAAGCGATGCGGCTCAAAGGCGCGCCGATTGAAACGATCAAACTCGACGTGGAAATCGACGCCACTGATCAATTGGAAAAAGCCGAGGGCCTGGCAACGAGCATGGGCATCTACCCACAATTGTCCGCGCTGGAAATGTTGCTATACCCAAAGAGCGCGCTGGTCATCGCGAACACGGTGCTGATGGCGGTTGGAACACTGGAAATACTGCCGCCCATTGGTCCATTCACCCTACTCGTCTGGGGTTTGAAACGAGTCCTTCCCGTCAGGGTCACTGATCTTTCGATCACTGAAGAGGCGTATGACTCGTCTCTCAATCCAATTCGAGCTAAAGCGTCGCTGGGCCTGCGGGTGCTCAGTTATAACGATCTCTCGCTCACCAATCCCGGCTATTACCTGTTTCTTACGCATCAGATCATTAAAGAAACGATGGCGACCATCGGCAGCATCAGCAACATCGGCGCGGTAGCCGGCGGCGGCGTCAAACTATTCTAAGTGAGAATTCGTATGTTCGATTTCACCAGTCGTTACTATTCCATCGAAACTGTCAACTACACCGGGCTTGACCGGCGATCGCATTCATACAAACGGCGTCGCTTCCTGCCGCAAGGCGAGAACATGACGGTGTTGGCGGAGGCAACAGTCACGCAGAGCGACCGTCTGGATCTCATCACCGCGCGCACCCTCGGAGACCCTTGCCAATTCTGGCGCGTTTGCGACGCCAACAATGCCCTTAACCCATTTAACCTGATGGACGTAGTTGGCCGCAGGCTAAAAATACCAATGCCGACAGCCTGAAAGTTCACATGATTCTAGGTGCTCACTTAACTTTACTGATAGGTCCGACCGTCCCCGTGCCGGCTCCGTTCACGTTGACGGAAGCGTTGGATAGCGTTCAGGTCACACACAGTGACCAGGGCCGTTCAGGTTTTCAGTTGACCTTCAAAATAGGACGTTCGGGCCCGCTTGACCTGGTGGACTACCCGTTGTTGGTGAACCCACTGCTGCGTCCCTTCAGCCGCGTGATCCTGATTGTGCTTCTTAACACCACACCACGCGTCTTGATGGACGGCTTTATCACGCGACAGCAATTGTCGCCCGGCACCGATCCCGGCACGGCGACTCTGGTTGTTACCGGCGAAGACGTCAGCATCATGATGGATTTGGAGGAGAAGAAGGCCGAGCATCCGGCCCAGACCGAAGCGGTCATCGCCACTGTTACGTTGCTGCAGTATATGCAATATCTTTTGCTGCCTCCGATCGTAATACCGCCTCCTACTCTTGACGTGCCTTCACCGACCGCGCGGATTCCGGCGCAGCATGGCACCGATCTGAAATATCTCCAGGAGTTAGCCGGGCGTTTTGGTTACGTCTTTTATGTTTCTCCAGGTCCGCTTCCAGGTCAGAACAAAGCGTATTGGGGACCGCCAGTGCGGGCGGGAATTCCCCAACCCGCGCTCTCGGTGAACATGGGTCCGGCGACCAACGTCAACTCAATTAGTTTCACTTACGACGCACTGGCGCCGACCACTGTGATAGACGTCGTCCAGGATAGCGAGCTCAATTTTTCTTTTCCGGTGATTGCGCTGACCAATACGCGCATTCCGCCCCTGGTCAGCCAACCTTCGCCGCTCTTCAATCTGCCGAACGTGCGCCAGAGTCTCTTGAGAGACACCAGCAATCTGACGATCACGCGGGCCTTTGCGCGAGCGCAGGCGCAGGTCGATGCATCGGTGGATAAAGTCGTGACTGCGTCGGGCGAGCTCGATGCGCTGCTATACGGTGAGATTCTCGAAGCGCGCGGGCTGGTCGGGGTGCGTGGAGTCGGCTACACAAACGACGGGTTCTATTACGTGCAGAGCGTTACCCATTCGATTCGCAAGGGGGAGTACAAGCAGCGCTTCACGTTAACGCGCGAGGGCGTGGGTGCGCTTACTCCGGTGGTGAGGCCATGAGCCAATTCTTCGGCAAATATCGAGGTTCGGTAACAAACAACATTGATCCCGACAACAGTGGACGCATGCAGGTAAGTGTTCCGGCTGTATTTGGCGAGGGAAAACTGAGTTGGGCCTTGCCAAGCGTTCCCTATGCTGGTATGCAAAACGGCTTTTATGCAATACCGCCGGTAGCGGCCAACGTTTGGGTCGAGTTTGAAGGCGGGAACCCCGACTTCCCGATTTGGAGCGGGTGTTTCTGGGGCAAAGGGGAAGTCCCGTCAATTGCAACCGACACGCTGCCAACGATACCGCACATCGCGATGCAAACAACCGGTCAAACAACATTTCTGCTTAGCGATCTGCCTGGTCCAACGGGTGGGATCGTGCTGAAGGTTTCGACCGGGGCCAAAATTGAAATTAACACCCTCGGGATCACGATTTCCAACGGCACGGGGGCGACCATTGAACTGGTGGGACCGTCGGTAAAGATTAACGGGACAGCTTTTGTGGTTACCTGATCAAGCAGGAGGTAGAAAAAAGTTCATGCCGGGTTTTCTTCTTCATCTGGGAGCGACGGTTAACTGCTCGCATGCACCGGGAAAGGCGACGCCGTCGGTCACCAGCACGCGCGTTACCGTCGGCGGTCAAGCGATTGTGACTATGACTGCGCCTTACACAATCGCCGGCTGCTCAATGCCGCCGCCGAGCGCCGGCAATGGGCCGTGCGCCACCGCCATGTTTACCACTGCGGCTACGCGCATTATGTCTGAGGGCCAGCCGGTGCTGTTGCAGGACAGCCAGGCTACCTGCGTCCCCACTGGTACACCGCTGCTGATTCTCCAGACGCAAACACGCGCTACAGGAACGTGAGGGACATTGTGAACATAGATTTTCCGTTTCACTTTGATACCGGTGGGCGCACCGCTGCTGCCGGCACGGACAAGCATGTGCGCGACATGATCGAGCAACTGCTTTTCACCAATCGCGGCGAAAGAGTAAATCGTCCCGACTTCGGCAGCGGCTTACAGCAGTTGATTTTTGCTCCCAATAGCCCGGAGCTGGCGAGCGCCCTGCAGTTCACCATTCAGGCCGCGTTGCAACAGTCGCTCGAAGACATTATCGAAGTCGTCGACCTGGAGGTCGTCGCCGAGGATTCTTCACTGCGCATTGTTATTCAATACGTGGTGCGCCGCACTAATGAAAAACAGACCACGGTCTTCACACGGACGGGGTGAGAATGATGAATCTTTCTGAGATCTGTCAGGACCAAACGGACCGGCGGCAGCGCATCCGCGATGTGGCGCAGCGCGCCGAGAGCAATGAGCCTAATGGCATCGACTATGTCGAGGTGGATGAGAACCAAAGAATAATTACAGTCTATTTTCTAAACAAAGCGCCGCTCAATATTCAACCGCAAAATGTGCGCATCACCGGTGGCGTACGAGTTCGCAACATTCAGGTTGACGACATTCGTTTGTGCAGAATGGACGAGCCCGACCGTGACGACTGCATGCGGGTCTTCGTCGATAAGTTTGGCGACTTCTCGCCTTACACGCTGAAACTTGTCAACGCTCCGGGTGGATTTCCCGGCGAATCACCGCTAACCGGTTTTGATCCTCGGTATGCGCAGATCGATTTTTCGTTTAAGGCAAACTGCCCCAGCGATCTTGATTGTCTGCCGGTCAACGAGTGTTACCGGGCGCCGTTGCCCGAACCCGAAATCAGCTACCTTGCTAAGGACTACAATAGTTTCCGGCAATTGATTTTTGATCGGCTCGCGCTCACCATGCCAAACTGGACCGAAAGGCACGTGCCCGAACTCGGCGTTGCCGTGGTGGAATTGTTAGCTTATGTCGGGGATTACCTCAGCTACTACCAGGATGCGGTCGCCAGCGAAGCCTATCTTGATACAGCGCGGGAGCGCATCTCCGTGCGGCGGCATGCTCTGCTGGTCGACTATCGGATGCACGAAGGCTGCAACGCTCGCAGCTGGGTCTGCGTGACAACCGACAAAGACGTGGCGCTCGAACATCCCGAGGACATCTACTTCATTACCGGGACCGACACTTCTTACAGCGTTAACGCTATGCTCCAGCATGCCGATTTGCGGGCCGTGCCACGCGAGCAGTACGAAGCGTTTGAACCGCTGTTGCCACGCCTGCCTGGCGACACGATTCTTATTTACCAAGCCCACAACTCAATCGAGTTTTACACCTGGCGAGATCAGGAGTGCTGCTTGCCGCGCGGCGCCACTTCGGCAACTTTAAAGGATAAATGGAAGGATCCGGATCATTCGTCGCAGCCCGCAAAGTACGATGATCGATACAGCGGGTATTCGAGCACGCCAAAAAAACAGGTCCGACGCGGCGCGGACTATGAAGCCGAGCGGTACGACGAAGAAAGGCAGCAGCAAAGAGGCCCAAAGAAAAAGCCGCGTTACGAAACGCCTAAACCAGAGCGCGAGCGGGCCCTGAAGTTGAAGCCCGGAGACGTGCTGATCTTCGAGGAAGTGTTGGGACCAAAGACCGGAGTCGGGGCAGACGCCGATAGGTCGCACCGGCATGCCGTCTGTCTAACCAGAGTCGAAGAGGAACTCGATGAGCTTTACGATCAACCGATCGTACATATTGAATGGTCACCCGAAGATGCTCTGCCGTTTACCTTCTGCCTCTCGTCGATTGGCCCGGCGCCACAATGCCTGCCGCTGATGCACGTCAGTGTTGCGCGTGGCAACGCCATTCTTGTCGACCATGGTTGGCGACAGGTGCCGGAGACTTTCGCAGTGCCTGGTGCGACCGAGATATCGGCTGGTTGCGCCACAGCGTTTGAGCCGCGCGAAATGATCCTGCAGGGGCAGAATGTTCCAGCGTCATTAAAGTATGGCCCGGTAACTTACCGCGTTCCGTATCCACTGCCGGCGGACATTGCGCGAACTCAGGTTCAGTTTCTCAGTGGCTTCCTGCGAAAAGGTCGGCTTCACTTCGAACAGGTGTGGAAGCAACTGGTTGACGGCGAGCCACTTTCTGCGAAGCAGCTCGCCGAGTTGGAAGTTGTTTTTGGCCGTCCGCTGCTGGTGCGGCTCGGACTCATCGGCGCCGGAACCAAAGAAAAACACGAAGTGGATCCAAAGCGCCAGGCTGAAGTGCTCGCTAAACTTCTGGGTCGCTTCGACGAATTCCTGACTAAGAAAGCGAAGCGATTACAGGTGCTGCGCAACCGCGTGCTAGGCGGCTATGTGTTGACACTCGATGAGGAGAACGAGATCAGAGAAATGTTTGGTGAAGACCTGGCCGGAGACCTGGGGTTTTTAACCAGACAGATACTCGGCGCCGCCAGTGGTGTTTTGCGTCAGCAGCCGCGAGATGCTCTGCCTTGCATCGACGTTTTTCAGTCGGACATCGATCCTCTGGCCCACGAGCTCCGAGGTGCGAGCAATCCTGAGGAGAAGCCTCACCCGCACTGGACTCCGAAACATAACCTTCTGGAGAGCGATGGTCTCGAACGTCACTTCGTTTCGGAAGTCGATAACGACGGACGCGCACACCTGCGTTTCGGCAACGGAGAGTTGGGCCGAGCGCCTGAACCAGGCTCAAGCCTCGAGGCAATCTATCGGGTCGGCAACGGGAGCAGGGGAAACGTCGGCGCGGAGAGCATATCCTACATTGTTTTTCGCCGCGCGGGTTCGATCGGCGCGAATCTTAGCGTGCGCAATCCTCTGCCTGCGCAAGGAGGTGTCGAGCCCGAGCCTTTAGCGGAAGTGAAGATGTTTGCACCCGGCGGGTTTCGGAAGGAGCTGCGACGGGCGATCACAGCGGACGACTACGCGAGGCTGGCAGAGTTGGCGGCGGTAAACAAAGTCCAGCGAGCGGCGGGAAATTTGCGCTGGGCAGGTAGTTGGTATGAGATGCGCACCGCGATCGATCCACTCGGAGTGGAAGAAACGGAGCCCGAGCTCCGCGACGATCTGCTGTCTTCGTTGTACCGGTTTCGCCGCATTGGACATGATGTGACGATCGAAAACGCGCGCTACGTACCGCTGAACATTGCGCTGCAGGTCTGCGTGCTGCCGAGTTATTTGCGCGGCCATGTTAAAGCTGCGCTGATCGACGTCTTCAGCAATCTGGTGCTGCCCAATGGCCAGCGCGGGTTTTTCCATCCAGACAATTTAAGTTTTGGACAGGGCATTTATTTGAGCAGTTTGGTGGCGGCAGCACAGGCTGTCGAAGGTGTGGATAGTGTAAGAGTGACCCGCCTGCAGCGACTGTTTGAAGGTGAAAAGGGGGAACTCGAGAAAGGGCTGCTGCCGCTTGGTCCGCTCGAAGTAGCCCGTAACGATAACGATCCGAACTTCCCGGAGCACGGTTTGTTTGTGCTTGAAGTCGGGGGTGGCCGATGAAACAACTTTGTGGATGCTGCGAGGGTATTGAACAGGTCACTCCGGTTTCGTCCGTGAATCGACCGGGTTTAAGCGCGCTCACCTATCGCGTCGGCACTCATGCCACGTTTCTTGAGTCGATGTTGGCTCGCGTTTCACTTCACTCGTTTCAGCCGCAGTCAACTGATTCGTCAGGCAATTCCGATCCGAACCCGAGTCCTCTTAGGTCATTGTTGACGCGCGAGTCTTCGGATCCGGCTATCGCTTTTCTCGACGCCTGGGCCGCCGTGGCGGACGTGCTTACGTTTTATCAGGAACGCATCGCGAACGAAGGTTTTCTGCGCACGGCTGTCGAGCGGCGCTCGGTGCTTGAACTAGCCTGGCTGATTGGCTATCAATTGCGTCCGGGTGTGGCGGCCAGTACTTACCTGGCTTACACCCTGGATCAGGATGCCGCGGCGTTAATTCCCGCGGGAACGCGAGCCCAAAGCATCCCCGGGCCGGGAGAATTGCCGCAACCCTTCGAAACTGCCGAAGACCTTAGCGCGCGCGGTGACTGGAACCTGCTGCAAGTACGACTGACGCGACCTCAGGTGTTTACCGAAGCACTGGTTGCAGGCAAACCGATCTACTTCAAAGGTGCGGCGACTAACCTGAAGGAAGGCGATCCGTTGCTGGTGGTGTTTGCCAACCCGGGGCCGAGACTCTATCGGGTGATCAAGGTCACACCCGAGCCGGCCGCCGATCGCACGAAAGTTATCGTTCAAGACTGGATCCCCAGACCGACGGAAACGGCCATCACGCCTGCGGCGCCGCAGCCCATCACCACCCTGCCCGACATCATCGCTCGCCACCGGGATGCGGAAACGAATTTCGGAATCAACGTCCAAGCTCGCATGGCGCGGCGCGTCCTGGATCAACTTCGAGACCTGGCCACTCTAGTTGTAACCATGCCGAATCTGCCGCCCGCAGATTTGACAAACGCTGATAAGGAATCACTGACCACTATTTTGACAAAGACTCTGCCGCCGTTTCGCGAAGAGCACCGGCTGGCAAGAGAAGCCAACTTCACGAAGTTGGAGCCGTGGATTGGCAGCTTGGTCTCTGACCTTGAGCAAGTCTTGAAAATCGTGTCGGCTACAAACGCGCCGCCCGCTGCCGGTCAGTCTTCCCTTGTTCAAGTGGGTAAGCTGCTGGAAGCGCTGGAGACTCCTCCATCGCAACATCCGGCAAGCAGTCTACAGTTGGGCCCCAGCGTTGCCGGAGTACTATCTAGCGAGTCTGATGCGCTGCCGAAAATACTGACGACCTTGCGCCCGTCTTTGGCCAGCATGTTTTATCGCGCCTGGGGAAATCTAAGCGTGACGCCTTTGCCGGCAACGCAGACTTTTGCTCTGCGCGCGCGTGCGTCGGTTTATGGGAATAACGCTCCTCTTAAGCCGATACTGGATGCCGATGGCCGCATCGAGCGTTATGAAGAGTGGACGCTTCAGAAGCCAGGTGAAAGAGGGCGTTTCAGCATTGAGGTTGCTGCACCTGCTGGCTCCGCATCTGATCAGGTGTTCGCAACGACAATTGTAGTTGCCGGTGCAAAGACCAGGGCGTCGGGATCCGATCCGTCCCGTTCTTTCGCGTCGAATCTGACGTTTAATATTGCGCTCGACAATACCGAGATTGTCACTGTTACCGTGTCAAATCAGACTAATACGAGTTTTCCCTCAAACTTCGAGTTTAACTTTACCAAACGAAACTTCTCCGTGCTGCTGGCAATCACCGCTAACAATGCGCGAACAGTAACAGCAAGAGTTACCGATCCATCCCTAACGGTTAGCAATCTTACCGTCACTTCCGAGGGCGGTTCGCTCCAGATTAGGGGCGAGCTGGAGCTCACCGAGTCAACCGAACAGCCAAACCTTATCAGCCTTGAAGCCTCCAACACGAAAATACTGCCGGACAGTTGGGTGGTGGTAGACAAGCCACCTACTCAAGCGGGAATACCATCGCTCCTCATTATGCGAGTGAACGCCGTACGCGAAGCTTCACGCGCAGATTATGGGATTTCGGGCAAGGGCACGAGGCTTGAGCTAAGCAGGCCTTGGATTTCCCCTGGACTTGATGGCTTCGATGTCATTCGCGGCACCACTGTGTTGGCTGAAAGCGACTCACTCGAGCTTGCCGAAGAACCGATCGATCCGGTAGGAGAAGCAGTTTTCGGCAATAGAATTGAGCTGGCAGATTTGGTCAACGGCCTCCAGCCCGGACGCTGGTTGATTATTACCGGTGAGCGGGCCGACGTTGCTCCTAAAGTTAGCGCGCCCAAGCCACGGAAAAGGAAAACTGTTTTTGATAGGAGAGAAAATACGAACGCCGCAATTGCCGGGACAGCGATCTTGCCGTTTACGGCGCCGGGAACCGCGGAGGCTGTGGATGACAGTTCTGAGCAACCAGTTGTGCCGGGTGTGAAGGCTTCGGAGTTGATCATGTTAGCGGGCATCGAGCAGAGCTACAACGCGGCTCTGCCGGGCGACAAGACACACACAACGCTGCTGCTGGGTCAGACGCTGGCGTATCGCTACAAGCGCGACACAGTCAAAATCTACGGCAATGTGGCGCGTGCGACCAACGGCGAGACGCGCAATGAAATTCTCGGCGGTGGTAACGCCAGTCAGGCGCTGCAATCGTTTACCCTGCGCCAGTCGCCCCTGACTTTTCTTTCGATGCCCACACCGAGAGGCGCCGAAAGCACTTTGCAGGTGCGAGTTAATGATGTGCTTTGGCACGAGGTTGACAGCCTCGCTTACCTCGCGCCCAGAGATCGCAATTTCGTAACCAAAACCGACGACGAAAGTAAAACGACGATTGTTTTCGGCAATGGTGAGCGAGGCGCTCGACTTCCGACGGGTTCGGAGAACATCACGGCCCTCTACCGCACCGGCATAGGCCAACCTGGCAACGTGAAAGCCGGGCAGATTACGCTGCTGGCGACGAAGCCGTTGGGCGTGAAAGAAGTCATTAATCCCTTGCCCGCAACCGGCGGCGCCGATCGCGAAGACCGCGATGACGGACGGCTCAATGCGCCGCTCGCCGTCATGTCGCTCGACCGCCTCGTTTCCACGCGCGACTATGAAGATTTTGCGCGTACTTTTGCAGGTGTTGCGAAAGCCAGGGCGGTGCGCCTTTCCGACGGCTTGCGTCAGTTGGTTCATCTAACTATCGCCGGAGCAGACGACTCACCGATTTCGCTTAACTCGGATGTATACAGAAACCTGCGCACGGCCCTGAGCCGTTATGGCGATCCGTTTCAACCGATCCAGATCGCCGTTCGCTTTCTTAAGCTGCTGGTGGTCAGTGCAAACGTGCGCATCGATCCGGATTACATCTGGGAGTCGGTTGAGCCGAAGATTCGAGCCGCAGCGCTCGATCGCTTTAGTTTTAAGAAACGCGAACTGGGACAGGATGTGGTTCTTAGTGAAATGATCCAAACCATTCAGAGCATTGAGGGCGTGGTCTATGTCGATGTTGATACCTTCGACGACGTGCTGCAAGACATCACTACCGAAGAGCTCGTGCAGGTATCCACAGAGCTCGGACTATACCCGCGCATCAGGGCGTACCTGGCGCAGGTTGACAGAACTGCTATTGACCCGTCAGTGCGCATCCGGCCCGCCCAGCTGGTTTTGCTTAGTCCTGACGTGAAAGAGACGTTGATTCTCAAGGAGTTGAAAGGATGAGCGAAGGAATGAACCTCGACCGTCTGTATGAGCTCCTGCCGATCGTCTATCGACAGCGTGACACGGAGGTGGGCCAGCCCTTGCGCGCCCTGCTCCAGGTTGTCTCCGAGCAAGTGAATCTGGTTGAAGCCGACATTGCCCAGCTATATCAGAACTGGTTTATTGAGACCTGCGAAGACTGGGTGGTGCCTTACATCGCCGACCTCATCGGGTATCGCCTGGTCCACGAAGCCGGCGAACCTGGCAGGCCGACCACTGCCGAGGCTCGTCAACGCAACAAGATTCTTATTCCGCGACGCGAGGTGGCCAATACCATTCGCTACCGGCGCCGCAAGGGCACGCTGGCGCTGCTCGAGCTGCTGTCCCAAGATGTCGCAGGCTGGCCGGCGCGCGCGTCCGAATTTTATCAAAACCTTCTGCCGGCTCAACATCTCAACCACTTACGCCTGAAGCAGGGACATTCGATCGACGTGCGGCAGGGCGATGCTCTCGATCTTCTCGAAGGAGCGTTTGATGAACTCGCTCACACCGTTAGTGTGCGACGTATCAATTCGCGCTATGCAACCGGTCGCTACGGCATCACTAACTCCGGACTCTTCGTCTGGAGATTGAACGCTTATCCGGTGACCCGCTCTCCGGCTTTCTGTCTTGATCGGGTTCGCCAGCACTACACCTTTAGCATGCTCGGCAACAATGCCCCGTTGTTTACTAAACCGATTGCGGAGCCTGACCCAACACACACCGCCGATGAGATGAACGTGCCGGCGCCCATTCGTCGCCGCGCTTTCGACGAGCGCACGGCAGACTATTATGGAGCAGGAAAGAGCCTTTGTATTTGGCGTGAGGGGAGTGATAAACCGATTTCGCCGCAGCGAATTGTCGTTGCTGACTTAAGTCGCTGGGCCTATCGTCCGCAAGGGGATCAAGTGGCGGTGGATCCGAAGCTGGGCCGCATTTCCTTTGCGAAGCGCGCGGAGCCGCGGGCCGGGGTTTGGGTCACTTATCACTACGGATTGAGCGGCGACATAGGCGGAGGTGAGTATGAGCGAAAGTTACGCACTCCGCGTGGCGCTGAGATCCGTTCGCTTGACTCGGAACTGCCGCACCGGGACAGGACTTACGTTTATCTCGTAAGCCAGCAGTACCCGGACAAGCCTTACTTTGCAAATCTCAACAGCGCCCTCGAAAAGTGGGCCAGTGACAATCCTGATAATGCGATTATCCAGATCGAGGACAGCGGCGCTTATGTCGAGCAGATTGGAGTTCGCTTCCGGCGACATGATCAACGTTTGGAAATCCGCGCGGCGAATGGCCGCCGTCCCGTCATTCGCCTTCTAGATTGGTACACCAACCGGCCTGATTCTCTGGGCATCTTTGGTCCTGCCGAACCTCCCGTCGGGGGCGACGAACAGGAAAACGGGCCGCCATCAGACTACGACGCCGACAAACTTGAACCTGCCCCGATGGAGATTGCTTCGCAACGTGCGTCGTCTGACACGCCTTCGCATGAGCCTGCGCCTCCCCCACGTCCACCGCGTCTCGTAATGGACGGACTACTAATTACCGGACGTGGCGTAGAAATCAGCGGTCATCTATCTCAGGTCTTAATACGTCACTGTACGCTCGTTCCCGGCTGGGCAGTTGACAACGAATGCAATCCGGAGAGTGAGACAGAGCCAAGTCTGCTGTTGACGGATACGAAGACGTTGCTCGCAATCGAGCACAGCATCGTCGGGAGTATTGTGATAAACCAAAGCGAGGTAACAACGGAGCCGATGGCCATCCGGATCAGCGATAGCGTTCTTGATGCGGCGGGCCAGAATTTGGACGCCCTCTCCGGCTCTGAAAGCGTCTTTGCTCATGCTGAACTAGTGATGCTGCGGAGTACGGTTTTCGGGCTGGTGCGCACGCACGCTATCAAGCTGGCTGAGAATTCCATCTTCAACGATCCAATCACTGTGGTCCGCAGTCAACAAGGTTGCATGCGGTTCTGCTACGTGGCGCCTGGCTCACGAACGCCGCGACGCTTTCATTGTCAGCCTGACGGCGTGGAAGTGGCGGCAACCGAACGTTTAAGAGACATCGCGCGCAGAGCGAGTGCGCCCGCGCCGAGCAAACCTGAGATAGAAGCGGCCCAGCGGTCTGAACGTTCGCGCGTGCAGCCGCAATTTAACAGCATACGTTACGGCATCCCGATGTATTGTCAGTTGGCCGAAACCTGCGCTCAAGAAATTAAGCGAGGGGCCGACGACGAATCAGAGATGGGAGTGTTTCACGATCTCTTCCAACCCCAGCGAGAAGCCAACTTGCGCGCTCGCCTGGATGAATACACGCCCGCAGGAATCGATGTCGGGGTTATTTTTGTCACCTAAGGAGAGTTTATGAGAAACGATACGTCACGCAATACTTTCAGACCCAACCGGCATTATTCGCGGGTTCTCATGCAACAGGGTCGCGTGCTGCTTGACGCTGACTGGAATGAACAGGCAGCAATCTTCCATCATTACTTGCAAACCCTCGCGCGTGATTTGATCGGCCCTTACGGCGGCCCGGCGAAGGATTGGGGTTTCAAGATTCTGAACAATAACGACGCCGACGCGCAGCACCTTCCGGAAATAAACTTGAATTTCTGGATTGGTCCTGGTCGCTACTACGTCGATGGTCTGCTTTGTGAGAATGATGGTTTCTGCCTGTACGCGCCGCCGGTGACGCCGCCGGGAAACAGCCAGGCTGATTTCATACCAGAGAAATTGGTTGACGGCAAATATCTGGTTTATCTGGATGTTTGGGAGCGACACGTCACTGCGCTTGAAGATGAAGCCATCCGGGAAGTGGCGCTTGGTCCGCAGGGACCCGATACCACCACGCGCGTGAAGGTTGTTTGGCAGGTAAAAACCTTTAAGTTAGAAGGCACAAGCTTTGATAATTTTCAGTGTAACAACTCTATCGAACAGACCGGCGTTTCCATCCACGAGGGTTGGGCCGACCTGCTGAAAGAATTGCAACCGGCTAATCGCGGCTTGTTGCGCGCTAAGGCGGACGAACCTGACGATATCAATGCATCCAACCCTTGCATCATTTCACCGGACGCACGTTATCGCGGCGCCGAGAATCAGCTCTATCGCGTGGAGATTCACCAGGGTCAGCCTGGGACCGCGACGTTTAAGTGGTCGCGCGAGAATGGATCAGTAGCTCTGCCAATTCGGAGTATCTCCGGAAACAAGGTAACCCTCGAGCATATGGGACGGGACGAACGCTTCGGTCTGCAGGTTGGAGACTGGGTAGAAATCGAGGGAACCAATTATGAAAATGTCGACCGCCTAGAGGCGCCTGCGTTGCTAGAGGTCGAAGAAGTTAACTACGTGGATATGTTTGTCATATTGAGCGGACCTTCCGATACGAGCGATTCCGGTCGCGTGCTGCGCCGGTGGGATCAGAAAGCCGGAGACCTGCATATTGGTGGGTCGGAACTACGTAATGGCGCGGTCCTCATTAAGGAAGGAACGCCTCAAAGGGAAAACTGGTTGACGTTGGAGGATGGCGTGCAAATCCAGTTTCAACAGGGCGCGGCACCCAATACCTATCGCCGGGGTGATTATTGGCTCATACCCGCGCGCACGGCGACAGGCGACGTGGAGTGGCCCGGCCCGTTGAATGCGCCGGAGGCAATACCACCACACGGCGTTCAACATCATTACGCGCCATTGGCCCGCATTACGCTCGCACTTAACAATGTGACCGAAGTTGTTGCGGATCTCCGTCGACGCTTCACCTTCTTCGCACAATGTTAACCAAGTTGAGGCGGAAACTATTGCCACCAGGAAGTTTGTGGGACCTACTTCTTACTTCTCTGCGGTCGCCGTCACGTGGACTTCGGGATGCTCAAGGCTGTCGCGCATAACGATATGTTAGAGGATGCGCGGTGGACTCTATGCCAAATAAGTGGCTCAAGTCAACAAAATATCTTACGGCAATTGCAATTTGCCATCGAGACTCGCCGCTAACAAATCACTGTGGCCCAGTGTGGTTAATTCTCCTCCTGACGGCTACATATCTCCCGGTTCCCTGCCCGTCCGGCGCGCGTTGCAGGAAGGCTTTATAGAGGTACCCAACCTCCTGATAGAGTCAGCTATTGGATGCTTACACCATCTGATCAGGACTTGCCGCATCAGCGGGTCGCAGGTTCGAGCCCTGCTCGGCTCACCATTATCTTCAATAAGTTATAGCTACTTACGACATGCCACCAACAGCCTCGGTGGGACTATAGTGGGACAACTTTTCCTGCTTGTGCATTACTGCGACTTTGTTCGGATTTTTGAACGCTTCTATTGTGAGATGAATCCATCGCTCTTTGACTTCGTACAGATTGAGGATGACATCTCCAATATCCCAAACAGCAGGGCATCATCCTCGCGCGTCGAAGTCGCAGGCCTGTAGCGCAATTTGAGGATTGAAGTGGACGATGAATTCTTGTTCTGACTCATAGCTTCGCAAGACAAAACGACGAATTCTCGCGACCGGAAACAAAAGGGCACTATCACGGCGCAGAATCGGACTCTGGCAAGCATGTGGCGAAAGTCTGTATGAGGCCAATCGCTGACGGCTGATAGCGGAGTGGCTCCGACAAAGGCAAAACCCTACGAAGCACAATCGAGGGCCGAGGGGCTTTTCGTTAGCGAGAATCCTTCATCAAGACCACATCAGTCGTCTCAGCCCCGCGCGCAAGCGCGAGCGTCTTGCCGTCGCGCGACCAAGCAATTTGGTAGATGATGTCGGACTTGAAATCGGTGAGTTTCTTCGGCTCGCCGCCAGCGACGGGCTGTAACCAGACGTTTCCGGGATAACCGGGCGGACCAATGTAGCTCAAGTAGCGACCGTTGCGGGTCCAGCGCGCGAACTGGTAATCGATGTTCGGACGATCAAACAGCTTAACCGGTTTGACGCCGCCACTGGCCGGGATGATGGCGTTGCGCCAACGCTTGGGCGTGACCTGATCGTCATAATAAAGAAAGGCGATCCAGTTGCCGTCGGGAGAGAACGAGGGAAACTGAGCGTAATAGTCAGTCAATCGCACTGGAACGCCGCCATCAATCGAGACTTGCCACATGGACGTTCCCTGCACTCCGGGTGCCCACGACATGTAAACGACTCCTTGACCGTCAGGTGAGAATTGCGGGGCTTGGTCCTCAATGCTGGTCAGTTGCTTCAGGTTGCCGCCGTCCAGATCCATGCGCCAGATTACGGGCGTGTTGTGTTTTGGTCGATACGACTCGAAGACGAGGTAGCGCCCATCGGGTGAGACTGCGGGAGCGAGGTCACTGGGATCGTCAGACGTGATCCGTTTGCGGTTGCTGCCATCCGCATTCATGATCCAGACATCCGACTGGCCGCCATCCTGTGACGAGAACACGATTCGCCCATCCGGGGTCCAATCAAGACCATAAAAACCATCGCGGCCGGCGCCCGAGGTAATCTGTTTTGCACCGCTTAAGTTGCCGCCGGAGGGCACTGTCCAGATTTGCGAAACGCGATCGTTCGAAGTTGTAACGATAGTGTGGCCATCCGCCGTCACCCCGAGGCTGGTTTTTCCGCGACTGTTCAAGTCGTTCGTTATCTGGCTGGCTGCCCCATCCGGGTAAGAGACACGCCACAATTGCATCCGACTCCCCTCGGTTGCCGCCAGCACCAGCACCGCACTTTCATCCGGCACCCATGCCACTCGAGCCGCCTGGAGCCAGCCCTGCGAACTGATCTCTTTTACTGCCCCGCTCGCGACATCGACTCCGAGCAGCCTGAAGCTATTGTCCCCTTCTCGCGCCTCGCCGGCACTACAGACAATTGTTTTGCCGTTGGGAGACCATGCTGGTCCGTTCTGTGAGAACCACTGCGTGTCCTGCCGCGTCGTGAGAACGCGCTCTCCCGAGCCATCCAGATTTGCGATCACCAGATCAAACTTAAAGTCTCGATCCTCACGCACAAAAGTAGCTTGCTTGCCATCCGGTGAAAGGCTGATCGGGCTGCCTGTGTCAGCTATCACCCGCTTCGCCTCACTGCCCCCGATTGAAGCGACCTGATATGCCGAAGTAATTTCACTCGTCAGGTCATTCGATAAGTAATAGACGAAGTTGCCATCAGGCGAGAAAGTCGTGCTATCCAAGCTGGCTTTAGTGGGCGGCACGATCTGCAAGGTGTTGCCGGTCGCTGTTTGCTTGATCCACAGACTGCGGTAGCCGTCCGCAAGCCGCTCAACGTAGGCGACGTACTTCCCGTCCGGTGAGATGTTGGCCTCACCCGCTGTCCCGCTGGTGGTGATGCGACTAACCTGCGTATCTTTAAAGATCGGAGGCGCGGATTTCTTCTGTCCAGCGTATTTGTAAAGCATGTAGCCACCAAGTGCGACTACCCCGATCAATGCTAAAGACGTGAGCACGGCGCCTTTCAGATGGCGCTTGATCTCGCCGACAATGTATTCGGCACTGGAAGTCGTGCTCTTCGCATCGACAGTCGACGAGTCGACTGCTTCAGCAGTTGTCACTGGTTTCGCTACCTGCGCACCGCGATTCGCTCCGGTAACAACGCGCGCACCGGTTCCAGCTACTTCCTGCTTCACCGC
Source organism: Acidobacteriota bacterium (assembly GCA_040002755.1). GTDB lineage: Bacteria > Acidobacteriota > Blastocatellia > Pyrinomonadales > Pyrinomonadaceae > PSRF01. Next base: position 186 of record JBDUDV010000079.1, on the reverse strand, counting down.
GCGCAGATCGGACAGCATTTCCTTCGCTGTCTGGTAACGCTCATCGCGATCTTTCCTCAGCGCCTTCTGCACTGCCCATTCAAGCCGCACCGGCACACCGGGCACTATCTCCGTCAAAGGTGCCGGTTCAGTCTTTAGGATTGACGCAATGCAATCGCTTACCGTCTCGCCATGAAACGGCACGCT
>JBDUDV010000078.1:0-17280 GCA_040002755.1 Acidobacteriota bacterium | reverse complement strand
GTTGCCCAAATCGTAAATTGTTCGGAGCCCTGTCAAGACCTTAATCGTCACCAGCGTGCGAACTATTTACGATTTACTATTCACTATTTACCGGTCTAAAACCATCAGAATGAATAACAGCGGCAAATAGATAACTGAGGCCAGCAACAACCGCCGCGCCTCTTGTCTCGACTTCGACATGGCTGCGCGCACGCTGCTGTAAAGAAAAAGTAGACCCAAAACAATCGCACCAACGAGATAAATTTTGCCGGAGGTGCCCAGCGCGGTGGGCAGCAAGCTTACCGGCAAGAGCAGCACCGTGTAGATAATGATTTGTTGCGCCGTAACGCGGCCATCAGGTTCTACGACCGGCAGCATGAGAATTCCTGCGCGGCTGTAGTCTTCGCGATACATCCAGGCGATCGCCAGAAAGTGGGGAAACTGCCAGAGAAACAGAATTGCAAACAGAGTCCAGGCTTCGAGCCCAACCGAGCCACGCGCCGCGGCCCAGCCAATTAGTGGCGGCACGGCTCCCGGAAACGCGCCAACCATAGTCGACAATGAAGTCCGCGTCTTTAGTGGCGTGTAGGCAAACAAATAACCGACGATAACTGTTAATCCAAGCAGCGCCGTCAGGGGGTTAACAAGCACTGCAAGATAAACTTCGGCGAGCACAGTCAAACCAACGCCGAAAGCCAGGGCCTCCCACGGCAGAAGTTTGCCGGACGGCAGCGGCCGGTTGACGGTGCGGCGCATGAGCGCGTCAAGATCGCGCTCCATGTATTGATTGATGGTGGCAATTCCTGACGACAACAATGCGATGCCGACCATCGCGCGCACCAGGCCTGAATAGTCAACAGTCCCAGGCGATGCGAGGGCGAATCCGGCAGCGGCAGTAAGCACGATCAGAAAAGTGATACGCGGCTTCGTCAGCTCGAGATACGCTGCGAACCGCTCGCGCGCGCTTAGCCGCTCGAGTCGGACTACTGCAGAAGCATTAAGATCTATTGCAAACTCTTCCATCTAATGTTTAATCGAAAACCCAAAACTTCGGAATTAAGTAGTGGTTAGCTCGGCGATTCGTCCGGACAATTGGTGCAAACCGCTAGGCCGCAAAACCTTGAACGTGCGCAGTGTCAGAACTATAGTAGTGGCGAATACCAAGGCGCCGCAGGCTACGTGAGCCACTGTGATTCCCACCATTGGGTTCAACGGCTGCGGATCATTGGGCGACGCCACCCTGGTCATGTAAGCCGCGATTCCCAGGAACAACTGAGCGACCAACAAAGAAAGCGCCAGCTGCGCCGGACGAGTCAGAAACGTTTCGCTTGCATGGCGCCGCAGGATCATGAAAGCGGCAGTCGCCAACAGGAGCGTCACGGCGATGGCGCCACCGATGTGAATCAAAAGTAAATCCGTCGGCAGCGGTTTGTCCCAGGTCGCTGAATGCCGCAAAGTGGCGCCAATTATTAGCTGTAGAAAGATCGTTACTGCTGCTGCGAGACAAACGTAACGGACCGCCAAACTTCCCTGCTCTTCTAGGGTAGGCCGCGACTCAGTCCAACTGCGCGAAGTAAAAACCGCGAGGCTGACGGTGGTGCAAAAGAAAATCTGCGCCAGTGTTGCGTGTGCCGCGGAAACCACGAGCGGCAGATTTAGTTTTACTGTCAACCCGCCCAGCAGACCCTGAGCAATGACCCCTAGCAGGGCCACCAGTCCAAGTCGACGCACCCACGCTCTCTTCTCTTTGATTAAAAGAAAAAGGACCAAACCGATCGTTAACAGACCAACCGTCGTCGCCACCAGCCGGTGGCCGTGCTCCCAAAAAAGATTGCCGACCATCTTTGGGAAAAACTGGCCGTTTGAAAGCGGCCAGTCCGATGTTGCCAATCCTGCATCGTGGCTCGTTACCAACGCCCCGGCAATAATCAGGAAAAACGTCGCGCCCGCCAGCAGCAGCGTGTAACGATGCAGACCCCGATTCATATTCTTGATTGCCGATTGCCGATTTGCGATTGAAGAAGCTACCCGAAAGCGGCCACCGCAATCGCAAATCGAAAATCTAAAATTGCAAACCCCTTCAGTGCTGGCCCATCATGGGAAACTCAAGCGCCGGCATCATCTGCAGACTCGGGTTCCCAGAAGCAGTCGCGGCTTCGCCGAACGCAAAGTCAGCCTTAGCACTGCCATTTGCAGCAACCGTCACCTGCATCGGCTTCTCAGTTCCGGTGGCCCCACCTTCGTGCCAGGCGACGACCGTATAGGTTCCCGGCGGTACACCTTTGATAGTGAAGGTTCCATCTTCGCCACTAACCGCGAAGAATGGATGCTTCAACACGCCAACGTAAGCCTTCATCCACGGATGCTGATTGCATTTCACCGGCACCAAAATCTCCGAACGCGCAAACGAGTGACTCAGCGGCGCGGCGCCGTTTGGCTGTGACTGATTCCAATCAGGATTGTTCTTCGGAGTAAAATGGATGTTGTGTTGCGTCGGGTCGCTGTTTACGATCTTGATCTTTTGATTGACCATGACGGCCGAAACGTGCGGCTTGTAGTGGCAACCGTCCTGATCAAGCTCTGCCTCTGTAGTGGGAGTATCGAATCCCCAGTCGCCAATTTTTGACCCATCGGCAAGGGTTCCCTCTTTGACGTAAACGAGAGCATTCGCGAGCTTGCCATCTTTAACGACGGTGTCTTCGGTAGCCAGGTTGGGATTTTTCTGTCCACACGCAGGATCAGCATCGGTAGCGATCTTCTTCGGCGCAGGTGGCGTACCCGTGAAGGAAACGACGCCGGTGATAGTTCCTTCATTGCCCTTTGCGGCAAATTTCTTCGCGGTTGAGCTTGTGTTGTCGCCGGGGCCGGGGGCTTCAGTTTTCGGCCCGCAGGCCGAGGCCAACGCCAGCAGCGAGAGAGCAAGAGTTAAAACCAGCAAGACTTTAGTCTGCTTCATAAACATATTCATTTCCTCCAAATCAAGATAACTTTCTAATAACTCTAGCACGGGAAGCGATGGGAAGTAGACCCGCCTCGCTAAGCCGCGCCACTTACATACCTGCTGGTCGCGCGAATGTTCTCGGGCTGCGGTTCTCGACGAAGGCCGGCCGTCTCGCGCGCCGCGATCTATTCAAGGTGGTTTCTCTACCTCTGTTCTTCGATCCTATTTGCGCCTTTTGTTGCGGCGGCGCCGCGCCCTTTGCCGTCGGCGGCGCGACCGGAGCGGTGGCCAACAATCGCCGCTGCTCGTCAGGTGTCAACAACAACATATAACGAACCAACAGCCGAGCGTGGTCATCATGATATTCGTTGGCGCTCGCCGGTGGATTGGGAAGGTTCACAACCCAGCGATCGCCATCCTTCCTGAACAATCCTGTCGGCATCGCCGTACCTGGACTGATTTGCGAGGGATCGAGCAACCAACGGAACATCCATTCCGGTTTCAGGCGCTCGCTCGCCAGCAAAAAGTTTGGCGCAATCGCTTTTGCATCGTGGGTTGGATCGCCGGTGATGTGACACTTCAAACAGGGGGTGCCGGAGGTGAACATTTGCCGCGCCGTCAATTTCTCCTGCTCGGTCAACGGCTGCAGTGGCTCCTTAATATATGGCTCCTGCTGGCCAGACATCGCCATGAAGAAGCGGACTAGCGTCTGCAATTCATTGGGCGAGAACGTGAACGTCGGCATGCGAAACTTAAGGTAGGGGCGCACGCCATTTCGATCCAAACCCGGCTGCGGTTTTAAATGCCCGCCGGTTGCCACTGGGACCGCGGGCGGCCCGCCCGCATTCGGTTTCACTGTCGCGTCTGACGGAGTGCTGGCGCTGGTTGCGCTTCTTGCCGCATTTTCTATCGCAGCATTTTCCGCCGGCGACTTCTCACCACTCAGCGAAGGATCATGTAGAAACTTCAACAGCCAGGCGGGATCGACGCGCGCACCTTCGCTGCTCAAGCGTGGCGGCAACAGATCCTTGCCTTCCGGCGTTTGATAGAACGGCAAATCCATCACCACCGATCGCTGGCCCACCTGCAGCTGGTGACAACCCATGCAATTGTATTTTTTAACTACCCACCAGCCATTCTGAATATCCTGCCGCCGAGTGTCTTCCGGACTGTAGAAGAGCGACTGCGGAGCATTGGCGCCCTCGGCGCCCACACTACCAATAAGGAAGGTGGCGAGCGCGTTGCGCCATTCCGGCGTTAGATAAGGCTTCGGCATGCGGAGACGATCTTTCGGGTCCTTCTCCTTACCCTGATCGTAAATTGAAGGCTCCGTGATCTTGTGTTCGAAAAATCCCTTGTGGTTGTACCAGGGCTTCTCTGCTTCCTTTGCTGTTGCCGGGGCACCTTCCGCAGGCGCATGCAACTTCAGCGGATCGCTTCCCTCTTCAGCCTTCTTGGTCAGCAATGCAAAGTCCAAACGTTCGATCGGCGTTGCACCTTCGACCGTCAACTCCTTGCCTATGCGTTGCTCGTCTTCAAAGCCTTTGATCTCATGGCAGCCGGCGCAACCGTATTGCTTGATCAGCGTATGTCCTTTTTCGGCCAACTCCGGTCTATCCATGAAGGAAGCGGCGTCATACTGCTGCGACGACGACAGCGAGAAGAGATAGGTGGCAATGTCGCGTGCGTCCGTTTCCGATAGACGGAAATTCGGCATGACCGTCATGTTCTGCACCTGCAACTCAGCGCCGTCATTTGGACAACGCGAATGCAGTTCCGTATCAAACACGTAAGGCAGATTGTGTTTCTTGTAGTCGTCTTCGGTCAGGTCGCGCTTCTCTTTCGGACAATACGGCGCATATCGTTCACGTGGATTATGAATCCAGCGGACGATGTAATCGAAGTTCGCCTTCTCGCCGACCTTCTGCAGATTTGCGGCAAACGTTCCGCCAAGCTTGTTGTCGTCATCGCCGATGGAATGACAAGCCAAACAGCCGCGCGATTCAAAAAGATCTTTTCCGTGAGCTAGATCGCCGCGCTGTTGCTCCGGGAGCTTGCCGTCGAAGCCGTCCTGCCAAAGGTACGCTGCGATCGCTTGTATCTGGTCTTCACCATCCTTGTCGCGCATTGGCGGCAGGCCATTTTCAGCAGGCGCGGCAAAGCGCCAGAAGGTTGGCATTTTCGTGCCGAGACGAAACGCCTGCGGATCCCGCAGCCACACCGGTATCCACTCCTTGCGAAGTTTCAAACGAACGTCCTTGAGATTTGGTCCAACCTTTTTCTGGTCCTGCATCAAATGCTTCGTCTGCAGGTTTAGCTGATCGATCCGGGCTGCCAGAATGCTGTTTGTCACCTTCAGCGCTTCCGATTGCGCCAGCATCTTCTGTGCATCTTCGTCGCTGGTTCCCTCGGGCGGATTCTCGTCCAGTCTTATTTGTTTTTGGTTGCCTGTGATCTGATCTTCGAGCTGGCTGACGCTCTGCCGCGCGGCGCCCAACGCATCAGTCTCGCGATCAAACCCTTCGTAACGATGGCAGCCCATGCAGCCGCGTTGCGAGAAGAGGTCGCGTCCCAGATTCAAAGTATCGGCGCCCTGGGTAACTCGATCTTTCGCGTGGCACTGCTGACATCCGGCCTCTGTGTTTTCTTTCTCAAACATTGGCCAGAGCCAGAACTTGTGACGGCCGTGCCCCTTCACGTCGCTCGTCGTTGCCCGGCCGTTGCCCCAGTGACAACTCGCGCAGCCAAACTTTTCCGGCGAATGTATCTGCAGTATTTCTCTATTGGGGTGACTCACGAACGCGCGGGCGAAACTGTCAGGTTTTTTGCCCGGGCCATCCGGCGCCAGATCTTCCGGTCGCAGGTCGAGCGGCTCCCGAATCCCAGCATGACAAACTTCGCAGCGGTCGACGATATTAAACTCGTTAACGCTGATTTGATGGGGCAGGATGGAATAGTCAAACTGATCCATCTTGCGCAGTAGCCCGTCGATTGCCACTGGACCCAGCCCCGGCATGTGGTGCTTCAGATAATCGTCGCGCTTCTTTGCGAGCTCCGTAGGCTCTTTGAGCAAATCTGCTTTTTGCCCCAACAGGCGCGCCTTCTCCTCGCGCGAATCATTGAAGAGCTTCTCCAACTGCCCGTAGTTAAGCTTCTGAGTTGTTTTCCCGGAGCCGTCAGCGGCAGGTAAATCGACGTCAACTACTTCCGCTCGCTTCTCCTGGGCCTGCTTGCGATATTTATCTTTGGCCCCACCAGTGGCGACCTCAACGTTATAGTTGATCACCGTAAGCTTGCCGCGCTGATTCTGAAACGGCTCAGTTACCGCGTTGAGCTGGCTCTGTATTTGAGTGACCTTGTGGTCAATCTCAACCTTCTCGGCCTCAACCTTTTCCGACGCCGCCTTCGCATCCGCATCCAGCGTCTGGTATTCCGGGTCTTCTTTGACCTCAGCCTCTGTCTTGCCCGCTTGTGTCTTAATGCTCTTTAGGTATCTCGAGTAGCGGCTGACAAACTGCTGCTGCATTCCTTTCCAGGGACGCTGGCCAAACGCTTCATCATAGAGAGACCAGGCGAGCGAGGCAGTCAACAGCAGAGCGCAGATCAGTAAGATGCCGCTGGTCGAGCGGCTTACGATTGGATCCTGGACCGGCACCTCCGGCTCTTTCTTTGCCAACGACTCGCTAGCTTGAGTAGTCTCTGCCACTAAGGGTCACTCCTCGACGCTCGTCAGACGATCAGATATTGAACCAGGGTGTCACCCAGACATACTTGATTGTCAGCACCAGTCTCAGTATCAATTTCACCGGCATTGCCAGCAATACACTTACCGCGAAAAACTGGAAGGTTGCATATTGCAGGACACTCGTCCGGGCCAGAAGCTTTTGCTCGAACGCATCCTTCGGGAAAAGGTTGAACGGCGGCCGTAACCTCAGCTTCTTGAAATCCACAGTCATCAACCAATGGAAGAACAATGCGCCTACCACGTAGAACCCGCTCACCACCAGGAAGCCAAAAATAAACTTAAAAGGATTGTTTGACAGGAATCCCAGGTGGAGCGCCTTGCCGATACGGCTCGTCGCGATCCAATCATGCAGATCGACGTTCTTATCAAACACGACGGTGTTGTGGTCCCAGGTTTGACCTGGCCAAAACCAAATCCAACCCGGCCCGCGAATGAAGGTCCCGATCACAATAAGCAGGATCCACATCAAAAAGCCCCAGGCAAACATGCCGACTGCAAAGCGGCGCTGCTTGAGAGTGTAGTAACCGTTGCCGAGCGGATTCGAGTCGACGTAAGGGAAAACCATCAACCCTATCATGATCACTGATGGCATGACGACGCCGGCAATCCAGGGATCGAAGTAAACCAGCATCTCCTGAAGCCCGAGGAAGTACCACGGCGCTTTCGATGGGTTCATCGTCAGGTTGGGATTCGCAGGCTCTTCAAGCGGAGCATTCAGCGTTATAGACCAGACAAAAAGAATGACGGTCACGATCACCGCCCACAAAAACTCTGTTCGCACCAGATACGGCCAAACGTGTATCTCGCGCGCCCAGCCCGGACGCCACGGTTCTACTTTGCGGTGATGGGTCTTCGCGAGTTTTGGATCGGCTTCTAATTGCTCGATTAATCGATCATTAGCCCTGGACTGGCTTATACCCATCCAGGTAAAGATCGGCACGAGGAAAAGCATGGCAACGATCGGGATGTTGTCGGGCGCCGAAGAGATGATCCAGAGCTGATGCCAATCCTGAACAAAAACGATGGCCAGCACCACCAGGACTACAACAATTCCCAGCGTTATTAACTTTCCTCTAGTCAACTTAGGCATCGCCATTTTGTCGTTTATCGGGCACCCGGATCCAATAAGTCTTAGCTACTTCTTCTTCACAGCCTTCATCTCTGATTCGAGCATCACTGGCGCCGGGCCGGAGATACCGCCGTCCTTTCTTATGCGCCAGAAGTGCACGGCCATAAAGATCGAAGCGACCAGCGGTATGCCGATGCAATGCCAGATGTATGAACGCAGCAGTGCATTGGAGTCGACGATTGAGCCGCCCAACAATCCAAAACGAACATCATTAAAAGGAGTCATGCCCAACTGCACGCCAAAGGGTCCTTCCGAACCAAGCATGGGGGTCGCACGCGCCATGTTTGTCCCAACTGTGACCGCCCAGAAACCAAGTTGATCGTCCGGCAGCAGGTAACCCGTGAACGAAAGCAGAAGCGTCAGCACGAGTAATACCACGCCTACGCCCCAGTTAAATTCGCGCGGGCGTTTGTATGATCCGGTAAGCACCACGCGAAACATGTGCAGCCAGGTGGTGATCACCATCAAGTGCGCCGCCCAGCGGTGCATGTTTCGCAGCAACTTGCCGAAGGGTACGTCGTGCTCGAGGTAAAGAATATCCCGAAAGGCGTCGACCTTAGTCGGGTGATAGTAGAACATCAAAAGCACACCCGTGAACGTCAGCACGATAAACAGGTAGAACGTGATGCCGCCCATTCCCCAGGTGTACCGGTAGCGCACTGCGTCGCGATTGATCTTTGCCGGGTGGAGATGAAGGAAAACGTTGGAGAGAACTGCCAGCGAACGATTGCGCGGATCGGAGCGATCATGCGAGACGCGAAAGATCGACTTCCAAAGCTGTGTCTCCTGGACGTCTTTGTAACCCTTGGCCTCGTCGATGGCCCGTTTCGTGACCGCAGTGGTGCCTTCCTTAACTTTTCCGATAAGGCCGGCACTGGCTTTTTCATCGCCAGTTAACTGCTTCGTTTCTTTCTTGTCAGGATTCTCGTCCATCTAGTCCTTCGTTCGCGAAACTATAGCGGGATATAGGCGCCCGGATCGCTAAACTCGTTCTTATCGCCCTTGGGCCACTTGTAAAGCTTGGCTATGTCGACCACGATTTGTCCCTCAGCATCGAGTTCGACGTGCGCGCGATCCATCGGCCGCGGCGCCGGCCCCTCGAAATTGATTCCCTCGCTGTCGTAACCGCTACCATGGCAGGGACACTTGAATTTATTCTCACTCGCCTTCCAGTCAGGCGTGCAGCCAAGATGAGTGCAACGCGCGTAAATCACAAAAATCCGGTCGGAAGTCTTGTCCACCCAGATGCGATATTGCTGCTGCCACTTTGTATCGACGCCCAGCGCGTAGTCTCCCGGAAAACCAACCGAAAACTTGCTGGACGGCTCAAGAATCGATCGCGGCAGAAAAAATCGCAGGAACATCAGGAAGTCGGTCACCAGAAATATGACGACACTTGACCAAACGATCCGCCGTCGCATCTTGTTTACGGCAGGTTCGGGTGTGCTTTCGACAACAGCACCGCCCGGCTTAGCAGCAGCCTTCGCCGCAGGCGGCAACGGTGGCTTAACTGGCGGCGCAACAGACGGAGTTCCAGTTACGACCGTCTCGCCAGTAGTCGAAGTAGTCGGGCTGTCTGTTGGACGCTCCTGATCGAGCGGACTATCCACTAGCGAATCCTCCGTCAGCTAAACTCCGCACTTACACACTTCAACGCTGCGATCGAGTGCAAATTATAGAACTCCCGCACTGCAGGGAACACTCTCTGCGCTGGCACAAATATTCGTCTATACATGAAGAGCGCCGCGCCAAAAATAAATATAATGGGCTCGGATGCGATATTTATAACCTTTTTTTCAATTTGCTGGCAAGAAGTATTCTCTCGGCGCTTGATTACTTCGCGGGACAGCGAACGCGCAACACTTTCGGTAGGATTTGAAATGTCGCCGGTAGATAACCTGGAATCTCGCCGTCAACCTCCACTTCAACTCTCTCTTCATTATTCAGAGAACGAGCGCCAACCTTCGCGGACAGCGCATGACCAACTTCCGCCATGCTCAGGTGTGCACCTGCATACAACCGAGGCGCGTTAGCCAGAATTCGGGCCGCGCCCAGGTCTCCAATGCTCACAACATCAAACTTCCCATCCGTCAGTTTTGCATTTGGCGCGATCTTCATCCCGCCGCCAAAATACCGTGCGTTGGCGATGCAAAGATTTGCAACGGTCATATGGCGCGCCGCATCGTCATCAAGTTGAACCACCACGCGCATAGCTGTTTTTTTCGCAGCAGTCTGCAGCATGGCAACGGCAAACGAGAGCCGTCCGGTTAGCCACCTGGGTCCTTTTGTTGGTAACCAGTCAGGTCCACCTTCCTCAACGCGTCGAATCACATCAGCACTCATGCCAAACGAAGCCACGCCGATAAAGTAACGCGATTCGAATTCGCCTCTGTCGTTTGTAAAGGTGATCTTGCCGACATCAATCAAGCGCGTTTGACCATTGCGAAGGATTCTGGCAGCGGCCGCTACGCGAACGGGAATGCCAATCGTCCGGCGGAAGTCGCCGCCGGTGCCGCTGGGTAGAATTCCTAACTCCGAGTCGCCGCCGACGGAAAGAATTCCGTTTGCTACTTCGGAAATCGTGCCGTCGCCGCCGCAAGCGATAACCAGCTTTGTACCCTTGCGCGCAGCGTTCGCGGCAAGCTCGATTCCCTCACCCGCTCGTTCGGTGAACGCAGGAGTAAACGGACCGAAATGAGTGCTAAGTTCGCTGGCGATACGCGGCCACGCAGCGCGCGTGGCGCCGCCGGCCGATTCAGGATTGACGATGACGAGGGGAAGAGACATTTAAAGAATAGTAATAAGCAATCAGCAGTCAGTAATCAGCCGAACCGCGGAGCGAAGGGTTCAGTTTGCTGACTCCCGATTGCTGACTGCTGAACGCTGGGCCGCGCGATCCTGTTCACCAAGTTCAGCAATCTTGCTCATGACAAACCTGGAGATCTCGACATGGGTGCGAGCCTGATCCCTTTTCGACAAGTAATCCGAAAGCTCCAGGCGCGGACCAAAGTGTATCCGAATCTTTTCGCCGCCGCGCCAGTTACCCAGCACTTGTTTCGGAAGATCATTTCCCAGTCCGGCGACAAAAACCGGAATGACTTGTGGGGCGGCATCCTTGATCAGTTTTCCGATGCCCGGTTGCGCCGGCAGAAATGAATATGGATCGTTGCCCTTATTACGCGTGCCTTCTGGATGAAAGCCGATGACGTTACCGCGACCGTTCCTGCAAAGCTCAGTCAAGAGGCGAAACGAATACTTGTCAAACGCGCGCTTCTCAATGATCGGTTTTTCACCCGACGCGAAGAACGGCGGATACATCGACCACCAACCCATCACCAGATTTACAAATAGTCCTACGATTGAGTCATAAAAAAACCGTCCCCGCACGGGAAAGAAAAGTTGCTTACGCCAGGACGTGTGGCGGAAGAGCGTTGTCGATACGACGTACATGTCGAAGAACGACCGGTGATTAGCGGCGATCAGTATTGGCCGGTCGCGTGAAGCGGCTTCAATGTTTTCCAAGCCATAGACTTCCATCAAATTGTACGTCGAGAGGTGGATCCAACCGGCGCCGAAAACTTTCTGGCACCAGGTCCAGAAGCGCTTCCAGGCACCCTGGTTCATGCGGTGAATGAAGCGGAACGCGGAGCGTTCAAACCAATTCAGGACTGCGAACTCATCTGGAGCAGGCTGCAACAGTCCGATGTCCAAAGTCGAAAATCCAACGTCTGTTTTCTCCTTCGTCGAATTTTTCAATTCAACTTGGGGTTCAGGACTTTGGACTTTGGACATTGGACTTTTGGTTATTGCCTAGTCGATTGAAAAGTATTTCGCTTCCGGGTGATGGACGATGATCGCCGAAGTCGACTGCTCCGGATCAAGCTGAAACTCTTCGGTCAGTTCAACTCCGATGCGCGCCGGATCCAACAACTCAAACAGCTTAGACTGATCTTCGAGGTTTGGACACGCCGGATAGCCAAAACTAAACCGCGAGCCGCGATAGCGCTGCTGAAACAATTTCCTTACATCCTCCGCATCCTCACCAGCAATAGCCAGAGCTTCGCGAATGCGCTTGTGCCACAGTTCCGCCAACGCCTCTGCTCCTTCGACGCTCAGTCCGTGGAAATAAAGATATTCGGCGTAGTTGTCTGACTTAAATAGTTCATGCGAATACTCGGTCGCGCGGCTCCCCATCGTTACCAGGTGAAACGCTACGACGTCCATCCGCCCCGAATCTTTCGACGCAAAGAAGTCCGCGAGGCAAAGGTTTTTTCCAGCCGGTTGGCGCGGGAAGGTGAAGCGCATCCGCTCCGTCGTCTCGTCCTCGTTGTAGATAATCAGATCGTTGCCGGACGATTGCGCCGGAAAGTATCCATAAACGACGCGCGGCTGCAGCAGTTGTTCACGCTTGCTGCGCTCCTTCAACTCCTCGTAGATTGGTCTGACCTTTTCACGAACGAGCTTCTGATACACATCCGGAGCTGTCTTTCCTTGTTTGAACTGCCACTGTCCTTTGAATAAAGCAGTCTCATTGACGAACTCGAATACGTCATCGAGCGAAATGTCCGCGACAACTCGCGAGCCATAAAAGGGCATTTTTGGAACCGCAACGTCCTGACTAACAACGGAGCGAATGGTGTGCGTTGTATCCCCTGCCGGTGCTGCACCGCGCGGCTTCACACGCTTGCTGATACCAAGCTTCGCTTCTTCACCAACACGATCCTCCACGTCTTCAGGTTTTTCGACGTCTTCGGCTGCGGCCGCCGCCGCTGCCTTTGCGAGGTCGCCAACTTCTTCGCCCTTGCCACCGACCAGCCTGTCCATCGTGTGCAGACCGGCAAACGCATCGCCGGCATAATAGAGACTGCCTTTATATATTGACCTCAGATCCTCATCGACATAACGACGCGTCAACGCAGCGCCGCCAAGAATCACCGGAACGGTAATGCCGCGCTCGTTCATCAGTTCGAGATTGTCCTTCATGATCAGCGTCGACTTTACTAACAGACCACTCATTCCGATCGCGTCCGCTTTGTACTCGTCCTGGGCGAGCAGAATATTATCAATCGGTTGCTTGATTCCCAGGTTGATAACCTTGTAGCCGTTGTTGGTTAAAATAATATCGACAAGGTTCTTGCCAATGTCGTGCACGTCACCCTTCACGGTCGCAAGCACCAGCGTGCCTTTTGCCGTCGCCCCACCCTTCTTCTCCATGAACGGTTCAAGGAAACGCACTGCCGCCTTCATCGCTTCGGCTGACTGCAACACAAACGGCAACTGCATTTGACCACTACCAAAAAGATCGCCGACTACTTTCATGCCATCGAGCAGAATGTTGTTGATGATGTCGAGCGCGGGATGGGTTTCGAGCGCCTTGGTTAGCTCCATTTCCAAACCAATCTTCTCGCCATCGATGATGTGGCTCTTGAGACGCTCTTCGACAGTGGCGCCTTTCGAAGCCGTCTTTGAGGCTTTGGCTTTGACGTTTTCGAACAGAGTTGTGAACTGCGTCAGCGGATCATAGGTGCACACATCGCCTGCAAACTCTCGCCGGTCGTAAATCAAGTCTCGCGCGACCTTTAATTCCTGCTCGCCGATGCGATTCAGCGGCTCGATCTTGCTGGCGTTGACTATCGCCGCATCGAGACCGGCTTCTACCGCATCGTGTAGAAACACTGAATTGAGCACGACGCGAGACGCAGGATTGAGACCGAACGAAACGTTGGAAACTCCCAGGATTGTGAAACAGCCCGGCAGCTCTTTCTTGATCCGGCGGATTCCTTCGATAGTCTCAAGTGCATTGCGGCGATCTTCTTCGATACCGGTGGAGATCGGTAGCGCCAGTGGATCGAAGAAAATGTCGCTTGCCAGAAAACCCAATTCGCCCGTCGCTTGTTCGTAAGCGCGCTTGGCAATTGCGAACTTTCCGTCAGCGGTGCGCGCCATTCCTTCTTCGTCGATCGTTCCGATCACGACGCTCGCGCCGTAGGTCTTCGCGAGATCGATAACATTCGAAAAACGCGGCACTCCATCTTCGTAGTTAGTTGAATTGAGAATGCTCTTGCCGCCAGCGTGTTGCAGGCCAGCTTCCATCTTCTCCCACTCAGTCGAGTCAAACATCAGCGGCAGCTTGATGTTTGTGACCAGACGCGAGGCGAGTTCATGCATGTCCTGCTCGCCGTTGCGGCCCACATAGTCCACGTTCACGTCCAACACGTGCGCGCCTTCGCGTTCCTGCTCTTTAGCCAAAGCAACCAGGCCATCCCAATTTTCGGTGTTGAGCAGGTCGCGCATCTTCTTCGAGCCACTCGCGTTGACTCGCTCGCCAACAATCAGGAACGAAGCATCCTGCACATAGGGCTGCTGAAAATAAATTGAGGAAGCGGCGGGCACGAGTTTAGCGTCACGCACCCTGGGCGTGATCTTTTGCATGGCCTCGACCACTAACTTCAGATGCGCAGGCGTGGTGCCACAACAACCGCCGACGATATTGACGCCAAAGTCGTTGGCAAAGTGAATCACCTGGTTCGTGAAAGTTTCCGGAGTCTCGTCGTAGTGCATCTGGCCGTCGACGACTGAAGGCAACCCGGCATTAGGCAACACTGACACGGGCAGCGGCGCGTTCTCGCAAAGATAGCGGATGCTTTCGGTCATGTGGCGCGGGCCAGTGCCGCAGTTCATACCGATCACATCGATTGGAAACGGGGCCAGCGCGGTAAGCGCGGCGGCGATCTCCGTTCCGTTGAGCATCGTCCCGAATAGTTCAATGGTGACTTGAGCGATAACTGGAAGGCGCACGCGATGCTTTGCAAAGTGTCTGAAGATAGCCGAGAGCGCGGCTTTTGTTTGCAACAAGTCCTGACAGGTTTCGACGATCAGCAAATCGGCGCCACCATCGAGGAGGCCGCGCACCTGCTCAGCATAGGCCGACCTGAGATCCGCAAACTTGATGTGGCCAAGCGTAGGCAGTTTTCGTCCCGGGCCCATCGAGCCCGCAACCCAACGCGGCTTATCTTTAGTTGAGTAACCGGCGGCGACCCGCTTGGCGAGCTGAGCGGCGAGGACGTTCATCTCATACGCTTTGTCCTCGATATCATATTCAGCGAAGTCTAAGGGAGTGCCGTTGAACGAATTCGTCTCGATGACATCGCAGCCGACGTCGAGAAACGCGACGTGGACATTTTCGACCGCGTCAGGCCGGGTGACCAGAAGATTCTCGTTACAACCTTCAAAACTCAGTCCACCAAAATCCTCGAGCGTGAGGTTCTGGACTTGCAGGTTAGTCCCCATCGCGCCATCAAAGACAACGATGCGTTCTTTTAGAGTGTCGAGAAAGCTGGCCATAGAAGGTGAATAGTAAATCGTAAATGGTAAATAGTAAGAACCGACATACGGAGGTGAACAGAAACCGGCCGGTAATGGTTACGCGCCGACTATTTACTATTCACCATTTACTATTCACCAAGCAAAAGCCCCGCGCCAAACAACGCGGGGCTTTCCTAAAGCCTATTCGATTAGTCTCTAAGGGAAAGACTCGCCGAGCTGTTTAGCCGTTTGTTTTACGTGGCCGCAAGTCGCCTTAACTCACCACGTTGTTCCGAGGTTATTGAACCACCGAGGTCCAAACGTGTCAAGCCGTCAGTCTGCCGGGCGAGTCAGAACCAACGCCGGCTCGGATTCCCTATTTACCATTTGCCGTTTACCCTTTACCATCCCTGTCCATGCGACGCGCCATCTATCCCGGCTCATTCGATCCCGTTACCAACGGTCATCTCGATATCATCGAGCGCGGCTGCAAACTCTTCGACGAGATAATCATTGCTATCCTCGTTAACCCCGACAAGCGACCATTCTTTTCGATCGGAGAACGCCGCGATATGCTCGAACAGGTGCTCAAGACGATCGAGCAGCGCGATTGTGTGGTGCGCGTAGATGATTTCGAAGGACTGTTGGTTCACTATGCTCTCGCGCAAGAGGCCCACGCCATCGTACGCGGCATTCGCGCAATTTCAGACTACGAGTACGAGTTGCAGATGGCCTTGATGAATCGCCGGCTGGAGCCAAGCATCGAGACTGTATTCATGATGCCAGCCGAAACTTACTCTTATGTCAGTTCCCGACTGGTTAAAGAGGTGTTCCAACTGGGCGGCGAGCTTGATGGCCTGGTTCCCCCTTTAGTTGAAGAGCGCATGAAAGAGAAAGTTAAGAAGAGTTAGCGCGAGCCGGAGTAGCCACGATAAGGATTTAAAAATACGAAATTCATGACCAGCAAACCCGCAGCTTCTCGGTTTCACGCTTCCTATAACGTCGCCAAAATGCAAGCGTCGTCGACTCTCGCAGCCATGCAGGCGGCTGAAGGCCTGCGCGCCGAAGGCGCAAACGTCGTGGACTTCGGCGCCGGCGAACCAGACTTCGATACGCCCGACAACATCAAGCGCGCCGCCGAAGCGGCGATGTGGGCCGGCAAGACGAAATACACGGCAACCGGCGGCACGCGCGAATTGCAACAAGCGATTATTGATTTCTATGCGAGCACGTTCAGCGCGAATTACGAACGCAACGAGGTGATGGCGAGCTCGGGTGGCAAGCAGGCAATCTTCAACGCAGTCGTAAGTCTCATCAACCCCGGTGATGAAGTCTTAATGGCAAAACCGTACTGGGTCACGTTCCCCGAGGTTGTGATCTTCGCCGGCGGAGTTCCAGCATTTATCGAGACAGAGGAAACGGGTTTCGTGCTGAGCGCGGAGCAGGTAGCGCGCGCAATCACGCCGCGAACCAAACTCATCATTCTCAATTCACCTTGCAATCCCTCAGGTCGGGTAAGTCCCCCAGCTGAATTTCAAAAGATGATGGAGTTGCTGGTCGAGCGCGACATTTATGTGATCACCGACGAATGTTACCTGCGTTTCGTCTATCCACCAGCTGAGGTGTTTAGCGCCGCCAGCTTGCCGGCTGAATTGCGAACGCGCCTTTGCATTGCCGGATCGTTTTCCAAAACCTATGCGATGACTGGCTGGCGCGTCGGCTACGCCCTGGCTCCGCGCGAATGGACGCGCGAAATGCTGAAGGTACAGGGCCACTCGACAAGTAATCCCAACTCGATTGCGCAGGCCGCCGCCGTCGAAGCATTAAAGGGCCCGCAGCAATCTGTGGCTGCGATGCTCGCTGAGTACACCGGGCGGCGCGCCTGGCTGCTGGCGGCGTTGCGTGAGATTCCTCGCGTTAGTTGCAATGAACCGGAGGGCGCGTTTTACGCGTTTCCAAGTGTGCGCGAATGTTTGGGTGGCGAAATTGCAACCTCGGCAGAGTTTGCGAATCGCTTGTTGGCAGAAGAACATACCGTCGTTACGGACGGCGCGGCGTTTGGCGCCGAAGGCTATTTGCGAATTTCGTACGCGACATCGATGGAGCAGTTGGCTGAGGGTATGACGCGAATAAGACGCTTCGTCGAACGACTGAAGTAAAACAAGTACCTCAAGCATTGAC
>JBDUDV010000077.1:0-17569 GCA_040002755.1 Acidobacteriota bacterium | reverse complement strand
GCCTTAATGTCCCCAACACGCAAAGCAGTTACGCCGCTCGTTAAGCAGACGGCGGAAGAAGTCAACCCAAAGTCAAAAGGAGAGAGTTCATGCTTACCAAACGAATCAACTTAGCTTCAACCATTACCGCCGTGCTGGTTGCACTATTCACCTCGATTGGCGGTCAGACAGTTGCGAAGGCGCAAGCGGAAAACAACTCCGAGGTCAACAAACAGATTGCCCGCATTCGTGCGGCCACGGCCAAATACCACGACGTGACCGTGGCGATTGCAGATGGCTACGTTCAACTCGGCAGCCCCTGCATTGAGATTCCCGGCCTGGGAATAGACGGCATTCACTACACCAACCTCCCGCGCTTCCTCCAGCCCGGGATAACTTTGGAGGAGCCGGAACAACTCGTCTATGTACCGACTCGCAATGGCGGCTTGCGGCTCGTGTCGGTGGAATATGACAATCTCGCCCTTTATATAGACGCTACTGGCGGCATCCCAGGCGTCTTCCCCTCGTTTCAATTTCCGCTGCCCGCGAATCTAGTGGAAGTAGCTGGACCGTTTTCCATTGCCGGTCAAACGTCAACGGGTCCGTTCATTGATCCGATTCACGGAACTCCCTGGTTCTACTTCAAACACGTCTGGGTCTGGGCCGAGAATCCAAACGGCATGTTTGCTGATTTCAACCCGCGCCTGAGTTGCACGCCGGGCAATTGATGGCTACTTGCCGAGAGCGCAGGCGAGACGCCCGCGCTCTCAGCAAAAGTTTGAGGGGGCTGGAGTGAAAACATACCGACGCATCGAGGTCAATGCTTTCCGCCGCCGCGTGACGATCGTTTCCGGCGAGTGGCCGCGCCCCAACTTCGACGCGCCGTCTGCGCAAACTGACGATGACGTTTCCCTCAACGATAGCGATTCATCAGAACCGGTAGCACCAGACTCTCCCGAAGGCCAACTACTTCTCGTAGAGGCTGTGCGTTCTTTGGAGCGGCGCCTGTCTCCAGAGGCTCGCGCGTTGCTGTCGGTCGGTCAGGAATTGACTAGGCCGATCCGTTCACACCAAAAACTCTTCTGCCCGAAGTGGCATTCATTCTATCGGCGCTTTTGCCCCGACGCTCTGCGCTTCACTCGAAAGGAGAAATGAAATGTTTTCCCACAACCACCAAAAGAATCACGCACAGCAACTTCTCGGCCTGATGCTGGCTGTAGCTTTGTTGACTAGTTTCTTGGCCGCTTCGGGGTTCTCTGGAACCCGATCACCCTCCTCCAAAATCGCCCAAAGAAACAGCGCTCCAAACCAACTCAATCATTTGGACACGCCAGCTTTAAAGGCGAACGGCAAGATCGCGTTTGTCAGCAATCGGGATGGCAACGACGAGATTTATGTGATGAACCCCGACGGAAGTAATCAGATACGCCTTACCTCGAACCTGTCCCGGGATAGTGGGCCTGTCTGGTCGCCTAACGGCTTGAAGCTCGCCTTCAGCAGCAACCGGGACGGAAATTATGAGATCTACGTAATGAACGCCGATGGAAGTAATCAGACACGGCTCACCAATAACCCGGCTGCCGATGGTGCTCATGTCTGGTCGCCCGACGGCCTGAAGATTGCCTTTTCCAGCAACCGCGACGCGAATGATCAGATTTACGTCATGGCTGCTGATGGCAGCAATCAGACACGGCTGACCAATAACTCCTCAAGCGATCAAGATCCATTGTGGTCTCCTGATGGAAGGAAGATATCTTTTGAGCGTCATTCCGATTTATACGTGATGGACGCTGATGGCAACAATCAGATGAGGGTTTCCCATCTTGTTCCCGGTTACCTGCCTGCATGGTCTACCGATGGGCTGAAGTTCGCAATCAACGGTGACAATGGTCTTTTTGTGTTGAATACCGACGGAGCCAACTTCACAAGACTCACGTCTAATCCCGACCCAAATGGCAAGGATTACTTTCCCACCTGGTCAAAAGACAACCAGACAATTGCGTTTACAAGGGAGTCCGACTGCGTATTCGATTTCTCCAATTTTGAAATCATCTGTGACGCTCAAATTTGGTTAGTCAACGCCGATGGCAGCAACGCGAGGGCGCTTACGAGTGCCACTACCAACTACGACTATGAGCCTGTCTGGTCCCCCGACAATACGAAAATCAGTTTCTTACACTTTGGAAACGACCCCGGTTTTCACGCTTCCATCGTGGTCATGAACGCCGACGGCAGCGGCATTACCAACATCTCTAATAGACCTGGTAGCGACGACTACAGCTCATCCTGGCAGGCTTTGCCCGTGCCGAGTGTCATCGATCAAGCTCAGGTTTTCGTCCACCAACATTACCTGGACTTCCTCAATCGCGGGCCGGATCCAGCCGGCCTGGCGTTTTGGACCCAGGAGATTGTTTCGTGTGGCGTGGACGCTGGGTGCGTAGAGGCGAAACGGGTCAATGTCTCGGCCGCGTTTTTCCTCTCGATTGAGTTTCAAGAGACGGGCTATCTGGTCTATCGCATGCACAAAGCGGCTTACGGCAATTTGCCCGGAACGCCGGTGCCGGTGAGGCTTAATGAATTTCTCCCGGATACGCAGCAGATAGGCCAGGGAGTCGTTGTGGGTGCCGGTAACTGGCAGGCAAAGTTGGACAGCAACAAACAGACGTTCGCCACAGACTTCGTCTCGCGGTCTCGTTTTACTTCTGCCTATGCGACCACCATGACGCCCGCTCAATTTGTTGACGCGCTCTTCGCGAATGCCGGCGTTACGCCCTCGGCATCGGAACGCGCGGCAGCTATCAATGAATTTGGTTCAGCTAGCACGACTGATGACACGGCCGCACGGGCACGCGCACTAAGGCTCGTCGCAGAAAACTCAGTCCTCGCCCAGCAGGAGTTCAACAAAGCTTTTGTGTTGATGCAATACTTCGGTTACCTGCGCCGCAATCCTAACGATGCGCCGGAGCTCGGATTAAACTTCGACGGCTACAACTTCTGGCTCAACAAACTCAATCAATTCAACGGCAACTTCGTCGACGCCGAGATGGTAAAGGCCTTTATTCTCTCCGGCGAATATCGCCAACGCTTCGGTCTTTAAGGATAAAAAACCGTCCAAAGTAGAGACGGTCGTCAATGTATTCGTTGGGTACTTGTGGGCCTGATCCTTTTCTTCTGGTTACAAACCATTCGAAGAAACCGCGCTGCCGTTAGGGTCGAAGGTTGATTGCGAGCGCCAATCACACAAGCTAAACCCTATCGGACATTCTGAGTCACGCGGACGTCTTTGAGGATCGTGTTGTTGGGATCGAAAATGATCGCGCTGGGAGCGGCGGTCAGTTTCAGTTCGTCAACAGTTTGCCTGCCGGTTGGTTTCATGACGAGTTGCCGCCGGCCGTTTGCCGTCATGATGTCGATCGGCACGGCGTTGGGAAAGACGGCTTCGGACTGGAGCTGTTTGAGCACGAATGTGGCTCTGTTAGTCTTGCTGTTCCATTCCCAACTTAATTCGTAGCTTGGGTGGCCGGTGCCGTAGACCCAACGCGCGAAAAACTCCGTCAGGTCTCGGCCCGAGGCTTTCTCGAAAGCGGCGCGCAAATTCTCACTTGTCGCCGTCGCATTTTGATAGGTTTCGTAGTAAACGCGAATGCCGCGAAAGAACTGCGCGTCTCCCAATTCAGAGCGAAGCATGTGCAGAACCCAGGCACCCTTTTGATAGTTGTTAGCGTTTAAAAGCTTGAAGAGATCTTCCGTGTTGGTATCGTGGATCGGTGTGCGCGTCTGTTTCTCGTAGCTAAAATAGGTCTCCGCTTCCTGCTTCATATAACTCTGAAAGGCCGCCTCGCCTTCGTAGTGCTGGATGAAGATGCCGGCGAAATAGTCGGCGAAGCCTTCGCTCAACCAAAGATCAGACCAGGTCGACTCAGTTACTGAATCACCAAACCACTGATGCGCGATCTCATGCGCGACTACATTCCTGAGGCCTTCGCGGACCTTGAAAACACTGCTGTGCGGAGCGTCTGGTCTCGGATCAAACAACGTGCTCGCGAAAACAATCGCACTGGAATTCTCCATGCCGCCGAAGCGCGTCGCGCCGATGATCAAGGCGAGTTTTTCGAACGGGTAGGGGGCGATAGTTTGGCTGTAAAACTTCAGCGCCGGATTCGCCGGGACGAAACCCGGTAGCGCAAAATCTTTGTCGGTCTGAGGAACGTAATAGGAAAGCGGAACTGTCTCTGTCAAAGGCTCCACGCGCGCAAAGTCGCCGACCGCGATTATCATGCAGTAGGGCGGGATTGGGACTGCCTCTGCATAGGTCCAGGTGCGGGTCGTGTTCGCATTCTCAACATGGCTAAGCTTACCGTTCGCGACAACCTGATCGCGGGCGGGGGCGGTGATCGAAAAAGTTATTGTCGCTTTCGCCGCTGGATGATCAAGAGAGGGAATCCAATGATGCACGCGGTCGGGCCAGTTGTCGCCGACCGCCGAGGGCTTACCCGCCTTATCGTTTGCCAGAACCAGTCCGTCTTTAGGTTTGCCGTGGTAGGAAATTGCGACGACAAGGGTTGTTCCCTGGCGCACTCGTTGCGGAAGTTTGATATTAATCTTACCGGGCGAGCGTGTGTACGTCGCAGCTTGATTATTGACGGCAACTGAGTCGACCGGCAACTCGCCGAAATCCAAATCGATCTGCGCGAGCGAGTCTTTCACCGCGAGAATTGTGATCTCCGCCCTTGCCCTGGTGATTTCAGTTAACTTGTCGTTGAAAGTGAGCGCTACGTTGTAGTGGGTTGGCTTCCAGGCATCGATGAGACGCTCCGTGCGCGCGGCAAACGAGTGACTAGCAAAGCCGAAGACGAGCAAACATAAAGTGAGCAGTTGTTGTTTTCTATTCACGATTTACGATTCACCATTTACTTCGCTTATCGAATTCCCAGCAGCAACAGCGCCGAACGATCCGAGACCTTGCGCGTCTCGGACTGTTCCCACTCGCGATAGGCGGCGAGTTCATGTTCTGTAAGTGGACGATTATTCAGCCGCGCTGCTGGAGTTCGCTCGAAAGCGCGGTCCGTTATTGCCATGTGCGGGTTGCGTATGGTGAGCGAACCCGGTTGCGCGAGAGCGGCTTCGGCCGCTTCAGCGCTTGGAAAAAATTCATCATAAGCCAGCAGATGCCAAACTGTTTCCGCGCCTTCTCCCTCGATGGCGAGAATACGAAGCAAGCCCAACCCGCTCTCGAGTTGAAAAATGAGGTCGTCGCCTGGAGCAAATTGATGGAGCATGGTTACTAGTTGAATCTTACGAAACGATGACTTCAATCGCAAAGGATGGCAACTGCTGAACCGGATTCGACCCTGCCTTGTTTCATCTCATTCACACCTGGCTTCAGCCGGGTGCATGCGATGATTTAGCGACAAACCGAAACCGTTAAACGGTTTCTGAATCAAACACGTCGCGTGTCACCCGGCTGAAGCCAGGTGTGAATGGAAATGCCCGCTAATTGGCGGAAGGAAATGAATGATCGATAAAAATTGCAAATATCTGATAGCAAATCTAAAATCGCGGCCAACCAGATGAGCCAGTTCGATTCGCAAAAAGACTACTACCAAATCCTGGGCGCCAACGAGGACACGTCGCCGCGCGATCTCGAGCGACTCTACAAGCGGCTGGCTGCCACTCATCATCCCGACAGAGGCGGAAGTGAGGAAGAGATGAAGTCTCTGAACGAGGCTTATGGGGCGCTGAGAAATAGGGAGACCCGAAGCGAGTATGATGAGCGACGCGCGAAGCTCGACGTTAGTTTTGTGCCAGTGTCGTCGCCAGCGGCTGCGGAGGTCGGCCTGCTTGGCCACGGCTTGACCGCATTCTTTTGTCTTCTGATCGGGTTGTTCCTGCTGCTCCTCGTACGCTTTCAGTGGATTTGGTTCTTGTGGCCGCTCGGGATCCTGGCGCTGTTGGTAGTCATCGCCGGAGTAATAATGGCCCGCAGCACAATGCGCGCTTTAAATGCCGCCTTACCGGTTTCAAATCCGCTGCGACGCCACACGCGCGCGCAAGAAGCGATTTTTTGGGGCTTGGTGGCGGCGACCGGCTATGGCCTCTACCTTTTGCTGACTGCGATGTGAGAAGCTGTGGAGATGAGAATTTCCGGTCTGGATCTTTTGTTCCTCGAAGTTAACAGTGTCGAGGAGTCCCTAGCGTTTTACAACGGCGTGCTGGGCATTGAAATCAGCAAGCACAGTCCGGAGTCCGAACCGCCCATGGCGACCCTACTAGCGGGAGCGCTGAAAATTACGCTTGCGCAGCATTTGGAAACGATGCTGAAGCGTGGCCGCGGCGTCAGTTTTTTTCTAGGCATCGCTGATGTCGAAGAATATTACCGGCAACTCAAAACACGAGGCGCTGAAGTTTGGCCGCCGGCGGATGAAGGATGGGGCGGCCGCTTCATCACCTTGCAAGATCCCGACAGTTACCGACTGTTCTTTGTTGAGTGGTCGGAAAAAGAGTTTGGGGGTGGAGAAACTCAGGCAATCGCTGATTAGCAGGAGCCAGGAAAATGGAACGACAGCACACCGAAAATCTGCTTCGCCGGTATAAAGGGAAGCTCGTCACCGTCAGGAGCGTCTCTGGCAATGTGTATAGTGGCCAGGTTGGTGAGATCACGAACGACTACGTTTTGCTCACCGATCGGCAGACGGAAAACGGCGCCCAAACCTTTGTAATCTTTGAAGCCATCGAGTCGATCGTAATAAACGAAGCAGCCACTTAAAACCAGACTCCTTGCCCTCGCCAAGTAACCCAACCTCTGTTAAGCTGTGTTTCATCGCTGGCACGCAGGCCCATACAAGCTTTTTTGGGTCGCTTTGGGTTGAAACAGCTCTTATGCATTACGTCGAAAATCCTCCTAATCCCTGGCTAACACATTCAGTCGAGTGGCTTGGCGAACCACCTGAGGCAAAGCTGGAAGTCTTCGAAGAAACGCAGACGCGAACAATAATTACGCACAACGACAGTCCGGACGTGGGCTTCGACTACACCGTGAACTGCTATCGCGGCTGCATTCACGGCTGCACCTATTGCTTCAGCCGGCCGACACACGAGTATCTCGGCTACGGCGCCGGAACAGATTTTGATCGTAAGATCGTCGCGAAGATCAACGCGCCGGCGCTCCTGCGCAAGGAGTTGATGAAGCCGTCATGGAAAGGCGACGAGATAGTTTTCTCATTTACGTCTGATCCCTACATTCCGCTGGAAGCGCATTACAAACTAACGCGGCAGTGTCTGGAAGTTTGCGCAGAGTTTCGCCAACCGATCGGAGTGATTACTAAGTCGGCGCTAATACGCAGAGACATCGACGTGTTGCAACAACTCGCCCGCGATGCGCACCTCGGAGTGTTCTTCACGATCCCGTTCACCGATCGCGAAGTTGCGCGGGCAGTTGAGCCTTACGCGCCTCTACCTGAAGCGCGCTTTCATGCAATGGCCGATCTGGCCGCCGCCGGCATCACGGTTGGTATCGGAATCGCGCCGGTCATTCCCGGGCTCAGCAGTGAACTCCCAGTGCTTCTTAAACGCGCGAAAGAAGCGGG
The DNA here is from genome assembly GCA_040002755.1 of Acidobacteriota bacterium. GTDB lineage: Bacteria > Acidobacteriota > Blastocatellia > Pyrinomonadales > Pyrinomonadaceae > PSRF01. The sequence continues at coordinate 10,004 of JBDUDV010000077.1, read as the reverse complement.
CGCTACCCTAGCATTCATCAATATGCTGCGATTGCCGGGCAGCGTCGCTCCTTATTTCGAAGAGCGGCTGCGCGAAAAACTACCGACGAAAGCTAATCGTGTCATCAATCGCATTCTCGAAGCGCGCGGCGGGAAAATGAACTCAAGCAAGTTTGGTGAACGCATGCGCGGGAAAGGTGAGTATTGGGCGGCAACCGAACGTCTGTTCAAAATTCACTGCGAGCGACTGGGCTTCAATCGCACCAACAAGCGTGTGCCGCAGGGCGCCACAACCTTCCGCCGACCAACCGCGCAGGCAAATCTCTTCGGCTAGTCGTTGGTATTGTGGGTCGATGGTCGAACGCCTGCAGTGTTATGCAGTTGCAACTTGCAGACAAGCCGCCCAAGTTTAATTATAATACCCACGCAACCCTACAACCCGAGCAAATCCCCTGGAGGCTCCACCATGATGCTGATCAGACATGTCATTCAAGATCGCGAGCCTTATTCAATGAGCTCGTCGGCAACTGTTCAGGACGCTGCTGAGTTTATGGCGTCGCGTAACATCGGCGCCGTTTGTGTGGTCGATGACGCCGGCAAACTTCTCGGAGTTTTCTCTGAACGAGATGTTTTGCGACGAGTAGTTGTGCAACGGCGCGATCCGGTTTCAGTCAAGGTGGGAGACGTCTTGAGTGAGCTGCGGGCAGTGATCAATTGTGATGAGACTCCGCACCAGGCACTCGAGAGAATGGAAGTGATTGGAACGCGTCACTTGCCGGTAGTTGACGGCGAGCGCTGGGTAGGCATGTTGTCGATGCGCGACCTGATGCGCGTTGAGCTCGGCGAGCGGGGAGACGAAATCAAACTGCTGCACGAATACATCCAAACTTAAAACAAGGGGAAACGGGTAACAGGAGAAAAGGGAATGGCGTCTTGAAAAACTTCTCCACCAAACATGCCTCTGTGAACCGCGCTCGCGATTTTGTTCGCTACCCTTTTCTTATCCTCTTTTGTTTCCTGACGATGCTGGTGTTCGCGTGTGGGCAGCCGCCGCCTGGTCGCGGCTTAGGGGAAATCGAAACAACTTCGCCTAAGGAACCAGGGGCGAGCGCGCAGGTAAAGTTTCGGGTTGAGACGGTAGTCAGCAATCTCGAAGTACCCTGGTCGATTGTCTGGGCGCCGGACGGACGCATGTTCTTTACGGAGCGTGCTGGCCGCGTGCAGGTTTATCAGAACGGCAAACTGCGATCACAACCGATCTTTACGGTCCCCGACGTTGCGCCCTCCGGTGAAGGTGGATTGATGAGCCTCGCGCTTCATCCGCAGTTTGCCTCAAACCACTGGGTTTACCTTTCCTACGTTTACAACAGCGACAACCAATACGTTCGTGTTGTCCGTTATCGGGAAAGCGAAACCGGATTCACCGATCGCAAAGTTATTATCGAGGCTATTCCTGCAGCGCAGTATCATGCAGGCTGCAGGTTGCGCTTTGGTTCTGACGCAAAGCTCTACATCACGACGGGCGATGCCACGCGACGCGATCTGGCGCAACGACTTGATTCGCTGGCCGGCAAAATTCTCCGGTTGAACGACGATGGCACGTTGCCCGCGGACAATCCGTTCGTTGGTCAAAAAGATGCGCGACCGGAAATTTGGTCATACGGTCATCGCAATCCGCAGGGAATCGATTGGCAGCCAAGCAGTAATCTATTGTTTGAAACTGAACACGGACCGAGCGGATTTGATGGACCAGGCGGCGGCGACGAAGTCAACATCGTGGAAAAGGGAAAGAATTACGGCTGGCCAGTAATTCATCACACGCAGACGGCCCCGGGCATGGAGTCTCCGTTGCTGGAATACACGCCTGCCTGTGCGCCCGCGAGTGGAATGTTCTATCGCGGCGCCGCATTCCCGGAATTTCGCGGAAACTTCTTTTTCGGCTGCTTGCGTGGCGTGCGGATTATTCGTGTGTTGCTCGACGGGCGGCGCGTGATCACGCAGGAGAATTTGCTGGAAAAGAAGTATGGACGCATCCGCGACGTGGCTGAGGGACCGGATGGTAATCTTTACTTTTCAACTTCAAACAAGGACGACCGCGGCTCGCCAGCTGTTGACGATGATCGAATCATACGGATCGTGCCCGTGAAGTAATACCGAGTAATCGTTCGATTGTTCTCTGTCCACCTCCCTGCGCTCCGTGGTTGGTCGCCGTATTTGCATATTCACCACGGAGACAAAGAGGACATATAGGCTGCACAGAAAGTCTTCAAACCAAAGCGTGCCCAACTGAAAGGTGACTAATGACGACAGCACAAAAACCGGCGAGCGTGGAACTGGAAGTCTCTGAAGAAGAATGGCAGGCGCGAGTGGATCTCGCCGCGGCTTACCGCCTGGTTGCTCATTACGGTTGGGACGATCTGATCTTCACACACTTGTCAGCGCGCGTGCCCGGGCCGGAACATCACTTCCTCATCAACCCTTACGGAATGATGTTTGAGGAAATCACAGCCTCGAGTTTGGTAAAGATTAATCTTCAGGGTGAGATTGTGGCGCCCTCGCCTTACTTTGTTAATCCAGCGGGCTTCACGATACACAGCGCCGTTCATGCGGCGCGCGCTGATGCGCTTTGCGTAATCCACTTGCACACCCGGAGCGGCATCGCAGTGTCGGCGCAGAAAAACGGACTGCTGCCGATTTCACAACAATCGCTTTTCGCCTTGTCTTCTTTGTCCTACCACGACTACGAGGGACTGGCGCTGAACGAGGACGAAAAATCTCGACTGGTGGCTGATCTGGGAAACAAGAACAACCTCATCTTAAAGAACCATGGTTTGTTGACGGTTGGGAAAACTGCAGCGGAAGCGTTTCTGTCGATGTATATTCTGGAGAGTGCGTGTCGTATTCAGATTCTGGCGCAGTCGGGAGGTGCCGAACTGTTGAGTGTTCCTGAACCTATTCTTGACAAGGTTGCTTCACAACTGAGCGCTGTGACGGTTGGCCAGGGCGCGCAACTGGCGTGGCCCGGGCTGCTGCGGAAACTCGATCGCGTTGATCCGTCCTACAAGCAGTGAAGGAGGAAAAGTAAAAAGGTGATGAGTAGCCAGAAGTTGGGCTTGATTCTGTTCAGCTGTCATCGTTCACTGCTTTTGCGCCAGCATCGCGGTCTTGCTCCAGCCAATTACTTGCAACGGCGGAAACCGATACTCATGGACCATGCGAAAGTGTTGTGATGTTTGGTGTAGTACTGCCTTGCGCGGATGTTTCTTGAAGCGAAACAGAATCTCAAGGAAGGTCGTGGCCGGTGAAGGACGGCAGGGAATGTGCAACAGGTGACCGCCGGGTGCAATCACTCTTGAAAGCTCAGTCATCCCTTCGCCAAGCGGGACGTATTCGAGCGCGCCGCTAGTCACTACGAGATCAAGCGAGTTGTCCGCAAAAGGAAGCGACAAAAGATTTCCTTCAGCAAAAGTCACATCGCGTGTCCGGCCAGGGCTATCCGCAACCGCTTTTCGGGCGGCCGTAATCGAGGTAGCCGAGAGATCGAGAGCCGTGATGCTCACCGGAAAGTGCAGCGCACGCAGCAGCGCCAGCGTCAGCAGGCCGGTGCCGCAGCCGGCATCCAGAATCTTCGCGCCACGAGAGATCGGAAGCGGATGATTGGCGAGATACTGATCAAGCGATCGACCATAGCCATTGAGCTTGAACGTCAGGTCATAGTATGCGGCTATCTTGTCGTAGTATGACCCTGCGCGAGCCTCGGTCTTAGTTGCAGTCAGTACGTATTCCATTAAGTACTCCCAGCCTTTTAAGTCAGAATCGATCAGAAGTGGATCGAAAAAGGAAATGCGCGTTATTGTAGCCTCCCTCCTTTGTTTACCACAACATGCAAAGTCCACTTTGGGCCTCCGCCATCGTCGCCATCCTGATTTGATGCTGAAAAGACCGGTAATCAACAAAGTGTGTGCAAGTTAAGCTGGGTCGAGCGTTCCTCCTACTGGTCAATAGGTAATCCCGGGGATAATTAGAAACAGGAGGAAAGCACCGTGAAGAAAGCACTATTACTTTGCTGCGGCGGGTTGGCACTGATTGCAGTGAGCGCATTCGCATTTTCTAGCTCGTGGCGGGCAGGCGTGACCGCAGGAGCCGGCGGCGACTATGCCGGGGACTTTCGCGAGCCGGTCGACGTCTATCGTGGGTTTGATGTTCAGATACTTGTTGACGGGCGGCCGCTCGAGGAATACGCGGCACGCGACAAGAGCTACGTTGAAGCCATCGCCGGTGCGGAATATGAAGTCAGAATTCGCAATCCTTTGCCGTATCGGGTTGCCGTGTCGTTGTCAGTTGATGGTCTTAACTCCATAGACGCGCGGCACACAACCGCCTGGAATGCCAGTAAGTGGGTGATTGAACCATACGGAACGATCACAGTCTCCGGATGGCAGATGAGCTCCGAGCGAGCGCGACAGTTTTACTTTACTTCCGAGCGCGATTCGTATGGAGCCAAGCTTGGGCAAACGTCTAGCCTCGGTATTATTTCTGCCGTGTTCTTCCGCGAGCATCGCCCTTATCCGGTACCGATCACTCCGCCTCGCCCTCGTCCGATTTATGAAGAGGATGGGCGGAACAAGAGTTCGGAAGCGCCCACAGCCGGCAGCGCCCAGTCTTCGGTTGAAAGATCTGATTCCGCCAGAGGCGGCGATGACTCGATGGCGACGCGCAAAGGCAAGGCTGCGCCACAACCCGATGATGAATATGCCGCAACCGGAATCGGGCGTTCGGTCCACAATGACGTACGCTGGGTGAATGTGGACCTTGATTCGCGTGCGGCGGGGGAAGTTGTGATCCGTTACGAATACTATCCCGCGCTGGTGCAACTCGGAATTCTGCCGCGTCGTTACGAGCGTCCAAATCCTTTGCGACGACGTGAAGGTGCGCGCGGTTTCGAAGACCGACGCTTCAGCCCGGAACCGTGAACTGGCCAAGAAAGCAGTAGGCAGAAAGCAGCTATCTGGTGAAAGAAGGGCTGCTCTTTGCTACTGCTTTTTGGCTGGTGACGCCTGCTTTCGCATTAGGTCCGGGGTGTAAAGTTGCTTGTAGACGCGGTAGTTGTTTAAGACTTTTTTTACGTAGTCTTTGGTTTCATCGAAGCCAACCTCAGAAGTGAACACGCCGGGATCTTTTTGTTTCGCGCGTCTCACCCAGCGAGCGACGTTGTCCTCACCGCCGTTATAGGAAGCAGCAATAGCCTCGAGGAGATTCGGGAACATTGCTGAAAGCTCCGCCAAGTATTCGCTGCCAAGTCGCAGTGAAGTTTCGGGTTGGTAAAGCTGGTTCTCCTGCACGTCCTTCATTCCGGCGTTCCCCGCGTACTTCTGTGCGGCATCCATTGTTAGCTGCAACAAACCGCGCGCGCCGGCGGGAGACTTGGCGGTTGGTTTGAAGACGCTTTCCTGCTTGATGAGCGCGAGGATGAAACGCGGATCGAGTTTTCTGGCGCGGGCTGAAGAGAGGATTGCCTGACGGAAAGGCGCCGGATATTGCTCAGTCGCCGCTTCCGCCTGCGACCGATTGCGATCAGACCGCTCGTCCACCTGTGCGCGCCGCTTACCCGGATCCATGTTTGTCAGGCGATCGATTGCAAGCCACCCATAGTACGAATCGATTCCCACGGGAACCGCGAGATACGTCGCAAAAGCTTCGTCGTCTTCGCCGGCGCGCTCCAGGCTGTAGGCCTTCAAGTATGCGACTTCAGCCGGGGTCGTAGCGACTGCCTTTGAGAAGCTCTTTTTACTCAGTTCGTCCGCCGCCGTGATGGCTCGCCGCCAGTTACTCTCGGAAATGTCCATGCGCAACTGTGCGAACAGGGCGTTGGTGTCGGTAGCCGTGCCGGCGAACCGCTGTCTGGTTTTCGTAATCCAGGCGCTTGCTTCCTGCAAACGTCCAGCTTCGCGCAAAGTGTCGATTGCATTCAGATGTGCGGTCTCGATTCGTTCGCCTTCCGGGTAAGTCTTGATGTATTCGATATAGCGATCTGCCGCATCCGAGCTTCGGCCCATTCGCAACAACGCTGCGGCACTGAAGTTCAGTCCTTCCCGACCTTCTTTGGTTGGCGGGTAGTTACGCGCGAGCCGGTTGTAGGCAGCGTAAGCCTCAGAATAACGGCGCCCCTGAAAGTAGGATCGACCGATGCCCAACAGCGCCTCGGCCACTCGCGGATCGGAAGGGTAATAGCTAATCAAGGCCTGCCAATGTTCGCGCGCTTCATCGAAGGCGCGGTTGACGTGGTAGATGCTGGCGCGGCGAAGGTGCTCCTCGGGCGTCAGACGCGTGATCATTCCTTTGTCGTTTCGCGCGAGCCGATCCTGGCTGCGAATTGCCGCGAGACTGGCATCGCTACTCGCTTGTTTGCTTTGAGCGGCGGCGAAAACAGGAAGGCAGAACAATATAACTATCAGACCAATTAACGAGAATGTCGCGCGTGACACTTTGATGAAAAACTCCTCTTGCGCTTCACCACTTCAGGGTAAAGACTGACTATCCTTCGATGATTTCGTAGCTGGAAACGATTTCCGCCGCCGGTGTTAATGTTGCGGCAACGCTGCAATATTTCTGTTCCGATAGTTCGATTGCCTGAGCGACCGACCGCGCGGAAACATTGTGGCCCCTGATAATGTGGTGCACTTCCATGCGCTTGTAACTGCGCGGGTGCTGCTCGCGCCTGTGCCCGCGCACTTCGACTCGATAGGCAGTTACGTCCTCGCGCTTTTTCTTGAGAATCGACACTACGTCTACGCCGGTACACGATCCCAAGGCCACCAATAGGAGTTCCATTGGACTCGGTGCCGAGTTGCGTTCGCGATCTGTATCAATGGCAACCATATGACCCGAAGGCGTGCAGCCCTCAAAGAGGTCGCCTTCCACTAGATTTACAACCGCTTTGGTTTCCTCAGCACTCATTCGGGTCCTCCGCACACAGAATAGCACAGGGCTTAAGACGAAAGACGTTTGGGAAATGTATTAGGAAAAATGCGGATTGATTCCGTAAGTTGATCTAATCACGACATTTTCGTGAGGAAAAGATTTACTGAGAAGAGCGTGGCACAGTGGTTGTAATAACTTCTGTCTCTCCCACGCGAAACGTTTTGTTTCAATTTCTTTGTAGGAAAATGAGGCGAAGGGTCTTGGTGGATGCAGAAAGAGTTTGTAATTTATAAAAGGGCGCTCATCGAGTGCGCGCCCAGTTTTTATCTAAGTTTGGAGGAGAAAAAATGATTGCAATTAGAAAAAGTTGTGGAGTTTTGCTTTCGGTGCTTATGTTATCCGCGGGGGTGACGTTGACCCAGGCTCAACGTCACCCCTCTCGAGCAAACACTCGTGCGGTGGGTCAGTTAATACTTCGAATTCAGAATCACACAGACGTATTCCGCAACAACTGGAACGCGCAGAACATAAGGATCGAGCGTTCAGACAACGTTAGCAGTTTACTGCAGGATTTCGACAACGAAGTGTTGCAATTGCGGCAGCGCTTTGATCAGAGGCAGGTAAGCGCCGCTGACGCTCAGGAAGTACTGTACCGCGGAGCCGCCTTGAATCGCGTCATGACCGGACGCAATATTCGCAATGTCGCCATCGCTCGCAGCTGGACGAACCTGCGCGCGGATTTGAATCAACTGGCTGCGGCTTATAATCTGACTTGGCCCGTTGTTGGCCAAACCTACCCCGACAACAAATATCCTGGTACCGGCGTTAGCGGTCTGACCGGAACCTATCGTATTGATCCATCCCAAAGCGACGATCCCGTTCTAGCTGCAGATCGTGCCACACAGTCCGTAGCTTACGGAAACCGTGCGCGTTTGCGCGATCAGCTCGCGACACGCCTTGCGTCGCCTGACGAAATCGCGATTGATGTGCGCGGTCGGGATGTTACGCTTGCATCTTCACGCGCGCCGCAAATCGGTTTCTCTGCGGATGGTATTGAACGCGTTGAGACTACCAGCAGCGGACGCACGATTCGTGCTCGCGCCACAATAAGTGGCGAACAACTGACAGTCAGCTCAACGGGCGATCGCGACACCGAGTTCAACGTTACGTTCAATCCGATCGACAGCGGACGGAGAATGAGGGTTACTCGCAGGGTTTACGTCCAGGGTCTCTCAACACCCGTAGTTGTGCAGAGCACTTACGATAAAACCGCGGACGTTGCTCGTTTTGATGTCAACACGAATAGCAATCCGAACAACTATCCAGCCAACTCCGGAACTGATTATGTTCTCGCTAATGGAGAGACGGTCATTGCGGTGCTCGATAGTGATCTTTCCAGCGCGACAGCCAGGGAAGGGGACAGGTTCACCGCGACAGTGCGACAGCCATCGCAATACGAAGGTGCAACTGTTGAAGGGCACGTTTCCAACGTTCAGCGAAGTGGTCGGATCTCGGGACGGTCGCAGATGACGTTAAACCTCGACAACATTCGACTACGAAACGGCAGTTCGTATCGACTTGCTGGCATCATTGACTCCGTGAGAACGGTGCAGGGTGAGACGGTTAGAGTAGACAACGAAGGGTCGGTCAGGGATGACAATCAAACTACGAAGACGGTCCAACGAGCAGCGATCGGCACAGCGGTAGGCGCGATAATTGGCGCTATCGCCGGTGGTGGTAAAGGTGCAGCCATTGGCGCGATTGTCGGGGCTGGAGGTGGCGCTGGATCTGTTTATGTTCAGGGCCGCGACGACCTTGATTTGTCACGAGGCACGGAGCTTACGATTCGTGTCACGGGGCCCCGGTAAGGGAATCGCATTACTTTGTTAAGACAAAGGGCCGGTGACGAAGGTTGCCGGCCTTTATTTTCGTCGTGAAAGAATCGTGTGTGCTAGTATTTGCGGAGTTCTGTGAACCCACCTCATAGAACGTTTGACCTCCCGCGATGGCAGGTTACAGGAGTCTGGAAAGTGTAATCTGCTCAGGAAGTACTTTTCATAACGTGGGAGGTAGATCATGGTAAGAGTCCTTGTCGTCGATGATGACGACAGCATTCGTGACACACTTTACGAGCTGCTTTCTGAACAATACATTTGCCAGACCGCCGAGACAGTGGAAAAAGCCTTCGCAAGGCTTGAAGCGGATTCTTATGGCGTCGTGCTGACCGACATTTCGATGCCCGGCTTAAGCGGACTGGAATTGCTTGGGCACATTCGTCAGAAGTATCCCGACACTGCGGTAATCATGATTTCTGGCATTGGCGATCAAGAACATTCGCAAGGTCTAATCAAGCTTGGCGCTTTTGATTTTCTCCTGAAGCCTTTTAGCCTTGAAGTCGTCGAAAAAAGTGTACGGAGGGCAGTGGAGTATCGCAGCCAGCAAAGCGAGGAAGCCTTGAGTGGACGAACTGATAGGAAAGAGGACGGAGCGAACGACTGGAAAATTGTTTGAGGATTTACAGATTCCGAATCACGCGGCGACGCCCGTGAGGGTTGTTTGCTTGACCGGAACGTTTCGTCTCTTGCAGATCTCGTTGGCTAACTCACTAATGCGGTCGGCGTGGAATGGCTTGGTTATAACCCAATCGACCCGTGCTTCTCTCTGCTCATCAGAGCCCACGGCTTCACCCCAGCCGGTGATCACCGCAATAGGAATTGTTTTATTGCATTGACGGATCGCGTGAGCAAGTTCCCATCCGCTCATACCCGGCATGCCCACATCGGTGAAAACACCATCGAATGACTTCGCCGCAAAAAGGTTCAGCGCCTCCCGACCGCCTCGAGCCACATTAACTCTGAAGCCTTCGAGTTCCAGCAACTCCTGAAGTAGTTCACGGACCGCTTCTTCGTCATCGACCACCAGAATCTGCGGCTGTCGGCCATCGAAAGAGCGGGTTGGCATCAAATTGGGCGCTTCCACAGGTGGAGACTTGATCACCGTATCAGCGAAAGCAATCTCGTCGCTAACCGCCGCTTTAGGGAGACTAACTCGACCTCCACCGAACCTTCATGACGCCGGATGATTCCGAAACTAACTGCCAGACC
>JBDUDV010000076.1:0-17775 GCA_040002755.1 Acidobacteriota bacterium | reverse complement strand
GGTTGCCCCAGAGTTGGCCGGTGGCGCTGAAGTAATCAGGCGGCACGCCGGCGACGACAATCGGCGTACCATCCGGGTACAACTTAAACTGATCGGGATTGGTCCAAACGTCCGCCGAATCGTGGGCCACGAAAATCGGAATGTCGCCAACCAGCTTGATGCCGCGTCTATTGCAGTCAGCCTTAAGCGCAGACCATTGGCGAAAGAAAAGGAATTGATAGAAGCGCTGTGCCTCGATATCTGCTTCAAGTTGGCTCCGGGCGGCTACCAGCGCCTCTTTTTCTCTGCGCACCAGCCGCGGCTCCCAGGCATTCCAGGCCACGCCGCCATGCGCATCCTTCAAAGCGCGGAACAGTGCGTAGTCTTCCAGCCAGGAAATCTGTTGGCAGCAAAACTCTGCGAAGGCGCTGCGAATTTCCGGATTGGCTACTTGCTTGAACGACGTAAAAGCGCGGCGCAGGATAAGGTCCTTGTATTTGTGAACCGCCTCGAAATCGACTCGTTCAACTGAGAACTCGGGAACGTCTGCGAGTTCTTCTTTCGCCAGCAAGCCATCCGCAACGAGCAGTTCCGGACTTATAAGCAGAGTGTTACCGGCAAATGCTGAGTAACAAGCGTAAGGCGAATCGCCGTAACCCGTCGGACCCAGCGGCAACACTTGCCACAAGCCTTGTCCGGCCGCTTCCAGCAAGTCCGAGAAAGCATGCGCTTGTGGGCCAAGGTCGCCGATGCCAAACTGGCCCGGCAACGAAGTCGGATGAAGCAGGATGCCGCTGGCTCTGGAGAAGTTCATCTTTTTACTGGACCGCGGGCGTCCCGACGGCAAATGAGCGAAGCGCGAAAAGATTAAGTCACAAAAGCGACTGCAGTGCGCGGGGGAAGCGTTAGCGTTGCCCGTCCTTTCGTAACTCGCGTCCTTGAGGTCGTTCCAATCAATGAATCGAGAGCAATCCCCTCCTTCAAACCAATCGCGCTCGCCGGTATCGTCACCCTCTTTTCTTTTTCCGAGCGATTGAAGGCGACAATAACCGTTTCGTTCGTATCCTGACGCGCGAACACATAAACGTCGTCGTCATAAAAAAGGTCCGTTAGACTGCCGCTTCTGAGAGCTGAATGCTCAGCTCGAAGCCGAATCCACGTGCGCGTCCAGTCAAACATTTTCTGCTCTTTCGGCTTACGCTGCGTCGCCTCGAAAGCATTGCGCGCATCGCCCGGAAAGCCACCGGGGAAATCGCGGCGGTTGTCAGGATCGTCTTTGCCCTCCATGGCGATCTCCTCACCGTAGTACAACTGCGAGATGCCACGAACGCTGAGCGTGAAGGCAACATGCATCATTGCGCCCTCAAGTGTCGCGCCCTCAAGCGACATAAAACGCGCGGTATCATGATTGTTTGCGAACACGGCGATTTTTAGCGGCTCAGGATACAGCGCATCAAATTTCAACTGATCGCGCAGCCCTCGCATGGGAACTTTGCCCGTGAAGGCCAGCAGCGAAGTATTCCAAAGCGGAAAATCAAAAACTGAATCGAGCTTGGTATCAATGCCGTCCCAGCCTTTGTGCCCGCCGATGAAGTAAGCCGTATGCGCTGAATCATTGCGTTCGAAAACTTCTCCAACCATCCACATCTTTGGGTACTGCTGATGCAGAGCGTTTGAAAGATCGCGTATGAAACTGCGCGGCATGTACTGAAGCGTATCCTGACGAATACCGTCAATCCCGGTTGTGCCGGCCCACCAAAGCGAGTTTTGTATTTCGTAGCGCGCGACTTCAGGCTCTTCCTGGTTCAGATCCGGCAGGTCGTCGCTGAACCAGCCATCAATCGTGTTGCGAAATTCATCGTGGTTCGCATGCGGAGAAAGCAGAGTGCTGTTCTGGAACCGGTCGAGGCTGTGTTGTGCGACCGTGCCGTGAAACCAATCGGCGAGCGGCGGGTCTGTAACCCAGGGATGGCGCGAACCGACGTGATTTGCCACCTGGTCCTGAATGATTTTTATGCCGAGCGCGTGCGCTTTCTCGACTAACTCGCGCAGCGTCGCCAGATCGCCGAAGCGATCCTCGACGGCGTAATAATCGATCGCGTGGTAACCGTGATAATAGGTGCTTGGACACCATGGCTTATCGCAGTTGTTCACTCCGTTCCAGTTGTCGTACCAGGGAGTCAGCCACAACGCCGTTACGCCCAATTCTTTAAGGTACGGCAGATGATCGATGACGCCGCGCAGATCGCCGCCATGATAAGCGCGTGGATTCTTGCGATCGTTAGCGGCGGCGGGAGCGTCAGCGGGAGCGTTGTTGGACGGATCACCATCCGCGAACCTGTCTGGCATGATCAGATAGATAACATCACTAGTGTCAACGCCCTGAAAATGCGTGCTCAACGCTAGAGGCGATTCAATCGTAAAAGGAGTTGTCGAGCTTCCCTGCGGTGTAGTTAACTTCAGTGAATACTCTCCCGGCGAGATCTTAGGATCGATGGCAACGTTAACAAAGAGATAAGTGCCGCTCGCGTTTACGAACACGTCAGAAGTTCTTAACGCCGCTGTGGTGAAGCGCACGCTTGCGCCGCGAAGGTTTTGGCCACGCAGCAGCACGCGCACCGGATTGATCGTGTGGTGGGCCCACCACGAAGGCGGCTCTACCTTCGTGACGGCAGGCGTACCCGCTTGCTGCGAAGCGGAGATACACAAGACGCAAGCAAAAGTGAAAACAGCCGTGGCGACAGACTTGACGGCGAAAGCCACAGACGGGTGAGGAAGGCCCGTAGGGCCGGCAGCAAAAAGCCGCGCCCGGAAGGGCGTGGTGCCAACCTTTGCCAGTATCTTGCTGAGCGCCGAAGGTGCGGCACAAAACCCGGTTAGTTCGGATCTTGACATTTGTTTGTACCGGCCCTTCGGCCTCACTCGAATTTCGTTGGCCTAAACCCCGCCCTGACGTACGGGGCTGCTGACATCGGCACTTCGGGCCTCACTCATTTGCGGAAGCTGCGAACTCGATTCACCAACAAATTGATTTCAGACTTTGTCAGTTTCTTGCCAAACCCGGGCATTCCAGCTTTGCCGCGAGCCACTATCGATCGGAGCGATCTGCTGCTGGTAAGACTTGCATTCTTGACCCACCAATCAGCATCGGTGAAATCAGGCGCCTTGAACAAATGCCCCGACGGCGTGTCACTGCGCCCATCTGCTCCGTGACAACGAGCGCAATTTCGATTGAACAGTTCGTCGACCTGCAATCGCCGCGGAGGTTTACGCTGAAATGCGGTGCCGGCGATTCCGGTTGAGATCAAAAAGAGCAATAACCCAACAGCACTGGCGGCGATGGAGCCTTTCAAAAAACGATTCATCTGCTGACCATACCCGATTCCTTTTTCTATTGTCCTGCCGGAGTCAAATCATGGATGTGCCAATAAACGCTCTCGTTACTCATTTCCGGATGCTTTCGCAGGAACAAGTTTGCCAGTGGCAGCGCACCGGGATCATCCTTGAGTTCGGCAAAAATTTTCGCTTCTCGTTTCGCCTCTTCTTTCATGCCCAGCTTGCGAAAGAGCAGCATCAGGTTGTAATGCGATCCCAGGTCCTCGGGGTCAATCGCCAGAATCTTCTCGTAACACTCACGTGCGACTTGATAATCATGCTTGATCTTGCGCAACTCGCCGAGCTGCTGCAGCGACAGGCGATCACGTGGATAAACGGCGAGCACGCGGCGAATATTCGCCTCGGCTTCTTCTAACTGGCCACGCCTGATAAAGACGCGAGCCTGTTGAAACACCGCTCGCATGTTCTCCGGGTTGGCCTTGACGACTGCTTCGAGCAAACTCGCCGCCCGATCATATTGGTCCAGCTCGATCAACCCGATCGCCTGGTTGACCTGCGCCATTTGCCGGTACTTCTCGTCCAGCGCCGCCGCGTGAATGAAAGCATCGATAGCCAGTGGGTACTGTTTCTGATCCATCAGCGCGATGCCGTAGTTGTTCCAACGCCGCCAGTCAGGAAAAGAGTTCTTGGGAATCTCGCTCGCGGGAACTGGAACATTGTCGCCGATTCGCATCAGGTATTCAGCGCTCGCCATGGTAACGATCGGATAATCGACCGACTTGCCGAGCGCGTAATCACTGAACACGCGGGTGAAGCGCCGATACTGCACGCGCGCCTTGATGTGCAGCGGGCCCGCGACTTCCTGGGGCACGCGGAACTGATAGCGCGCCACGTCCGAACGGCCTGATTGAATCTGATTATTTTGCGCGATCCCGCGGGTGCGCCAAATGTGATGCTTGTCGTTGTAAGAACCGTCGAGCTTCACCAAATAGGTCTTGTAATTGTGCGCCGATTCATCCAGATAGCCGTTCGGCTCCAGGAAACCAGACTGATAAAGAACCTTGCCCTGGTCGTCAGCCACAGTGAATTCAACGTAGGCCTCGTAGAAGTCGCGCAACTCCGGCGGAAACGAGTGGCCGATGTTCTTGTTGGTAATAACAACCTCGGTGGTAACTCGATCGGCGGGTTTGATGGCGAAACTGCTGCGATTGAGCGGTGCGATGAACTCCTCCGGACTCGTTCCCGGAGACTTGCGTCGCAGAGCAAAGATGTCGATGCCGAGCGCGTCAGTCTCCAGAACCTTAACGACGGCGTCGAGCTGTTCCGGCCACTTGTAAAAAACAGGAATAGCCGTGTTCGCCGCCGGCCAGCGATGGGAAGCGAGTTTTCCCTGTTTCGCCGACACGTCGAACAGCGGCGCCGGCTCGCGCTTCATGTGACACGTGTTACACGTCTCCTTATCGCGCACGTAATAAGGGTGTGGCGACTCTTTCGAAAACGAAGACATCTGATATTCATCGCCGACCGCGAAGGCGCGGATGAACTTGTAATCATTGAGCTCGCGCGGCACCTGCGATTTGTGGCAGGCGGAGCAAAATTCAGCCGACTTCAGAAGTGGCCGCATCATCGCCCGGCGATGCGAAGGAATATCGTCAAGAATCTGCTGGTCCGAAATGCCGGCGAGTAACCGCGTGCCGTCTTCTTTCACCAACAGCGCCGGTTCGCCCATCATGTAACCGCCAATACCTCGGCCGGTCGCTGACTGAATCGAATGACAAGCGATGCACGAAACACCGTCGTCATCGAACGGCCGCTTAACTTTGGAGCCTTTTGTCAGTGCCCCGGAAAAAAGCGCTGCCGGGTTATGACACGACTCGCAATGGCGGGTGAACTCGAGTCCTTTTTGGTTTTGTAAGTCTTTAACGTTTTTCTGGTAGAACGGCTCGCGAAAAGCGTTACCGTGAGCCGACTGGCGCCACTCGGTATGCGCATCCGTGTGACAGGTGCCGCAGCGCGCCGCACTCACAAACATCTCGCCGGGGATAAACGTTCCAGTTGTCGATGTGGCATTGCTCGGCGCAAAAGGATTGGGTCCAAACTTGAAATCGTAGTTTTTAGAGATGTCTTCAGCATAACTACCGGCGCTGGTTGGTTCGCTTAAGTCAGCCGTGGCATGGCGGGCGGCGAGCAGAGCAATCGTCGCCAATAGGCAGGCAATCATGACGATGGGTCGCGAGAGCCCTGGTTTGATACTCCTTGCCATGCTGCGAACATGTCTCTGGCCCTTAATCATAACAACCTACTCACCCGCGTAAACATCCCCCGCCTCATCAATCTCAACGTTAAGGCGCGACAGGCTTTTTTGTTTCGCCGGACGCTGTTGCAGGAAGTGGCGGCAGAGTTTCAGTTTCATTTGCCGGCCCGGCCTTGACTGTCATTCCTAAAGGTGTGGCACCGTGCCTGCTGGCTTCATCCAACTCCTTGAACACAGCCAATTCCCTGTCAGCTTCCGCTTTTCTCCTAAGCCGAGAGTACGCCAGAAACAACTGGTAGTGAACACCTGGGTCATTCTTGTTGAGTTGTGCACCGTGTCGCAGAACAGGCACTGCCTCCTCATACCTCTTTAACTTCACAAGCAATCGACCCAGATCGTGGTAGGCGGGAAACCCGTTGGCATCGAGCACGATGGCGCGTCGCAGCAAGCGCTCGGCTTCTTCGTGTTCTCCACGCTGGCTGGCGATATAGCCAAGGTTGCCGAGCACGTCAGGATTGTCGGGCTGCAATCGAAGCGCCTCGCGAAAAGCTGCGACGGCGCGGTCGTATTGTCCTTCAGCACGACCCGTGTAGCCCAACAGAAAGTAGAGATTGGCGTTCTCTGGAAAGCGCTGGAGCGCCCTGGTAAAAACCTCGCGCGCTTGCTCATAACGTTGTTCGCGTACGTTGGCCACGCCGAGGCGCAAATAGTAAATGAGTTTTGTTTGATCTTGCTCGAGCGCTCGCTCGTAAAACGGAACTGCCTTTTCGGCCAACTGTTTCTTCAGGAGCTCTTCACCGATCATGAAGTTGGCTTCGGCGAATGCTGGTCGCAGCTCAAGGGTTTTAGTCCAATAGATCAAAGCCGCGTTGGTGTCCTCTTGAGCTGAGGCAATAAGTCCAAGACGATAGAATGGTTCAGCCTCATTCGGCGCGATTGCCGCAGCGGACGAGAAAGCTTCTTTCGCTTCGACAAGCCGATCAAGATTGTAGAGTGCGACCCCGAGGTTGTAGAGCACCTCGTAGGTTTGTGGCCGCAATTCATCGGTACGCCTGAACAGTCGGACCGCTTCATCGTACTCATGGGCTTCTGCCAGGCTCAAAGCCAACATAAAAAGTGGCTTTGGCTCGGCGCCGGCTGCCTGCTCTACGCCGCGGGAAAGGCGCAAGGCGTCCTGCCGGCGATCCACGTGAACATAAGCGTTGAGTAAAGTGAGCAGTAGCGAGGCATCAGTCGTCGCAAGCGGATTCGGCTTGGCAGGAGCAATTCCGGCAGACTTCTCCAGCAGCGGGATGGCACGTTTGTAATCGCCGCGCGCGGCATAGAGAGCTCCAAGATTGAAGACGGCGGTAGCATGCCGTGGCTCCGCACGCAAGACTGCCTCAAACTTCTCAATAGCTTCAGGCACACGATTTGTGCGCGCCAATAACACACCAAGATTTGATAGCGCCGTAATGGACTGTGGTTTCAACGCTAACGCCAAATGATATTCACGTTCAGCGTCAGTGGTAAGACCGCGCTGATCGAGGACCACCCCGAGTAAAGTGTGCGCCTCGGCGTCGCGTTGATTTTCCGCAACTATCTTTCGAGTAAGCGCCTCGGCTTCTTCGAGCCGGCCAGATTGCAACAGCGCTGCGGCTTCGCCAAGCGCCTTGTTAGTGGTTTCCTCTGCGGTGCTCGCCCGCGCTTGAGGCGCGCTCCGCTTTCGCGCTTTTTGCACTGCCCCCGTAGCCCCAACGTCAGGAGACATCAAACAAACAAGAAAAAGGCAGAAGGCTCCTCGAGCTATTGCTCTATGGCAACTTGCAAGGCAGCGTTCCCTTAACTCGATGCGTCGAGAGTTCATTACGTTTGGTCTAAGGCTAGGGTTGCGCCATGGCCTTAAGAAACTTCTCTTCATCGCCAGGAGTGATGCTGATAATCTTCCGAGCGATTGTGGTGATACCTTGTGCCCCAGCGACTGTGCGCTTTCCTGAGATAAAACCGACCCGAACACGATACCCGCCTTGGACCCTTTCGTCACGCCACCAAAACTGTTCGAGCTTATTCGTCCCGGTATAACCCACGGTATAACGATCGTCATAACGTTGTCCGCCCAAAGCGGCGCTAATGTCACTCGAATAGGGCAGCCGAAGTTCATCAATCGGGCGTGGTCCGGCATACAGTAGTAGAATTTCCTTTACCCACTTTCCGTCGGCAAAGACGATCTGTACCTCTCCTTCCTTCAGACCTTTATAAAGCACCCGAATGTCTTTGTTGTCCTTACCTTCATTTCGCTTGGCGTCCGGCCTTTCCTGGCCAGGCTTGCGTCCCCCATTGACAAATACGGCTTGCAACGCCTCAGGCACCGTCATTCCGATTTTCACGCCGAGGATATTGTCCTCGTGCTCTTTTCCCCCGATGCTCCGTGTTTGCGATGCGTCCGCCACGATAAGCGTTGAAAACGTCAGCGCCAAAATCAGCAGTACCGCGAGAACGCAGGGCTTTTCTTTTTTTATGTTCCTAATCATCATCGAAGAGATACTTCGGACAAAATGGCCGGGACATGATGCGGACTATGGGGGAGTGGTCTCAACAAACAATCGAGTGGCACGCGAGAAACAAACGCGCCACTCGATCAAGTGAAAGCATTTGGGAAACAGTTAGAAGATCAGCTTGAGTGAAAACTCCATTTGGCGCCGCCGCTGCTCGCTGCTGTCGCGTCCAAAATCTCCACTGTTATTTATGTCGCCGTTCGGGGATGAACGGTTCACCCGGTTCAGCACATTGTAGGCGGAGAAACGAAACTGGACATTGAAGGCTTCGCTAATCGCACTGATCGGGAAGTTTTTGAAGAGAGACGCATCCCAGTAAAACTGTTGGCGACCGCGAAAGACATTCCGACCAAGCGAGCCGATGTGCGGCCCACCGGGACTGCTTGCAAAGACTGGCGTGGTCGCGCATCTGAACGCGGCGCGGTTAAGCTCAAGCCCCCGGCCCTTTTGGGCAGCCGTCGGTGTCGGATCGCCAATTAGATCGGCGCGGCCGCCGTTGCAGGTGACGTTGAATACCGGCCCGCTTTGCCACGTGACGATGTTGTTAAGCTGGAATCCGCCTACAACCGCATCAAGTGCTTTCGGGATATCCTTGCCAAAGCTTCTATGGCGGCCAATTGGCAGATCATAAACATTCGAAAACGTGAAGCGATGTCTGACATCCGTATCCGAGCTGGCTCGCTCAAGTTGCGGTCTCGTCGGATCGTCAGGACCACAATCTCGCGAGCCGGCGCCGTTAGAACAAATACCGCCGGGAGAATCATCGATTCCATGGGCCCAGGTATAAGCCGCAAGAATAGACAACCCCTTCGCAAATCGCTTCTCGAGCTTGCTCTGCATCGAGTTGTAACTTGACTTGCCGCGGTAGCGCGTCGCCGTGATGGCGCCAATACCGGTAACCTCGCGCGAACCTGGCCCTCCCTCATCATTGCCGGTGCCGATGTTTTGCACCACCAGCAGGTTACGTCCCATGGAGCCCACGTAAGCAAGCTCCGCGAGCCAACCTGGACGGAACTCATATTGCGCCGTCAGATTGTACTGGTGATACATCTCGTCCGCGCGATTCGGATCGTTGAAAAGGAGCAGACCACCAGTGGTTGGCGCAGGAAAACTTGATCCCGGCGCAGCCACGCTGAAAGGCGCCGTCGGAATACCATTGTCAAACGGATTGCGGGCTCGGAAGACTGCCGGACAACCGCCCGGGTTGGTGATCGGTGTACAGCCGTAGCTTGCGGCGCCAGTACCGGGATTCGCCGTAAGAGGCTGCACGGCGCTGATGTCGGTGGCATACAGCAAACCATAGCCGCCGCGGATAACAAATGTCTTGTCAGACTTTAGACCGCTCCAGGCGAAACCAAAACGAGGTCCAAAATTGTTCTTGTCCGTATTCGCCAGGTCGCGGCCTCCCGGCGCATTCTCACCCGCCAACTGGATCGTCTTATTCGCCGGAACAAAATTGCTCTGCAGATTGAATCGCTCAGTCGGAGCCTTGAAAACGTCGTAGCGCAATCCGAGGTTAAGCGTCAGATTGGGATTAACTTTCCAGTCGTCCTGCACGAAGAAGGCGATCTCTTTACTCGACTGGAAGTATGGGCCGCCGGGATCGCCGCGGCCAACAAACCCCGGCTGGTAGCCGAGCAGGAAATTTGCGAGTGACGAGCCGGTGTCATTGGCGCCAATGCCGTTATAGTTGCCGGACACGAATCCGCTGTCAGTTGTACCGTATTGATAATTACCCTTCGTGCCGTTATTGCGACCGCCGTCGTAGTTGCTGTTTTGCCGAACGCGGAAGTCGCCGCCAAACTTAAAAGACGAACTTCCTCGTACCACGGTCACCGCGTCGGCGAAGTTAAAGTTGTTAGAACTGAAATAGAAGGGTCCGCCATCTCCTGTAAACTCAGTTGCTCGATCCGTACCCGTCAGATTGTCAACGATGCCGACTAGCACAATGCCGCTGGTATTGGGAGAGATGTTGATATTGGGTGCCCCAAGATTTGCCGACACGTTCGGGCTGAATCCACCTGTTCCGTTCACGCCCGTATTAAAGATGCCGATCTGAACGCGGGTTACACCAAAGCGCGCGTCGTTAATGACGTTTGGCGAAAAAATGTGTGTATCGCCCATCGTGAAACCCTTGGAGTTGCCAAACTCATCGCCCGCCGACGGACCGGCCGGCAGATCGTTTCCAGTCGGGGAGCTGCCGAGGGGGAAAAAGTTGTCGCGTGACCGCGCAGTGTTGGATCGACTGTAACGCGCAAAGAAGTTGTTGTTGCTGTGGAGCCGCTGATCAATTCGCACGTCATAACTATTCACTATCGCATGTTCCTTGCGGTTGGTGAGAAAGTTGCGGCCGGCGCCGGGAATGTTCGGCAGCGGAAACGCATTTATGTAGTTACGTGCAAAGTTCGAAAAAGCGCCACAGCTGGGACAGTTGCGAAGATCATTACCCGGTATGGGCGTACCATTCGGCGTGAAGATTGTCCCGTTTGGGGCCACAACCGTACCACCACCTGCCAACCGATAAGTTCGCAGGCCCGGTGCCAACAACTCGCTGAAATCACCTACGCGCATCTTGGCCGTTGGCACGGGAACGGCTTGGGGATCGCCCGTGCCGCCGAAGATCGGCGTGCTATTGCGCTGTCCGTTTAGAGAAAAGAAGAAAAAGGAGCGATTGCGGCCGTCATAAATAGGTGAACCACCCTCGCCCGGTTTCGGCAAAAAAATCGGCCCCCCAACCGTGCCATAGTAGTTGTGGGTAACATAGTTCGGAACTCTGTTAGTTACGTCATCGTCGAACTTGGCTGCCGCCGCACTCCAAAAGCGACCCTGATAAATCTCGCCAATGGTTCCATGAACCGAATTGCCACCAGACTTGAAGGTGGTCGAAATGATACCGCCGCCCGCACGTCCCGATTCGGCGGAGGGCACACTTGTTTCAATCTTGAACTCTGCGATTGCATCTGGATTCGGATAAATTGCAATCTGTCCAAACTGCGCTTCGTTATTGTCAACACCATCAAGCGTGAAGTTGTTGTTAGTGGCTCGAGCACCATTGACGACAAGAACCGAACCACCGGATTCGCGGAAGCGGGTCGACTCGGTATTGTTCTGACCGCCACCACCGTTTACGAAGTTTCCACCGCCACCCAGCAAGCCCAGATTAGGACGAGTCACACCGGGCGAAAGGGCCGCCAGCAGCGTGAAGTTGCGCTGCGGTATTGGCAGATCTGTCACCTGTCGCCCGGTGATTAGATCGCCGCGAACGCTGGTCTCGCTTTCTACCAACGGAGCGGACTCCGCCGTCACCGTTACCGATCCCGCCCCTCCGGCAATCGCAAACTTCACGTCGAGCGGCAGACGTGCATTCGTCTCAACATTCACGGCGTCGAACACCACGGTTTGGAAACCGGCAGCCTCAACTGTGACTCGATATTTTCCCGGCTCGAGATTGGAAACGACATAAGTGCCGTCATCACCTGTGGTCGCTTCTCGACTTTCACCGGTCGCAGTATTGAGGACTGTCACCTTGGCTTTCGTAACCAGCGCATCATTTGGATCCTTAACCGTTCCCAGAACTGTGCCTTTGTTATTCTGGGCCAGAGCCGAAATTCCGAACGCTAAAATCATCAAGCCCAGGAATACGAATCGTGCCGCGTGTCGTGGCTTTGTCATGGTTTGATCCTCGTATGCTGTCCAAAAGATGAAGTAGCACTCATACCTGTCTCCAGGCAAAAGTGGCTCTACTTTTACATTTCCCTACCTGAGACAAAGGGCCAAAGCTCAGTGCACTGCTTTGGCGTATGGTGACTTTGAATACGAAATGGACGTCGGGTGACAGTTTGTTGTCTAGTCGAACGAAGTTTTTAATACAGTTTACAGGTGGTGTCAACTCTTTTCGGAGGAACTTGCCAAATATTTAACAGATCCAAATCCGCTGATCGTGAGCTAGGTCTACCGCAGAGGACAGGCGACCTGTCAATGGGCGGGATTAAGCCGCGAAGGCTGCGGCAAACTTGCTTGCGAGTACGAGGCTCAGCGCGCCTCTTAAGGTGGGCTTTTCTCCCAGGGTTGAAGGGAGGATTGTTGCGGAGGGCAAGCCGCGGCGAACGCTGTGTTCGATCGTTTCAGTGAGCGCGCCTTCAACCAGACTCCAGGCACGCGCTATTTCGCCACCGACCACAACAGCCTCGGGACTGAAGCCGACGACGAGGTTTGAGATTCCAATTCCGAGGTAGTGGGCTGTTTCAATAAGCGCGGCCCTGGAGTTTGGTTCGCCGCTAAGCGCCCGGTCCACTAACTCGCGAAAACCAAAGGGTGTCCCGTTCCCGTCGTTTGATAATTTGAGATAGCGGGCCTTGGCCGCACCTTCCGAGGAAAACGCCTCCCAGCAATCGTGATTGCCACAGGAACATGGGACCGGCGCGTGTGTTCCAATCACCATGTGTCCAAACTCGCCTGCCGCCCCACGCTGGCCGCGATAAACCTGACCATCAAAAATGATCCCGGTGCCCACGCCTTCAGCGACCAGCACCAGAATGAAATCCCTCGCGTCGCTTACTTCCGGACGACCAAACCAAAGCTCCGCGAGCGCGACTGCATTAGCGTCGTTATCGATAATGACCGGCAGTCCCAGCGCCGTCGAGATTGTTTTGGCGATAGGCACATCCCGCCATTTGAAGTAAGGGACGTAGACGGCTGTACCGGTTGACGGATCAACCAACCCGGGAAGACTGACGCCAACGGCCTCGATCGAGCCTTTGTTTCCGAGTGAAAACTCTCGAACCACTGCAATGACATCTTTAAGGGTCTTGTCAGGATCAGGCTCAGTCAGAAATTCTCTTTGCTCAACTATCCGTCCGGCCAGATCACTTGTCGCGACTGTAGTGCAAGTAGGCGTGATCGCAACACCGATCGCTATTGCCTCTTTGGTGCGAAGTCTTAGCATTGTCGGTCGCCGGCCACCGGTTGATTCGCCTTCGCCCACCTCTTCAACCAGGCCCTCGGCGGCTAACGCTTCGACGATCGCCGAGATCGTCGAGCGCTGCAAATCCGATTCACGGGCAATCTCAGCTCGGGAAATAGGCTCACGCTCGCGGATGTAGTTCAATACGATCTGCCGATTGATATCGCGGATCGTATTGAGACGCGCGGCCTGGGTTTTTCTTAGATCAAGTCGTCGCAAGGTTCAAAGCTCCTATCGGGAAGCGCCGTTTGGTTCCCGACTCGTGGCCGGCGTTTAATTACTTGCCGGCGCCTTTACCTTGAATGATGGTTAGGGTTTTATCAATTGCTGGAACATCGAATGTTTCGACGCTGCCGTTGGCCCACTGGATTTCCAGTTTATCTATCTTGCTCGCCGTACCCAAGCCGAAATGTAGTGCCAGATCGTTCTGCGAGCAATACACCGCGCCGCTAACGAGGTCGAGTCTTTGCCTAATCGCACCGGTAGTCAAGTAAGCCACGCTGCCAATCGCATCTCTAGGCGTTTTCTTCTCCGGATTGCCCACCAGTCGGAGATTCAACCAATGACCGACGGGCGCGGCAACATTTCGCAGGATTGAAGGGTTCGCATCCAGGTTATTGATCACAACGTCGAGCCGTCCGTCGCCGTCTAAATCACCAAGCGCCAAGCCGCGACTGGCCCAGCCATTCGCCAGCGCACTTCCAGGTGGAGCCCCAACGCGTTCAAATTTTCCACCCTTTAGATTGTGGAAAAGCAGTGGCTGTTCGGCGAAACTCGTTCCCCATTGATTGTTGTCAACCGCCGGGTAAACGTGTCCGTTAACGACGAAAAGATCCGCCCAACCGTCGTTGTCATAGTCGATGAAGCTCGTGCCCCAGCCAAGAAATGGAATGGTAAGTTCGCCGAGGCCGGCCTGAAAGGTGACGTCAGTAAAGTTTCCCTCGCCATCGTTGTGATAGAGAACGTTGGAATCGTCGGAAAAGTTGGTGATATGAAAATCGACTCGGCCGTCATTATCATAGTCTCCTATCGCCAGACCCATCCCCGCTTGCTCCCTGCCATTCTCGTTCAGCGCCACGCCCGAAGGGTAACCAACTTCATCAAACGTTCCGTCACCTTTATTTATATAGAGTTGTTTCGGAGTCGAATCGTTAACAACGATTAGATCGAGCAGCTTATCGTCGTCTGCGTGGACGAAGGCCGAACTAAAGCCGTAGTACTTCTGCGGATCGTTAACACCCGACTTCACACTTGCATCTTCAAACGTGCCGTCAGGCTTTTGGTGATAAAGCGTGTCGCCCTCTCCGGCTAGACCACGCGGGCCGCACATCACGGCAACACCGCGAAACTGGCAGAAGTTCTGACCAACTCCGCCCGGCTTCCCTGCTTCGCTCGGGCTTGGCGGTAGATTATTGAGATCGATTTCAGCATAACCCGGCACGAAAAGATCCAGTCGACCATCGGCGTCGTAATCGCCAAAACTCGCACCGGTACTCCAACCTTTGCGGGCCACGCCAAGTTTCTCGGCGACGTCGGTAAACGTTCCATTGCCGTTGTTGTGATAGAGACGTGATACACCGAAATTGGTAACGTAAATGTCCGGGTGACCATCATTGTCGTAATCCCCGACCGCCACGCCACAGCCCCAACGATCGTTGCCGACGCCCGCTTTGTCCGTCACATCTTCAAATTTCCAGTTGCCGAGATTGCGATAAAGCGCGGCGCGTGGTGGCTTTTCCTTACCTTCAAGCGCAGCCATCGTTGAACCGTTAACCAGATAAACGTCCGGTAAGCCATCGCCGTCGTAGTCAAAGATGGCTACGCCGCCGGAAGTGGTTTCAAAGATGTAGTTCTTTTGCGGACTGCCGGAACGATGTTTGAAGTTTCGGAGCGCAGTTTTTTCCGTCACGTCTTCGAATACGACGGGCGCTTTCGGATCCGTAACTCCGGCGGTGCGGCGCGACGAATAGTTCACCGGGGTCCCGGTCGAAACACCCCCCTGCGATTCCGGCTTCTTCTGCTGACCCTGGGCAAATACAAAAACGGAAAGCGCGGCCGCTAGTGCAAGACAAACAACCGATTTGCACCACGCGCGGCCAGAAATTTTCAAAAACATTTTCATCTAGTCACTATTAAGATCAGTTGAATTAAGGGTTGATTGGAGAGTCCGGTAAACTCGACCGAAAATACGCGGCGCCTCGATTAGTGTCAACCTCTTCTCTGGGAGCAGTATCAAGATTACTTGCTGTTCTCTTCGCGGATGACCAGATATCGATCGACTTGCGGATCCAAAACAACCTGAACAACTCCGCTCGGCCAGTTTACTTCGACTTTTCGCGCACTCGCGGTTGTGCCCAAGCCGGCGATGATTCGCGGATCGTTTGATGCCAGGTAACTTCCGGAAGTGTTGACATCGAATATTTGTTTCTTGCCCGCGCTGTCAGTCACAGTGACGCGAGCGCCAATTCCGTTGCGATTGGACTTGGAACCAACGAGTGCCAGGCCCAGCCAGTGGTTCCTGATCCCACTCCTGGTTCCATCGTTGCGCAAGATCAAAGGCGGACCGTCTAGAGTCGCTATCACTACATCAACCCGGCCATCATTGTTCAAATCGCCAAACGCGGCGCCGCGACCGACCAGTGAACTACTAAAGGACGGTCCGGCCGTCGCCGACACGTTTACAAAACCCTTACCCGTATTGAGCATCAACAGCGGCGTCTGTTTGTAGTTCAGATACGGATTGGTCTTTTCAATAGTGTCGAGCACGTGGCTTTGCGCTACGAACAGATCGCGCCAGCCGTCGTTGTCCACGTCGATAAAGCGCGCGCCCCATCCGGAATACAAAAGCGTTATCTGGCCCACGCCCGCCGAGTTGGTTGCGTAGGTAAAGCTCAGGTCGCGATCGTTGTGATAGAGCGGGTACGTTTCATTTGAGAGCGTGGTGATGAATATGTCCGCGTAACCATCGTTGTCATAGTCTGCGGCAGCGATTCCCATGCCTGCATACGTCTTGCCGTTTTCGTCATAACCGGCGCCGGATGAAATAGCAATGTCTTCAAAGGTCCCGTCACCCTTGTTGTGATAAAGCGATTGGCGCACGCTGTCGTTTGCGACGAAGATGTCCATGAAACCGTCGTTATCAAAGTCGCCCAGCGCCACTCCTAAAGCTTTCCCGCCCGGCTCCTCAATTCCTGACTTCGCACTAACATCTTCAAACGTGCCATCAGGGCGCTGGTGATAAAGGATGTTGCTGGCGCCTTTGAAATTATCCGGGTGGCAGTAGGCGCGGTAACCGGGCCGGATCTCGCCACAGTAAACGGAGCCGGCGTCGAAATCCCATTCAACATAACGTCCCACAAAAAGATCGAGCCGGCCGTCGCGGTCGTAATCGATCCAACCGGCGCTCGTCGACCAGCCACTACCGCCGACGCCGCTCTTCTTCGTCACGTCTGTAAAAGTTCCGTCGCCATTGTTGTGATAGAGAACATTACCGCCATAGCCGGAGACAAAAAGATCGATGCGTCCGTCGTTATCATAGTCAGCAGCGGCCGCGCCCATGCTGAAGCCGCTGCCCTTGAGCCCAGCGGCCTCAGTTGTGTCTTCAAAGGTTCCATCGGCCTTTTGGTGGTAGAGCCGGTTCCAGTACTTGGCGTCGCGTTTGTCAGGCATGTCTGTTTTCGGCATCGGATCTTTCAAGGCCGCGCCATTGGTAAAAAACAGATCCATGCGCCCGTCGTTGTCGAAGTCGAGCAGCGCGACGCCGCCGCCCATCGCCTCGAGCAGATACTTCACCGAAGTGAATGACGGTGCGCGCTTGAAGCTGATGCCCGTCGCGGCCGTAATGTCGCTGAAGGTTACTGGAGATTGCGCTTGCGGCGCGGGCGGCGGTGGCTTCTTGTTTGGACTTTCGGAACTGTATGACTTCCCGGTGCGGGCCGGAGTTGGACTGGGGCCTGGCTGCTGTGCGACGGCCGCAAGCGGCAGAACCGTCAGAAACAAAAGTACTGCCAGTGTCGATCTGCGGAAACGAATTGAATACATCAGCGTGGGCCTACTACTTTGCTACAATGACCGCATATTCTCTGCCGCTGTAGAGTCGAATTCCGTTACCGGCAGTAGTCATCATCAGCGGGCGCGGGCGTTTCATCTGGCTGTCCTTCGTAGTGGAGACAGAGAGAATTTCATTTCCAGCCAGGTCGAGAATGTTCAGTTTGCCTTCGTTATTAAAACCAAACCCGTAAGCGCCAACGCCCAGGTCGGAACCGTTGAGCTTGATGGGTGAATCCGTAATCAGGAAGCCTTCATACTTGGCACGCACGTCCGCCGCATATCCGGAGGTGTCAACCATTCCCGCAATCACGTAGCGCTTGGCGCCGAAACGGGCAGCCGCGGCGTTGCGCATTTGAGTGGGCGCAGTAAGTCCCTGGAAATAAAATCCTGGAGGCACAACTCGCGTTAACTCGGCGCCCGTCAGTACGACTGCGCGCACCTGAGCCGCTACCACGACCGCGAGCGAACATGAAATTGCTAACGAAACTAAAGCAGTCAACGCATATTTTCTGAATCGTTTCATAAGATTACTACTCTTTTGGAGTTGGTGACCTGTCACCGCTTTGAATGTAGCGCGGCTTGACGCCCGATTCTCTCGTTAGTGTTTCTCGCAATGGTCGCGACCACTCGCGACGGACCAAAGCGGTGACCGGTCACCG
>JBDUDV010000075.1:0-17849 GCA_040002755.1 Acidobacteriota bacterium | reverse complement strand
GCGAGTCGTCCTGATCGTAGATGGTGAACGTGCGCGTGTATTTGTCGTTGAGCTTCTCGATGTCCTGACGCAGGATGCGCACGCAGAGACTGTGAAACGTGGAGACGAGCGGCATCGCCGAAAGTTCCTGGTCATGCAGCAGTCGCTGTACGCGCTGGCGCATCTCCTGAGCAGCCTTGTTGGTAAAGGTGACCGCGAGAATATTCCACGGCTTGACGCCTTTTTCGGCGATCAGATAAGCGATGCGATGCGCGATGACGCGCGTCTTGCCCGAGCCGGCTCCGGCGAGGATCAGCAGTGGACCGTCGGTATGTTCGACCGCGACGCGTTGTTCGGGGTTTAGCGAAGAAAGAAAATCTGTCATTAGTAATCAGCGGTCAGCAATCAGCAACTAGCGATCTCGTCTAACCTTCAACAGGAGTGACGCCAGCATGCGCTTGACCTCAATGATGCGCTCATTAAGATCATCGTAAGTCGTTTTTGATAGGAGATTCAGATCCTTGGCCAAAAGAACATGATACTCGACCTCGCACGCAGATCCCATTGCGATTTGAAGGAATCGTGCAAGCTCTGCGTTGCCACGCCTTCCAAAGCCCTCCGCAATATTGGCTGGAATGGACGCTGATGCTCGCCTCACTTGGCTGGTAAGACCGTAGATCTCTTCGCGCGGGAAGACGGCAGTGACCTTGTAGATTTCCAGCGTCAAGAGATGAGACTTCTCCCAAACCTTTATTTCTCTGAAATCGCGCATCACTCGGTCCTTTCCGAAGACTAAGAGTTAGCCCCATTCTCAGACCTTCCGGCTTCAAATGAAATGCCGGCTGATTGCTGACTCCTGATTGCTTATTGCCGAATCTCTTGCAAGTTTGACCGCAAGAATCGGATAGATTCGTTGAATGCGCACGACTATTATCACAGCGATTTGAAAAACAGTACGACGAATGGAAGGTGTTACTATGAGTGCACTAATGAAAGAGCAGATGAATTTGTTGCCAGACGATCAGGAAGCTCAATGGCAGGCTGTCGTGACAAGAGACGCGCGCTGCGACGGGCAGTTTGTGTTTGCAGTCAGTTCCACCGGTATTTACTGTCGCCCATCTTGTCCGTCGCGACGACCGCATCGCGAGCGTGTTTCGTTTTTCCAACTACCCGAACAGGCCGAACAAGCAGGTTTTCGCGCCTGCCTCCGCTGTCATCCGCGCGAAGCGCTTGCCCGCGATCCGCAAATTCAAATTGCGCAGGCAGTGTGTCGACTGATTGATGAGAACGACGGCGAACCACTCACGCTTGCGGCCTTGAGCAAAAAGCTTGGCGTGAGTTCGTTTCACTTGCAGCGGACTTTCAAGAGTGTCATGGGAATCACGCCAAAGGACTATGCTGACACTTCGCGGGTTAATCGCTTCAAGCAGGGCGTCCGCAAGGGCGACGGAATCACAAACGCAATCTACGATGCCGGCTTCGGTTCGAGCAGCCGACTATACGAGAACGCGTCGGCACAACTTGGAATGACGCCCGCGACGTATGGTAAGGGCGGACGCGGCGCGGTGATCAGCTATGCGCTCGTTGAAACAACTTTGGGCCGTCTTCTGGTTGCAGCTACGAGCAAGGGTGTGTGTTCGGTGATGTTGGGCGACTCGGATGAGTCACTCAAAGCGGATTTCCTGAAGGAGTTTCCAGCCGCGGAAATTCGCCACGACGAAAATGCGCTGCGCGCCTCGGTCGATGCAATCGTCGAACACCTGAAGAGAAAAAGCCCACACATTGACCTGCCACTTGATATCCGCGCCACGGCTTTCCAACGGCAGGTGTGGCAGCAGTTGCGCAATATTCCCTACGGAGAAACCCACTCGTATAGCGAAGTAGCGAAAGCGATCGGGCAACAGAAGGCGGTTCGTGCAGTGGCTCGCGCCTGTGCAACGAATCCGGTTGCGCTCGTAATCCCGTGTCACCGTGTGATTCGCGAAGACAAGAGTCTCGGCGGTTATCGTTGGGGACTCGAGCGCAAGAAGAAGTTGCTGGAGCGAGAGGCGAAGTAGGACAGGCATTCATGCCTGTCAATGTCGATCTGAAATTCAATCTGCGAACGAGGACAGACAGGTGGCGTTCTAACCGGGTGACCGGAACGCTGTTGGTGGTTGGCGAACTTTTGGCGATACTGATCTCGGTGATTTTGTCCATCAGACGCGTCATCGCAGCGTGAGGCCAACTGAATTGACAGCACAATACAGAGAAGGCGTGCTCTGCGACCCGCTTTTCTTTTTTGCCTTCGCGCTTCAGGTTGTGGACAACCCTCGCAGTAAGTATCCTCTCCTAGCGGCGGAATCATCCTTGTAACGCAAACTGTAAGTTTTAGGTGCCTGCCAATTTGCGCGGGCTAAAGTAGCCAACGTTTCGCCAACTAACAGTTTGCGTTACGAGCAACCCCTGGGAGGTTCTTCTCATGCGCCACTCAATCGTCACATTCCTCGTCCTCGTCTTCATTTGCCAATTGTCAGGCGATGCGGCAAAGGCGCAAGAAACATCCTCGCTCCAGACCGGAGTCAGCCTCGAACGTACGCTTGCACCCGGCCAGAGCCAGAGCTTCACCATCAACCTTGAAAAAGACCAGTTCGTACAACTCGTGGTCGATCAGCACGGCATCGATGTGGTAGTCAGGGCGTTTTCTCCTGAAGGCAAGAGCCTAGGAGAATTTGACAGCCCCAACGGGACTGAGGGCGTCGAAAATGTTTCGTTCGTTTCTGATGTCGCTGGTTCTTACCGCATTGAAGTGGCACCGCTGCGGGCCGATGCAGCTGCGGGACGTTACGAAATCAGAGTTCTTGAACTGCGCGCGGCGACTGATCAGGAAGTGCAGGCGGCGAGGAATCAGGAGTTATTAAAGGCTCGCGGCCTGGCCTTACTTGCAGAGGTCGCTGAGAGCCTCCCGCAGCTCCGTCTGGTCCAGACCCGTGTGAGGGCACAACTGCAAACTGCGCAACTACTATGGCCAACGAATGAAAAGCTGGCGACGAAGTTGGTCGGCGACGCAATCGAAGGCGTAAGAGAATTCCTTGCGAGCGTCGAGGTAAGCGATCAGGATTACTACCAAACCTATAGCCAGGCGATGCAACTACGAGAGGAAGTGCTGCAGGTGCTGGGACCGCACGATCCGGAAATGGCGCTCGCGTTTCTTCGTTCCACGCGCACGCTGGCAAATCCCGAAGGAGAGGGCGGCCGTTGGGACAGGGAACTACAGATGGAGTTGTCGCTCGCGAGCCAGATCATTTCGCGGGATCCGAAGACCGCTGTTCGCATGGCACATGAGTCGCTCAAGCGAGGTTATTCGCCAAACCTGATCGAGATTATCGGTCGATTGCGATTGACCGAACCGGAGCTGGCCGCGCTGCTGGCGAAAGAACTTGCGGGCAGGCTCATGGGCGAGAAGTTACTAAAAACTCAGGGCGCATCTGAAGTCGCCCTGGGGTTGTTGCGAGTCGCGCACGCTCCCGGCGGAAGATTTCAAAGCCCGGGTGGCACTTTAACTCCAAAGACAGACACTCCTTTGTTATCTGAGCAGGAATACAAAGATTTGTTTGAGAAGACGCTAGCCGAGACACTCTCCTACAGTGCGTCGTCCGGTAACCAGAACTCACAGGAAGGAAGTTCAGCGCGGAATATTTTGGGGTATCTGAAGTCAGCAATGGGTCAGGAAATGACGGCGTATGCGCCCGGAAGTGTCGCGGCGGTTGAGAAGAAGATGAGCGAGTTCAACACAGTTGGTGACCCGCCTAGCAATCAGTGGCAGAAGTATCAGGCTTCGATCAACGTGGAGTCGGTGGATTCCGGCATCGAAGAAGTGGGCCGCGCCCCCCGCGAAATGCGAGACTCCCTTTACCAGTTGGTGGCGCAGAAAGTCGCAAGCACTGGAGATATAGCGCGCGCCAGACAGATTTTGAAGGAGAAGATTTCGAATCCTTCACAGCGCCAGCAGAGTTTGTTCAATTTGGACCAACAGTCAATTTATGTGGATGCCTCGAAGGGCAAACTCGATGAAGCTTTACAAGCCGTTAACAACCTGCGCACTACGCAGCAGCGGGCCATTGTTATCAGCCAAATAGTGCGTTGGATTGGCCCGGGTCAGAAACGAGCGAAGGCGCTCGAAATGTTGGAGCAGGCTCGCAACCTGCTCGGAATTTCATCGCGCGTCGAGAGTCAGGAGCAGATGGCGGCGCTGTTGGAGATCGCGCGGGCCTTTTCGCGTTACGACTCCAAGCGCGCCTTCGAACTAGTTGAGCCGCTGCTGGATCAGTTTAACCAGATGAGTGCGGCCGCTGCGGTGTTAGACGGCTTTGGCCAACAGTTTTATCAGGACGGCGAACTGCAAATGCAGAACGGCAGCAGCATGGCAAATTTCGCCGTCCAGTTGGCCCAGGTACTGGGCACTCTCGCGACAACGAATTTTGATCGTGCAAAGACGGACGCCGATCGACTGGAGCGACCGGAGGTCCGTATCGTTACTTATGTTTCAATTGCGCAACAGGCAATGGGCCCGGGCGAAAGCAGAAGAGCCAGAGACAACGTCAGGCGAGTGACGACAACGACGACGATCAGGCAGTAATCCCTCCCGTTACTCAACGGTAACTGACTTTGCCAGGTTACGTGGTTGATCGACATCGCAACCGCGACGCACGGCGATGTGATAAGCCAAAAGCTGTAACGGAATGATTGAGAGTAGCGGCGACAACAGGTCGCTCGAGGGCGGAATGTTGATGACGTAGTCAGACATGGTTGACGACATCGTGTCGCCTTCAGTCAAAACTGAGATAACAATGCCTTCGCGCGCCTTCACTTCCACAATGTTTGAATGCGTCTTTTCATAACGCAATTCGGACGACCGGTTTCCTTCCTCGCGTGAATTTATGAAGAGCACGGGCAGCCGCTCATCGATCAGAGCGTTGGGACCGTGTTTCATCTCGCCCGCCGGATAGCCCTCAGCGTGTATGTAGGAAATCTCTTTTAACTTCAAGGCGCCTTCGAGCGCGACAGGGAAGTTGATGCCGCGGCCGAGGTAAAGGAAGTCAGTCGAACGGAAAAATTCTTTGGAAAGCTCCTCAATATCATCCGAATCGCTGAGCAGATGTTCGAGCTTGACCGGCAACTCCGCAAGTTGCTGCGCGTGATGTTTTGCTTCAGCCTCAGACAACGTTCCGCGCAAGTTACCGAGATATAGTCCCAGCAAATAAAGAGCGACCATCTGCGAAGTGAAAGCCTTGGTAGAAGCAACCCCAATCTCCGGGCCGGCGTGCGTCAGGATCGTGCCGTCAGCTTCACGGGTAATCATCGAGCCATTGACGTTGCAGATCGCCAAAACTTTGGAACCAATCTCCTTGGCTTCTCGCAGCGCAGCGATTGTGTCTGCAGTCTCGCCTGATTGGGTGATCACCAATAGCAGCGTGTTTTCGTCCATCACCGGATCGCGGTAACGAAACTCCGATGCATAGTCAACGTCCACCTGAATCCGCGCTAGTTGCTCGATCATGTACTTGCCGGCGAGACCAGCATGCCAGGAGGTGCCGCAGGCGGCGATCTTGATAGCAGTAAAATGTTTGAAGTCAGCCTCGGTGATGTTCTTCATCTCATCGAGAAACACGCGACCAGTGTCCAACGAAATACGGCCCTGCATGGTGTCGCGCACTGAACGCGGCTGCTCATAAATTTCTTTGAGCATGAAATGCTTGAAGCCGCCCTTTTCCGCCATGATCGGGTCCCAGGTGATGCGTTGCACGGCGGGTTGGACTGGGTTTGCTTCGAAGTCTGTGACGCGCACCGCGTCCCGATTCAGAATCGCCATCTCGCCGTCGCCGAGAAAGAAGACGTCGCGCGTGTGTTGCAGAATCGGCGGAATATCAGAGGCCACAAAAAATTCGCGATCGCCCAGACCGATGACGACCGGAGGCCCTTGCCTGACAGCGATGATCACGTCCGGCTCGTCCGCATTGATGATCGAGAGGGCGAAGATCCCTTTAAGATCCCGCATCGCACGCCGCACGGCTTTCTCGAAGTCGTGTTCTTCTTTCAAATATTCTTCGATTAGGTGGGCGATTATCTCGGTGTCAGTCTCAGTCACAAACTGATGATCAGTTTTGCGAAGTTGCTCTTTGAGTTGGAGGTAATTCTCAATGATGCCGTTGTGAACGACGACAATGCGTCCGGTGCAATCGCGATGCGGATGGGCGTTTTCTTCTGTAGGCCGGCCGTGAGTGGCCCATCGCGTGTGCCCAATTCCATAGGTTCCATCGAGCGGATTGAGGCGGATGACTTCCTCGAGGTTGCGAAGTTTACCTTCAGCGCGCCGCACTTCGAGAAGGTGGCCTTCATTGACCACCGCGATGCCCGCGGAATCGTAACCGCGATACTCGAGCTTCCGCAGCCCGTCAATTATCAGCGGCACAACTTGCTTGTTTCCAACGTAACCAACGATTCCACACATAAGTTTTCCTTAGAGAAAAGTAATAGTGAAAAGGTGAAAAGTATTCCGACGGCTGACCGTCTTACTCTTAACTTTTGACTTTTCACTCCTCACTGTTCTTGAGTTTCTTTTTAACGACTGCCGGAACGCCGGCGACGAGCGTGCCGGGGGGCACATCCTCTGTGACCACCGAGCCGGCCGCAGTTACCGCACCTTTGCCAACTCTCACCGGCGCTACCAACATTGTATCGGAGCCGATGCGTACATCATCTTCGATGATAGTCGGATGTTTGTCTTTGCCATCGTAATTGCAAGTGACCGTGCCGGCGCCAATATTTACGCCCGCGCCGATTGTCGCATCGCCGAGATACGTAAGATGCATCGCTTTTGAGCGGCGCCCGAGGTGTGATTTCTTGACCTCAACAAAATTGCCAACCACGGAACCATCTTCAAGAAGCGCACTCATTCGCAAGTGTGCAAAAGGACCGACAGCACAATTTGAACTGATCGCCGAGTCGATGACGACGCAATGGTCTTTGACGACGACATTGTTTCCCAGTCGGGAATTCGTGATGCGCGTTCCCGATCGAATCTCACAGCCCTCGCCGATGACAGATTTGCCTTCTATCGATACGCCGGGATAAATGATGCAGTCACGGCCGACCTGAGCCTCGGCGCTAACGTAGGCGTGCGAGGGATCGAGAAAGGTCACCCCGGAGTCAATCATCAGTTTCCGGATGGTGCCCCGACGCAACAGATTCTCAAACTCCGCCAGCTCCGCCCGCGTGTTGATGCCGGAAACTTCGCGCGAGTCGCCGTGGAGGTAAACGTCTACCTTCTCACCGTCGGACAGGAGTATTTGGGGAACGTCGGTCAGGTAATACTCACCTTGCTTATTGGCTGGTTCGACGCGTTTGAGCGCCGCGAACAATTTGCGCGCATTGAAGCAATAGATCCCCGAGTTTATCTCTTTCACGGTTTGCTCTTCGAGGCTCGCGTCTTTCTGCTCAACTATACGGAGGAAGCGCTCGTTTTCATCGCGCACGATGCGCCCGTAGCCAGTTGGGCTTTCGAGCCGCACGCTCAGAACGGAACACGCGGCGCCGCTGGTTCGATGTTGCTCGACGAAGCCCTTCAAAGTCGTTGGGCGAATTAGAGGCACATCTCCGGAAAGGACGAGCGCGAGCGCGTTACTGTTTTCGAGCTGCGACTGTGCCGCCCTCACCGCATCACCAGTCCCGCGCTGCTCAGTTTGCGTGACGAAAGCTGCCTTGTCCCCGACTTCAGTTTGAACCACGAGTTCAACTTCATTGGCCTGGTGACCAACTACAGCGTAGATTTTTTCGGGATCGAGCGATTGCGCCGCACGACAAACGTATGTAATCAGCGGCAGGCCGCCAAGTTCATGAAGTACCTTAGCGCGCCCGGATTTCATTCTGGTCCCTAAGCCGGCAGCGAGAATGAGTACGACGAGCGATTGATCAGGTTCCGGAGGGGGCAAAGGCTGGCCTTTCTCGTTGGGCTCCATGAGTTATGCGGGAACGACCGGTTGCGCACGGTGTTGCTTACATTCCATTACAACCCGCGCCAAAAGCGCCGAGTCGTGTCGGACCTTTTCACTGTCTTCGAGCATGTTAGTGCGAATTACTCGCGTCGACTGATCGAGCACGTCATCAATTGCATCGTCGTCGATCCCTATTTGATGTGCACCCTCGAGCGCATAACGCTGCTCTTGTTCTTTGGTTATACGTCTATCGTTGACGATTACAAAATGGAAATGAATCTCGGGTGCGTAGCTCTTTATCGTTTCCAGATGCTGCCGCGCTGAGTAGTTGTCAGTCTCACCAGGCTGAGTCATCAAATTGCAGATAAATATCTTAGTAGCCATGCTTTCACCGATGGCTACCGCAACGCGAGATACCAGTAAATTGGGCAGGATGCTCGTGTAGAGCGAACCCGGTCCCACAGTTATGACATCGGCGGCCCTAATCGCTTTTAGCGCCTGGGGAAGTGGTAAACACTGTTCCGGCTCTAAACGCAGACGGCGAATGGGCGCGCGAGATGCGGAGATCTGCGTCTCGCCACGCACGACGTTTCCGTCTTCAAGCTCCGCGACCAGACGCACATCGCTAATGGTTGCCGGATAGATGTGTCCCTTGCTGGCAAGCACTTCCGAAGAAAACCTGACCGCTTCCGTGAAGTCACCCGTGACCTCCGTAAGGGCAGCCAGAAACAGATTGCCGAAGCTATGACCGCCGAGTTCGCCGTTCCCACGAAAACGATAACGAAACAGGCGCGACAGTAAATTTGAGTCTTCGGAAAGGGCAATCATGCAGTTGCGAATGTCTCCGGGTGGTAGCATTTGCAACTCTTCTCGCAAGCGCCCGGAGCTTCCGCCGTCGTCTGAAACGGTGACAATGGCAGACAGACTCGCGATCCTCGGATCATCCGAAGGGAACTCGCTCACCAGACACTTCAGGCCGGCCAGCAACGTCGACAAGCCTGTGCCTCCGCCGAGGGCGACGAGGTTGAGACCGCGATTTTCATCAGGCAAGGGAGCTAATCTTGAAATCTCCATTGATGTCATGGTCGTTTGTGCGCGACAGAGGTCCGCGCAGAATCATACCTAAAAGGTTGAGGCTTTGAAACTGTGTAGACGAACGGAAGAGAAGGAGCTCGGCACAAATCTCGTGAAGGAAAACTAAACGTGGTGCTGAAAAACCAGCCGGTCAAAGTCCGGATCATTGCGGAGTGCGGTCAAATCACTATCGTGTTGCGCCCGAACGCGAAGCATGGGCTGAAGATCAAGTGCTCTTTGAAGCGATTGCAACGCCAGATCAACAGAACCCAGGCGAGCACGCGTGGCCGCCAAGCCATAATGAACGTGGGCAGCTTCGGGTTCGCGCTTCAGCGCTCGTTCAAACATTTCCTGCGCGGCTACATACTCTCCGCGGTTCAGTTCGATTACTCCGCGATCGTAAAGAGAGTCAGCATCGCGTGGGAGTATGCTTTCCGTGCGGAGACGCGAGTCTGCAACGGCGAGGTAGGTGCGTGCGCGAGCAGCTACTTCGGAAACTTGGAAATATTTGTCGAGCAGAGCACGAAACTGATTACGCGCTTCACCAAAGCGTCCGCGCGTGAACTCTTTGTGCGCGCGTTCGAAAGCCTTCAAAGCCGCAGACTCATCGACGGTCGGTTGTCGAGGGGACGGCTGAATGACTATCGTTGGCCGCGGCGCGCGGACAGCGGCGAGTTTTTGAGTCTTTTTGACGCTTGGAGCGAGAGCTTTTTTATGCTTCGCTAAGGTCGGCCTCTTCGAAGACGCTTGCCGGCTCGCTAACTTCTTAACGGGCCTCTTCAGTACGCGCTTAGTAACAGTAGCTTTCCTTTTGACCGCAACCTTTTTCGTGGACTTGTTCTTTAACGACGATTTGACTTTAGACGAGGAAGCTCTCGCTTTCTGCGTGTTTCGTTTACTCGCCTTTTTCACAACAGCTCTCGTTGCCTTTGGACGCGCAGACTTCGAGGCAGGCACGCGCTTCTTGGCCGCGGCCTTCGGAGAAGAACGACGGGTGACTGCGCGTGACGTTGAACGTCTCAAACTTTTCGTGACTGCGCTCATTCGTAGGTAACGACGAAAGGACTATGCGGACCTAAGCGCTCCGGAAGTTGCGGTGGGAGAGTAACATAGCATTCCCTTCTAAATCAACGAAAAGAGCTGTTTCGGACGTCCATGCGTGGCATTTTGATTGGCAGCGACATTCGCTAGAGGCAACAAAGGAAAACACTTGAAGCACATTGTTGGCTGTGGTACAGTGCCTTGCGGCCTTAGGGGCAATGGATCCCCACCGCTAAAGCGAAAACGACGTAAGCAAAACGCTTTTGCCTTCAGCGGCTTAACAAGCAGGGCGCTTCGGTTTCTCGATTAACCCGCCAATCGTCCTTGCCTTCCCTAACTTCAAAAAGAAAGCTGTACTAATGGCAGACACGCCTCTACTGCTCCGAGAGCAGCAGTATCACCAGCTCAAGGCCGTACTCGCCCGACTCCGAATGGATGCGGCTGCGAAAGTGGTCTTTTTGGTGGACAAGGATGGTCAAGAGATCGCCTCCCAAGGTGAGATAGGAAATCTCGACACAACCAGTCTGGCCTCTTTGGCAGCGGGAAACGTCGCCGCGACCGGCGGCATGGCTCAACTCATCGGCGAAAAGGAGTTCCCCACGTTATCCCACGAAGGCGAACGTGAAAGCATACACATCTCAGTCATCAGACGAGTGCTGCTGATCGTTGTTTTCGATGAACGGTCCAGTCTGGGTTTGGTAAAGTTGAGAAGCAAACAGGTCTCGCATCAATTGTCAGAGATGGTTGACGAGATCAGCAAAGCCGAATTCAAGGAAGAAGATTCAGCCTTCGGAGAAATCACTGATGAGGACATCGACAGTCTTTTTCAAAAGTGACCAGAAGAGTAGTGCCATATGACCTTTATTAACTACGCCTCCCGAGAAATCAACTGCAAGATTGTCTACTACGGCCCTGGCCTGTGCGGTAAGACGACGAATCTCCAGCACATCTTCGAGTCAACGGCGCCGCAGTCGAGGGGGAAGCTCATCAGCCTCGCGACTGAAACGGATCGAACACTATTCTTTGACTTTATGCCATTGGAGTTGGGAACCGTCCGTGGTTTCAAGACTCGGTTTCACTTATACACAGTCCCGGGCCAGGTTTTTTATGATGCGTCGCGCAAACTTATTTTGAAGGGTGTGGACGGTGTCGTTTTCGTGGCGGATTCGCAGGAAGAGCGAATGGACGCAAATGTTGAGTCTCTCTACAATCTCGAAGAGAACCTGCAAACACAGGGCTATGATTTGATGAAGCTGCCCTACGTGCTGCAACTCAACAAGCGTGACTTGCCAAACATCATTCCAGTTGATGAACTTGCCGCAGAATTGCGCCGCAAAGAGGAACCTGTCGTCGAAGCCGTTGCAGCCAACGGAGCCGGTGTTTTTGATACGCTAAAAGCGGTGGCGAAACAGGTTTTGACGGAACTGCGAAAAGGGTGAGTCAGCCTATCTCCGATTCGCGAATTTCAAATTACGGAATTAAATATAACTCAAGACTTCGAACTCCAGCCTCATAACTCAATCCAACCTAATCCAGCGACTTCAGCATCAACAACCCGTCCCCGCCATTTGAATAGTATTTCGGCAAGCGCTGTGTTACCGCATAACCCAAGCTCTCATAAAGCTTTTGCGCGGCGACATTGAGGGATCTCACTTCCAACCGCACAATCCGCACCTGACGCTGTCTAAAGCCTTTTTCAACTTCTGCCATAAGACGCATTGCCAGACGTCGCCGGCGATGGTCTGGCGCCACGCCTACCGTCGTGATGTGCCCCGTATGATCCGGTTCAATCAGACCAACAACAAAGCCGACCATCGAACCACCGGCGGTCGTTGCGCGATAAGAAACGGCTTCCGGCGCAGTCAGCAGATATTCGAAGGTTTCCCGGCTGTACGCTTCGCCGTCAACGAAGCAGCGCTGATCGAGTCGCCAGCATTCATCGAGGTTTGAAATTGTCAGTGGTCGAATGTCGTAGCGTTGGCCGACTGTCGCCGGCACAGGCTGCTCCGCGTCGAGCGAAAAGTCTTCTGCCGAAGGCGACCACCAGCGTGAACGAATTTTCTTTAATACTGCCATGGCGAATGAAACCAATTATGGAGTCGGGGTAGCGAACAGTCTATCATCATCGATTTGCTGATCACTAGATCACAAACATACAATCGCCGTAACTGTAAAATCTATAACGCGCCGCCACCGCATGACGATATGCCTCAAGCGTGAATTTCCGGCCGGAGAAAGCGGAAACGAGTAACAGCAGCGACGAAAGGGGCAAGTGGAAGTTGGTTAATAGCGCGTCCGTGATCTGAAACTCGTAGCCCGGCGTGATAGTCAAGTTGCTTTCTGCCGCACCCGCTGCAATCAAGCCTTCTGCGTTTACTGCCGATTCAAGCGCGCGGGTTGTAGTCGTACCGACTGCGATGACGCGGCCGCCTCGCCCGTGGCTCTCGTTGATTACCTTCGCGGCTTCTTCTCCAATTTGGAAAAACTCCGCGGCGACTCGGTGCTCCTCGACGGTTTTGACCCGCACCGGTTCAAATGTTCCATAGCCAACGTGCAAGGTGATTTCAACTACCTGGGCTTGGCGTGCTTTCAAAGCTGAAATAACATCGGGCGTGAAATGCAGTCCGGCGGTGGGTGCGGCAATGGCTCCTCTTTCACGCGCGAAGACCGTCTGATAGCGTTCGCTGTCCTCTTTGGACTCGCCCGTTGGGCGCCGGATGTAGTGTGGTAGCGGTGTTTGTCCCTGGGCATTCAATAACTCTTCAAGCTCCCGATCTCCAGAGCCTTCGGACTCAAATCTTAACACTCGCGTTCCCTTTGCTGCGGCTTCCAGTACTTCAGCCCGCAAGCCCGAATTGCCGAAACGCAGCCGTCCGCCCACTTTCAATCTTTGCGCGGGCCGAACCAGAGCTTCCCAAACTGCCGTTTCGACCTCGCGCACCAGTAAAACTTCCACGCGTCCCCCGGACGGTTCGCGCTGACCGATCAGCCGCGCCGGAAACACTCTTGTGTTGTTAACGACCACAACGTCGCCGGCGCGCACGTATTCCGGAAGACGCTCGAACCTGGAATCTTCGCGAGTTTGTGCGGCGCGGTTGAGGACTAACATCCGCGACGCATCGCGCTGCTCGAGCGGCCGTTGCGCGATCAGTTCTTCCGGAAGTTCATAATCGAAGTCCGAGAGCAGCATTTCAGGGAGTAAGTGGCAATTGCGTTGCCGACGGGTAATGCGGATGCTCGCGGTGAAACACGGCGGTGAGTTGCGCGCCAAACAACAGGATCAAGCTCGACACATAGCTCCACGTGAGGACTGCGACCACCGCCCCTACAGATCCGTAAATTTGATCGTAGTGAAAATAGTTGAGTGCCCAGGCAAACAAGTACTTCGCGGCCTCCCACAACAAGCCGCCAATTATTGCTCCGGGCAGCGTGTCGCGTAAAGTGACTTCAGCCTTGGGCATGAAGCGGTAGACGACAACAAAAAGAATGACCGTGATAAGAAAACTAGCGATAGCGAAAGCGCCTTGCCAGAAAAGACTGCCCGCCGAAAGCAGCAAAGGATACTGCGCGACCTGCCGCGGTGAAAGTCTTTCCGCCATCTCGCGGAGTCGAAGCACTAATGAAGCGAGTAACACCGAAAACGCGAGCAGCATGCCAACAATTCCGATCATGCCGATTGTCAACGCACGTCCGTGCCAGAACGTGCGCGAAGTAGTCTCCCAAATTCTGTTAAGCGCGCGCTCGATGACGGCGAACACCCACGAACCAGCCCAAAGCGTGACGATGAAGCAGGTGATGATAGCGCCGGGACCGACCGAAGACATGGAACGGATTGTTTCGCGCAGAAACTTACCCGAACCCGGATAAACTTCGACGGCATGACTCAGCAGTTCAGTGGCGGCAGTTATCCGATTGCCCATTGTCAGCATTAGAAGTAGCGCTGGGAAGAGGGCCATCAGTCCGAAGTAGCTCATCGCCGCCGACGAGGTAAAAAGGTCATTCTCGTGAAACTGGTTCAGCGAGTGGGTAATGATTGAGCGCCAGGGACCGGCGTTGCGAACGCCGAATGTCTGTCGCGAGAATAACGAAAATCTCCGCATTGATGAATCAGAAATCTAACTTAGAACTGAAAGTTGATCAAACCGTAGCAGGTTCATCACTGCGAATCGAACAGGCCGGGCTTAAGTGAGCTGGCGGGGGCAATACCGTAGTGTTCGTAGGCGCGGCGAGTGGCCATGCGGCCGCGTCGAGTGCGATCGAGGAACCCGATTTGGATTAGATAGGGCTCAATAATTTCTTCAATGGAATCCTTCTCTTCGTGGATTGACGCCGAGATGGTGCCGATGCCGACTGGTCCGCCGTCAAATTTTTCGATGATCGTCAACATGAACTTGCGATCCCTCTCGTCCAGTCCAAATTTGTCGACTTCCATGCGATTGAGCGCGTCCTGCGCCACTTCCTGCGTGATGCGACCGTCATAGTCAACCTGGGCATAGTCGCGAACGCGTCGCAATAAACGGTTAACAATGCGTGGTGTGCCGCGCGCGCGTTGGGCGATTTCGCGCGCCCCCGCGACGTCAATTTCAACCGCGAGAATTTGGGCGGAGCGTTTGCAAATCACTTCCAAATCTTCAGGCGGGTAAAAATCGAGGTGGAACGCGATACCAAAACGATCGCGCAGCGGCGCCGTAAGCAGGCCGGGGCGCGTCGTAGCTCCGATTAGCGTAAACTTTTCGAGCCGGATTTTCTGCGTACGGGCAACAACACCCTGCCCGATCATGAGATCGAATTCGTAGTCTTCCATCGCCGGGTAGAGTTTTTCCTCAATCGCCGGATTGAGACGATGTATCTCGTCGATGAAAAGGACGTCGCCCTTTTGCAGGTTCGTCAGTTGCCCAACCAGGTCGCCGGGGATCTCAATGGAAGGCCCTGCGGTTGAATGCAACATCGCCCCCATCTCGTGCGCAATGATGTTTGCTAGCGTGGTTTTGCCAAGGCCGGGTGGGCCGGTGAGAAGTACGTGGTCAAGTGCTTCCTTACGATTCAAAGCCGCTTTCATATAGACGCGCAGGTTTTCCTTCACCTGCCGCTGGCCTATGTAGTCCGCCAGCTTAGTAGGACGAACAGTCAACTCAAACTGCTGTTCATCGCTAGTAAGAGCTGGATCGCGCGCTAGTCCTTCAGTAGACATAATGTTTGATAAAGCAGACTAAACTTTCGCCAGTTTGCGCAGACTCCGCCGCAAGATCAACTCCACGGAAATATCTCCACCTTCATCCAACGCCGACGTAACCGCCTTTTCCGCCGAACTTCGCTGGTAACCAAGGTTCAGCAGCGCCGAAAGCACGTCAGAACGCATCGAATCTTCGGTGGCGACGGGCGCACCGGTTGCGGCCGTCGTGCCCAGTTCTTCTTCAACGCCGGCAGCTAGTGACGCCACTTTATCACGTAGTTCCATTACCAGGCGTTCAGCAGTCTTCCTGCCAACTCCGGGAATCAAAATCAGTCGGGCCAGGTTGTTCGTCCTGATTGAAGCGATCATCTCATCGGCGCTCATTCCCGAGAGCAGCGTTATTCCCAGTTTTGGCCCAATGCCGCTAACCGAAATCAAACGCATGAAGAGTTCACGTTCCCGCAGCGTTTTAAAACCGTAAAGCTGCAGCGCATCTTCACGAACGTGAGTGTAAACGCGCAACTTCACAGTCGATCCCGGCTCTTCGAGATCGTAGAAAGTCGAAACAGGAATGGTAACTTCATAGCCAACTCCGCCAACGTCCACGATCACCGAATTGGGTTCTTTGGAAAGAAGCGTGCCGGACAAGTGTGCAATCATTGGCGCAGGTTTCGGAAGGTTAGGGCTTGAAACGTCGCGATTGTAGTTTATTCAGTTTCGAGTTCCAAGTTTCAAATTCCAGGTTCGCAGTTTGAATCTGGATTTTAAGCTTGAGACCTAACTCGAAACGTTTAACCGCTTACCATTCGTCGCGCATTGGGCTTATACTGGCAGCGAATCAGGTTCCCTCAAATGAAGTCAGAAAAGATTTCAGAACTAACGACAAATCGGCTAAGCGTCTATCTTCGCTGTCTGAACATGTTGTCAGCGGCGGGAATTAAGAGCGTTTCTTCGCAGGTGCTGGCCGAGCAGTTTAATCTCAACTCCGCCCAAATTCGGAAGGATTTGGGTTACTTTGGCGAGTTTGGCGTGCGCGGTGTGGGTTACAACGTTGCAGATTTGCGCGAGCACATCACCAAGATTCTGGGATTGGACAAGCCGCATCGAGTGGGAATTGTCGGCGCTGGGAGATTGGGGACGGCGCTGGCGAACTACAAGGGATTTAGTAGATCAAACTTTACTGTGGTCGCGCTGTTTGATAACGACGACAAGAAGATCGACCGGCGCGTAGGCGAGGACAAGATTCTTATCCACGACGTAAAGAAAATGCCCCGACTCGTCGCCGATGAAGCAATCGATGTTATGGTTATAGCCGTGCCCGCACGCGTGGCGCAA
Source organism: Acidobacteriota bacterium (assembly GCA_040002755.1). Taxonomy (GTDB): domain Bacteria; phylum Acidobacteriota; class Blastocatellia; order Pyrinomonadales; family Pyrinomonadaceae; genus PSRF01. The sequence continues at coordinate 1,274 of JBDUDV010000075.1, read as the reverse complement.
AGAGTGCTCAACCAAATCATGGCGGCGGGAATCAAAGCCGTTTTGAATTTTGCGCCGGCGTCACTGAGCGCGCGGCTCGATGTGAAAGTTAAAACAGTTGACTTAACGACATCCCTGGAATCTTTGTCGTACTACCTATCCGGACCACACAAGGCTGCAGTAACAAACCATAGACGTAAGTCTCAAGTCGAAGAATTCGGCGAAGTCAACGAGCAGAAATTCTAGTGCGTTCCGAGTCATGAACGAACAAACCGCACGACGTGAAATCGTAAACATCGGCCGCTTGTTGTATGAGCGCAGCTATGTCGTCTCTTCAGACGGCAACATCAGCGTGCGTCTTGATGACGGCCGGATCATTGCCACGCCGACGATGATCTGCAAAGGGCGCATGACTGAAGATTCGTTGGCGGTTACTGACGCGAACGGAAAACCGCTGGGAGATCGGAGACCATCGAGCGAGTTGGCGATGCACCTTCTGATCTACCAGGAGCGCCCCGACATTATGGCAGTGTGTCATGCGCATCCGCCGCACGGCACCGCTTTCGCAGTCGCCGGGCTCGCGATCGACCAGCCTATCCTGTCAGAAGTAATTCTCACGTTGGGCTGTGTACCGCTTGCTGCTTACGGCACGCCGTCAACCGACGAGCTGACCGAAGCTATGCGACCACTCGTAAAACATCATAATGCACTCTTGATGGCAAACCACGGAGCCGTCGCTTATGGATCTGATCTGTGGCAAGCATTCGATCGTTTGGAGACGCTCGAACACACAGCCCGTATTGCCATACTCGCGCGCATTCTCGGCGGCTCGAAAAACTTGCCCGCCGATGCAATCGAGAAACTTATCAACGTGCGTGAGGCGGCGGGCTATCTCGGCGAGAGTGCACGTTGCCAGGCGTGCGGCTACCTGCACGAAACTCAATTATCGTGTCCTAGCGGCGATCGTCCCGCCCGCACAGGTTTCCCGGGCTCAACCCCGACGAATGGATCCGGCAAGATTTCGCTGACAAGAGAAGAGCTCGTTGAACTGCTGGCCCAGGCGATGAGTCAAGGAAGAGCAGGCAATGTTTGGTGAACGAACGTGAATTGTGAATCGTAAACAGTTAATGGCCGGTTGTGCTGTCAGACAGAGGATTGGTAATTCAATCAACAAATAGAGTAACCTACGGTCTATTCACTATTTACGATTTACTATTTTTACGACGCTAAAAAGGAGCAATGAATGCAAGAAGCACTCGGCATGGTTGAAACCAAAGGTCTGGTCGCGATGATTG
>JBDUDV010000074.1:0-18313 GCA_040002755.1 Acidobacteriota bacterium | reverse complement strand
CTTAAAGGCCCAAGACCAAAGTCGTAAGGCCATTTTTATTCTCGAAACGAATTCGCACGCGAAATCTGGTCATACATCCAAAACGGCATGATCATTCCGAGACGAACGATCGTCGCCAATTGCCACGGAAATGAATAACGCTTGCGACGTTCCTCAATTGCCCGGGTCATCTTTTTCACCGCGTCATCCAATTCCATTAGAAAAGGCATGCGTGCATCTCTGCCTGACGTCAGAGGAGTTTTGATGAAACCCGGGTGAATAATCGTAACGTCAATGCCTTTCGGCATCAGATCCAGCCGCAAACTTTCGAAAAACGCGGAAACTGCAGCCTTGCTGCCGCAGTAAGCGGCCGACTTCGGCAAGCCGCGGTAAGCCGCCAGACTCGAGATGATGACCAACTGGCCGCTTCTCCGATCAACCATCGCCGGAATCACCGCGGCGGCGCTGTTCGAGGCACCAATCACGTTCACGTTAATGACGCCGGCGATTTCCGCCGCGTCGATCTCCGCCGCGTGCCGCGTTGGTCCAATTCCGGCGTTCGCGATCATTATGTCGATCGGGCCGAACTCCGTGCGCAACTTCTCCGCCGCAGCAGACATCGAGGCGGCATCTTGCACATCGGCAGGCAAGGCGAGTGCTTTGCTGCCAATCGCTTCAATCTCGCGGATAACTTCCTCAAGTACATCTGCACGCCGCGCCACCAGGCCAAGTTTCGCGCCGCGTCGGGCAAACTCAAGCGCAAGGCCGCGTCCGATACCGGAAGAGGCGCCGGTAATCATTACTATTTTGTCTTGAAGGGAAGAATTCAAGTTTCGAGTTCCAAGTTTAAGTATCGAGTGTCGGGTTTCGAGTTTTGAGTCTGCTTTGACCGGCTCGGGTCCTTACCTCGAAACTTGAAACCCGAGACTGGAAATCATACTTGCACAACAACCGGCATAATCACTGGCCTGGCACCGGTCAGTTTTTGGATGAATCGCTTGAGCTCTACGCGCACATGTTCTTTCAAGAGACTCTCATCTTTGAGTGTTTGTCGCGAGGCGCCGGCGATGGCTGCAGCTACAACGCGTCGCGCATCTTTCAAGGATCCGTTCGTAGAATCAAAACCGCGCACGCCCCTCGTTACAATCTCCGGATCGCCCTGAACTTCACCCGTTTCCGCGTCAACAGTTACTATCAGCGTTACCAATCCCTCATAGGCCATCTGCCGCCGCTGCTTTACAGTTTCGCTGGTAATCTCCTCGAAGCCGCTATCATCGATAAACGTTCGCGGTACCTCGCGTTTTTCAACCACTAACGCGCGCTCACCATCCAGTTCGAGCACGTCGCCATTTTCGATCAGGATGATGTTCTCTTCCGCATAGCCAAGATGGTTCTTAACAAACTCCTTGTGACGGAAGAGCATGCGATACTCGCCATGAATCGGCACGACAAACTTCGGTCGCACCGCCTCGGTCATGATCCGAATGTCTTCCTGCGACGCATGACCGCTCACGTGCACCAGTCGACGCTTCTCTTCGATGATATTCGCGCCGCGTTTATAAATCATCCCGATCATGCGAGAAATCAGCCGCTCGTTGCCGGGAATAATGCGAGCCGAAAGCACCACGGTGTCACCTTCGTCGATCATCAGCCCCTTATAACTCTGAGACGCCATCTGGGAAAGTGCCGCACGAGCTTCGCCTTGCGATCCAGTTACCAGGAAAACGACTTCGTGGTCACGCGACTGCTTGGCTTCATTCAATGGGATCAGCAGTCCATCGGGAATATCCAGGTAACCCAGACGATCGGCAATCTCGACATTCTTCAACATCGAGCGACCAAGCACGCAAACCTTGCGATTGAATTGTTGCGCGATGTCGAGCACGATCTGGAGACGATGAATTGAGGACGCAAAGGCCGCGACGATGATCCGACCGCGCGCCTCAGCAAAAATTTCTTCAAATGCCGGGATAACCGCTCGCTCGGATGGGGTGCGACCAGGCACCGTAGCATTCGTCGAATCCGACAAAAGGGCCAGCACGCCTTCCTGCCCGTAGCGTCTAAATGAACGCAAGTCAATCGGTTCGCCAATCACCGGCGTCTCATCAACTTTGTAATCGCCGGTATGGATGATGGTGCCCACCGGAGTTTTGATTGCCAGCGAGAAGCAGTCGATCAGCGAATGGGAAACGCGTATGAACTCAACAGTGAAGACACCGATATTAACTACGTCGCGCGGTTCGACGCGGTGCATTAGCGTATCGCCAACCAGGTTGTGTTCTTCGAGTTTGCTTTCAGCCAATCCGGCGGTGAAATGCGAACAGTAAACCGGAACGTTGAATTTTTTCAGCACGTAAGGTAGTGCGCCCAGATGGTCTTCATGCCCGTGAGTCAGGACTATTGCGGTGATGTTTTCGCGATACTGTTCGAGGAAATCAAAGTTAGGAATACAAACGTCAACGCCATAGGCGGTCTCTTCAGGAAACCCCATGCCCGCGTCGAGGATGATCATCTCATCCTCATAGCGCACCGCCATGCAGTTCATTCCAAACTCGCCGATCCCGCCGAGCGGAATGATCTCTAGGACACTACTCACTCTTTTTTGTTACTCAACTTCCGGGGCTATTAGCCAGACTGAAATCTTACGCAGCAATCGATCCTCTTGGAAGAACACTGGAGTATAGCACGCGCAACACCGACTCGCGGGTCGCGGACCAGCGCCTGGCCCCCTCAGTTACCAACCCCGATAGATGCTGGCCCCTTATTAATACAAGTGGCTGATATCCGCCGCGGAGAGTATTATTGAACCAGCAGGGGCACGTGCCCCACCGCTAGGGGAGCCGCTACCGACGGAAGTCACTCCCTTGACGGCCTAAGCAAACACGGCAGTGCGTAACCTGGTGAGACTAATGATGAGCGACGAAAAGAGAAAGCATGGGCGCGTACCTCTTGTGATGGAGGCATCGTGGGAGGGAGCCGGCAGCAGGTCGAAGGCCCGCACTACCGATATTAGCGTCACCGGCTGTTTCATTGATACGCAGGGCGCAGTCTCGGTAGGTGACATCCTCAATATCAACTTCATACCACCTGACGGCAAACCGATCGCAGTTCAAGGCAGAGTGATGTATCAACAGCGTGGTTTAGGCTTTGGCGTGCGGTTCATCCGCATTCCCGAGCTCGATCGACTGCATCTCAGCGCCCTTCTCCGAACCGGATCGGGTGAGACGCGTCGCACTGGATAGTCAGACCACGGCTCGCCAAAATTACTCTCGGTGCCAATCAGACCGACAAACCCATCAGCTCCTCGCCTGCCTATTCCCCTTTTCGTGCAGGCCTTTTTGGGCTATGTTTGCGGCCATGTTTAAGAACATCTCAGCCCTGCTGATCGCCACCGCGTTGCTCCTGGTGTGCTCGCTTGCAGTATGCGCCGCGCCAAAAACGATGCGGCTTGACTACTACCACACCGGCAACTCGAAGCAGGAAGTCTTCAGTGTCGATCGAATTCAGATCGAGCCACTGCCCTGGCCCGGCGACCTGAACAAGACTATCGACGACAGCAACCTTGGCAAATATTTTTTCGAGGTTCGCGATCAAAAAAGCAAGCGCGTGCTTTACTCGCGCGGCTTCGCTTCCATCTTCGGCGAATGGGAGACAACTGATGAAGCGGCGACGATGATGCGGACCTTCAGCGAGTCGCTTCGCTTCCCTGCTCCGGAAGCGCCAATTGAGATAGTGCTGCAGAAGCGGGACGCAAAGAATTCATGGCGCGACATCTGGTCGACCAACTTTGATCCGGAGGACATGTTTATCGATCGCTCGACGCTTCGGGCTCCCGCTCCTCTGATTGCGATTCAGAAGATGGGAGATCCGGCGACGAAAGTCGATTTCGTGATCCTTGGCGACGGCTATACGGCGCGCGAACAGAAGAAGTTTGTGGCTGACGCGCGCCGGCTCACCGAAGTCCTCTTCAGCACCTCGCCATTCAAGGAACATCGGCGCGATTTCAATGTTTGGGCCTCATGTCCACCCGCCGCCGAGAGTGGAATCTCAAGACCGTCGACAGGTGTTTATCACGACTCCCCGCTGGGCGCGACCTACGACGCTTTTGGCTCTGAACGGTATGTGCTGACCTTTGACAATCACGCGCTACGAAGGGTCGCGCAATTTGCTCCTTATGAGTTCATTGAGATACTCGCAAACAACCGCACCTATGGCGGCGGTGGCATCTTCAATCTTTACAGCACCGTAGCCGCGGACAACGCCTTCGCGAATTATGTGTTTGTGCACGAATTTGGTCACCACTTCGCGGGCCTCGCCGATGAGTACTACACCTCGTCAGTCGCCTACACCGGATCAGCGGAACGCACTGAACCCTGGGAACCGAATGCCACCGCGTTGCTCGACCCTGCCAAACTCAAATGGAGTGATCTGGTCACACCAGATACTCCCATTCCAACACCTTGGGATAAGGACGCATTTGAAACTTATTCGCGCGCTATTCAAAAACGTCGGGCCCAGCTGCGCAAAGATAAGCGGCCGGAAAGTGAGATGGAGGCGCTCTTCCGTGACGAACTCAAGCATGAACAAAAGATGTTTGCCCACGAGAAGTATGCCGGCCACGTCGGCACCTTCGAAGGCGCGATCTATGAGTCGCGTGGCTATTACCGGCCGGAGATAGACTGCATTATGTTTTCGCGCAGCGATCACTTTTGTGCGGTCTGCCGGCGTGCGATCGAGCGCATCATCAAGATGTATTCGCGCGGATGAGTCGCGAGGAACGGCCGTGACGCGTCGCCATAAACCTCCAGCAGCGCTCATCGAGTTTCTTGACCCGTACGATCGCGCGGTTCAGAAACTCGCGCTGGATCTGCGTGCGCTGGTGCTCGAGGAGCTGGCTCCCTGCCACGAAAATATTTACGACGCCTATAGTGCTGTCGCAATCGGATATGGCCCAACGGATCGATTGAGTGATGGTATTTTTCACATCGCGGTCTACGCGAATGGAGTCAACCTCGGATTCAACCACGGCGCGACACTCGACGATCCCAGCGAAATTCTCGAAGGCTCCGGCAAACAGATTCGGCACATCAAAATCCGGACACCGTCCGACCTGGAGCGCCCGGAGATTCGTGCCTACATCCGGCGCGCGCGAAAGGTTGCCCTAGACGATGCACGCAAGCTGGGCGAAACCGCGGAGAAGCAACGGGGTGTTGTTTCTACGGTGAAAGCGATCTACCCGAAAAAACGCCGGCCAGTCACCAATAAGCAGCGCTAACTGGCTTGCCGCGTTTTAGTGCTGGTTACTTCAGGACAATCCAATTAGTCCAGTCGAGGCGTATATTAGGTCGGAGGACAAAAGATCATGTACAGACTTATTTTCCTGGGGTCGACTATTATTCTCGGTGTCTTTTCGATAGCGGCCTGTAGTTCAGTCACAGCTTCCGCCACGACAATCCCTGATCCTGCCTTCGATGCGCCGCTAGCGAGCGCTAAGGGCGAGCAAACCGCGGTGCTTGCCGGCGGTTGTTTTTGGGGCGTGGAAGCTGTCTTCGAACACGTGAAAGGAGTAACGGACGTCAAATCGGGATACTCCGGCGGCTCACCACGAACGGCGCAATATGAAGAAGTTGGGACCGGCGAGACGGGCCATGCCGAATCGGTGAGAATTACCTACGACCCGGCGCAAATTTCTTATGGACAGTTGCTCAAAGTTTTCTTCTCCGTGGCCCATGACCCGACGGAGTTGAACCGCCAAGGCCCCGACACTGGGTCACAGTATCGCTCCGCGATCTTCTTCGCTAACGACGAGCAGAAGCACGTCGCACAATCGTATATCGATCAACTAAACCGGGCTAAGCTTTTTGCGCGTCCTATCGTCACTCAGGTGACTGCGCTCAAATCTTTCACCGAAGCGGAGGGCTATCACCAGGACTACCTTGCGAATCATCCGGATCAGCCATACATAGTCATCAATGACCAGCCCAAGATCGAGAACTTACAGAAGCAACTGCCGAATTTGTACAAGGCGAAATGAGGTGTCCACCAAAACGCGGTTTTGCTAGGTAAGCCCCCTGATTAGGAATGGCATGTCAAGCTGCAGCAGCCGCGCCCAGGAGATCCTCAAGCGGCTGATTGAATACTTCAATCGCGGCATCCTGCTTGATGTGGTCGTCTTCGTCGTCAACCTCATCCTGATGACGATCCTCTCGCGGCAACTTGCAAATCTCTTTCAGCAAGCGAATACACAAGAAGCCGAGCCCATTTAAAAACAGCAGTCGTAGTCTTCTGCCTCGCCCTGGTGGAGCCGGAACGCAGAAGGATCTGAGAACCCTTCGCGATCTCGACTTGCGGCGATGAAGGCGCTGCAAAGCTAAAGAATCTCACCAGTCTTCAGACGCCGAACCTGTTTCGCACGCAAATAGGAACAAAGGACTGGCGCAGTTGAACAAATTGACCAACCTGGAAACGTAGCTCGTCGGCGGCACCAAAGTCACCGCGCCGGGCTCACTTACCTCAGGCAGTTCACGCGGCAGCGAAAGCTGAGTCTCTTCCAGACGCCAGTCAGCGACGCGGGGATCGCGCGGTTCGTGCTCCTGCTTCCTGCCTCCTGCTCTGTTACAATGCGCTCCACAATGGACTGGGATCATTTACCAACTATCAACACAAGTCGACTTTTGCTGCGTTGTATTTCCGCTGAAGACGTTGACGACTTCTACGCCGTTTATTCCAATCCTGAAGTGATGAGATATTGGAGTACACCGCCGCTCGCAGATAGATCTGCTGCAAGTAAGTTAATCAGCGAAATCCACGAGGGCTTTAGGCGTCACGAGTTATTGAAGTGGGGCATCGCACTACGCACCGACGATAAACTGATCGGCAGCGTGACGCTCTTCCACCCTGACTTCACCCATCGCCGCGTTGAGATTGGCTATGCGCTCGGCCGCGCCTACTGGGGAAACGGCTACATGCAAGAGACGCTCAAGGCTGTGTTGAACTACGCTTTCGAAAAACTCAATTTTCACCGCATCGAGGCCGACGTCGATCCGCGCAACGCTGCGTCTGTCCGCACCTTGGAGCGCCTGGGCTTTCAACGCGAGGGATATCTGCGCGAACGTTGGCAGGTTAACGGAGAAATTCAGGACGCATACTTTTATGGGCTGTTAAGGCCTGACTGGGAAACCATCGCAAGCAACTAACCGCGTCGAACCAGTGTTAGTCCGTACGCCGCGGCTAGCGCAACAACGAACGCCGGCATGGCGGTTAGCAGCGGCCAGGCGACGAGCGCCAACGAGAGAGACCACCGATAGTTTGACGCGACCAATAACTCGTGCAAGTTCGCCGCGACCGCAAGACCGAACGCGCCGAAAGCGACGGCCAGGCCTGCATGCCACGCCGTTGCGTAAGGCGAGTTGCGACGGCGAAGCCGCTCGATTCCGATGTGAATCGCGTACACGATGGCACTGAGGACCCACGCAGCCAGTCGCGACCCGCGCCCATAGTTAGATAGCAACGCGGAGACAATGCCTATGACGCAATACAGAAGACCGGCGAGTAGCGCTATTCCCAACCAGGACTGTCGACCGGACACGCTCATGTTTTTGCTGGTCTAACGATGTGTTTGCTGGTGACTGCGTTTATGTAGCTCGCTGGGAGATTGGATGGTCATCATTTAGCTCCAGCAAGTCCCACAGATTTCCATACAAGTCTTCAAAGACGGCAACCATGCCGTACGTCTCTTGCTTAGGTTCTCTCACAAATTTTATGCCCTGAGAGATCATGTCACGATGGTCTCGCCAGAAGTCATCCGTGTTGAGGAATAGAAAAACTCGTCCGCCAGCTTGATTACCTATGAAAGCATCCTGTTCCGGCTTTGAAGCTCTGGCCAGCAACAATGTGGTTCCAATGGATCCCGGAGGAGAAACCACCACCCAACGTTTATCTTGCTGCGGCTGATAAGTGTCTTCAACTAGGGTGAAATGTAGTTTCTTCGTATAAAACTCTATCGCCTCATCGTAATCTCTGACGATCAGCGCCACATGTACGATAGATTGTTTCAATTCAGCTCCACTGTTCGATAGCACCGGGCAGCGCCCTCTGCTGAGCATCCGAAGATTCCAATATGGAGAGGCATAAGCCGATCCTGCCCTCGCCTGCGGCGCGCTTTTAGTCGACCAGCTTGATTGAATCGCCTTTCGTCAACACCCCTTCAACCAAAACAGCGCAATAAACGCCGGCCAAGTTATCGTGTGCGTTTGCTACCTTGCGCAAAACTTCCGGGTTGTGTTCGCCAGTGTCAGGGTCAAGCGAAATCATTTTACAGCGCGGGTCACGCTCCAGAATCGCAATTTCCGCCTTCGAACCGATGCGCACCCTGCGCCCGACGAACTCATCCTCTGCAAAGCCGACATTCGATTCGAGATTAAAATATACGTTCGCTCGAAAGCGTCGTTTATCAATCGGAATATTCAATTCTGCTTGAATCTTTTGGACGGTTTGCGCACTGATAAGCGAAACCGGACGGCAATCAGTCAACGCGCGGTCTGAACGCACGAGCGTCAGATGATTGTCACCGCGCAATCCTTCAACCAGCATTACTTTCAATGCCGGGTCATTGAGAGCGACGACCGCCCCTGACGGCGTAACGACATCCACAATCATATCTTCCGCGTCAGCGTTTGCCGGAGTGACACCGGGCGGGATGTTCATCGCTTCAATTAAATTCGGCGGTGTAATAGCTCTTTCGGGGAAACGAAATTGCGGACGATAGCGCAGCATTTCCTGTTGTAGGTTTGCGTTCAAATAAGGAAAGCCTTTGCGTGAGGCCGAGTTTTTGAAAGCATAACAACGGTCCCCGTAAAAGCCGGAAAATCCCATGAACGCTTCGGTCATCTCCACGCCGCGCATACTTTTGACCGGGTAACGCCATAAACTCTCTACAGTGCCAACAGTGATCATATTAAACGCCTTCTCTTATTTCCACGCACCGTTGTGGCGATGCAACCTAATTAGGCCCGCACCCACTTTCAATGCCAATCGAACCATAGGCCGCGTCATTGCTGAGTCAAATACCTGAATGGCAGGAAATGCAAAAACAATGGTCGATAAAATGGTGCTGGTGGCGAGCAGCTCGGTTACGGGTAAAAACTCGATGACGCAACTTGAAGCGCCAGCCAGCGTGTCCCAATCAGCCCTCCGGAGTCAAACCAGACTTTGGCGGGCAAGGAGATCGCTACGGCGGCGTGCTGCAACTGCAAGGCGTAGGCATTGGCTTGCCTCGTTGCTTTGTTGGTCGCGCGAGCGGCTATGACGCCACCTATGATTGCGCCACCCAAGGCCAGAGGCCCCGCCGATTAGCGCTGCCACAATATTTGGATCCATTGAGGTTCACCCAGCATGTGAAAGGTGTCGAACGATTGAGTTGACGCGGCGCGGCGACTACAGTCAATCTTCCCCGCACCGTGCAAGTTAAAGTACACGCTTCCCGCGCTCCGATCCAACGACGTGTTATACCGCGGCTTCAGGGAAAGAAGCCTTTCGCCAAAGTCTACGGAACATAGATACTGATACCCTGGGCAGGTCTTTCGATTACGCTGCCATCCGGTCGCTGTATTTTGTAACTGATAGGCTTCTTCGTATCCCATTCTCTACACTCACTAACGACAACTCCAAGATAGCCTTTGTTATCACTGGCGAGGAAAGGATCGGGAATGTGAGCGACTGTTTTGTAAATACCCCTATCCCAAACCGGACGACTGAACCATCCAGCGGCGAAAGCCACAAGCAGCCCCGAGGCGATGAGCGCGGCCAAGACAATAGTTTTCACTTTTCTCGACATTCCAGTGTCTCAATCCCAAATTTTTAGAGAAGCAGTATAACGCCGGAATTGAGATGCGCCCCGCGAACAGCCTCCAACCTCATCTTTAGAAAGAATGATGAGAAGCCTGCTATCGGGGCGTCATCTCGAATGACTTGTTCGGCGGCGCGTTGATAGTTAATTTTCAATGATAATTACTGCCCTGCGATTTGATACGCTGTTTATGCAAACTCGCGCTTGTATTTATCAAACTGTGCTTTTATCTCCTCCATGAACTCGACGAATTCGGGTGCTTTTCTAATGCGGTTCAAATAAGGATCACGCTCAAACAGAGGATAACAGGGGAAACCTGTTTTGGCAGTTTCTCTTAACCACTTGACGGCTTCGTCGCTCTTTCCCGCCAGCGCATAGACGCAGGCGATGTCGTAGGTAAGATGATGATAGGCGAAGTCTTTGACCGACCGCTTGCTGAGGAGGAAAGGAATTTCTGCTTCCGCCGCGCGAAAATCTCCTCTCAAAGCTAAGAGGATAGCTTTCAGGCGATGCACACTCGGATTGTCAGGCTCTTTCGCCAACGCCTGTTCGATCAGCGTTTGCACATCGTCCAAACGTCCCTTCCCCATGAGATACCATGCATCCGGTTTGCCGTTGAAGAATTTTTGTTGAGCGGCGAGCCATTCATCATACCTGTTGCTGTTCACGTAGGAATTGATGATTGCGTTCTTAACGTATTCGCTGGTCGGGTCGATGTCTAACGCGCGTTGCAATTCGCGGTCAGACAAGTCTTCTAGCCCGAGATGCAAATAAAGAATTCCCAGTTGATCGTTACCAGCGTTTGGAGTCAGTTGTTGCGCTAAAAGCAATTCACGAATCGCCGCTTCGATTTGCCATCCTTCATACGCACTCCGCAGGATGTAATGACGCGCAACATGGATTTCGGCTAGTTGCGGGTCGAGCGCCTGCGCCCGATTTATCTCTTCCTTCGCGCGCTCTACCCACACCGGTTCGGTCGGCTCAATAAACTGCGCCGTCCACGCATATACATAGGCGAGTTGCGCGTGCGCCAACGCATAATTCGGATCGACTTCAATTGCTTTTTTGAAAAGCTCAATAGTAGCTTCCGCCTGAGGTTTAGCTTTGTCGCCAAAGCCGCGCTGGTCGAAGCTGTAAACGCCCTTCACGTAAAATTCATATGCGATGGGGTTCGACGTGTACCGCTTCGTGAAGCGCGCCTGCTGCGACGGGTCGAGGTGAAGCCGCAAGCGCGCGGCAACCTGTTGCGCGACCGTATCTTGAATCGTGAAGATGTCGGTCATCTTCATATCGAAGTTGTCAGTCCACAAAGACGCGCCGTCGCCGGTGCGGAGCAGGTTAACGCTCACGCGCAAACGGTCGTCGGCGCGCTGCACGCTCCCTTCAAGCACCGCGTCTGCGTTTAATTGCCGTGCGGCTGTCAGCGCGTCCGTCTCCTCATCAAGATAGCGGCGCACGGTGCTCGTCGGGCGCACGATCAATTGACCCGTCTGGTTGAGCCTCCTGATAACCGCATCGGCGATGCCCAACCCTAAATAATTTTCACCCGCGTCGAGCGATTTAAGCGGCAACACCGCGAGCGATTTAATTTCAGATTGAGGCATGAAGGAAGTTTGTCGCCAATACCACACATAAGCGAGCGCGCTTAACATCAGAGTTATCAAACCGGCGGCGTAAATGGCAGTGCGCCGCGTTGAGAGGATGCGGCGAAACTGCCCTGTGTGCTTCGCTGCCGGATGTTCTACGATGTTTGCCGTCGCTGCTTCAACGCTTGCTTCCGGCGGGGCGGAGCGTTGGAGATGAGATTCGATTTCTAATTTTTGTCGGAGCCGCTGAAGATCAGCGAGGAATTCCTTGCTTGTCTGATACCGTTCATCAGGATTTTTGCGCAGCGTTTTCGTGATGATCCAATCAAGTTCGGCTGGAATTTGCTCGGAGGTTAAATTTTTGAGCGGCGGCGGCTCTCTCTCGACAATCGCCACGAGCATGTCCGTCACCGTCTCGCCCGCAAACGGCGCACGCCCCGCCACCATTTCATAAAGCACGACGCCCAAACTCCAAATATCCGTCCGCGCATCCGTCTCAAGTCCACGCGCTTGTTCGGGCGACATATAATAAACCGTCCCCATGATGACGCCCGGCGCGGTTTGCACAAGCGGGCGCGTCAGTGCTTCCGCATCGGCAAGAATCGTTTCGCGCTCGGTTAATTTCGCCAAACCAAAATCCAAAACTTTCACATAACCGTCCGCGCGAAGCATGATGTTTTCCGGCTTGATGTCACGATGCACGATGCCCGCTTCATGCGCCGCCGCTAAAGCCGATGCGACTTGCGCGGCGACAGCAAGCGTGTCGCTCGCTTTCATTTTGCCGGTACGTTTGAGATACTCGCGCAAAGTGTCGCCATCAATAAACTCAGTGGCGATGAAGTGATGACCCTGCGCCTCTCCAACTTCGTGAATGGTGAGAATATTCGGATGGTTAAGGGCGGAAACCGCCCGCGCTTCTAGTTTGAAGCGTCGCAAATGCTCCTCATTTTGCGTATATTCGGCAAGAAGTAATTTCAGCGCAACGCGGCGATTAAGTGTCGTATCTTCCGCCAAGTAAACCTCGCCCATCCCGCCCGCGCCGAGCTTCTTGATGATGCGATAATGGGACAATGTTTGCTCTATCACTTATCTTTGAACTCAAGAAGCCGCCGAATGCTGCGCTTCAGCGGCGAGCCCACGCAACGTACCAAAGAAGCTGCGTACCGGCGAGTCCGCTGCAAGCGCTTGTTAGGTGCGCCTGGCACGGAGCCACTCACTTCTCAACACGTCGTCATTCGCGATGGTGCCGTCTTGGCGCCAAGCCGCTAAGTTTGTGAGCACCACCATAAGTGGGCTTGTGTCATCACGTGCCTTGACGAAAAGTACTGCCTCGTCGGTTTCAGAAAAGAACACTTCTTTCTCCGTGTTCTGTGGGCCGTACTCTTCCTGAATCATGCGAAGAATTTCGGCCTCACCAACAGTAAGCGTTCGTCGTTTCACTTGAGCACCTAACTGTGTATATCTGGTTTCCGGATAAAACCCCGAACCTGTTTCCTTTCCGTATAACATCCCGCTCACTAATCCGCTAAGCCCTGGTCTGTCTTTCGGATATGGCTAGATTGCGTGGGGCTGGAAGTTTATACGGTTTCCGGATATCGTGTCGAGACCTTCGCCTTTATCGGCTCGGGGATTTGGTAGCCTCTTCCCTTAAACCCTCAAGGTGGAATTCGATCGCTTCCCGGATGTTTTGCTCCGCTTTTTCTTTAGTTTTTCCGTCGAACCGCAACGGCACGCCAGGTGAGAATGCCGAATAGCCGGTTTCTGTTTCTTCGACAATGATCAAATATTTCTTCATGGCTTTAAACCCGTCGGTGCCGAGTTTATCGTGCTGCGAGATTCTGAGGTCAAACATCGGAGCATTGGACTAATGCGGGAAACGGTTTTAAGATTCCCTGCATCTGTTAAGTGCCGCAGTGTTTCCCATTTCAGAAGTCTGATGCGGCGCTCTCCCTCTAGTCAGCTCAAGTAGAAAAGGAGACGCGTATGCATTTAGTAAAGAAAATCGGCGCCACATCGCTTGTGCTCGTGGCAGTGTTGCTGCTCACAGCCTGTCCGAGTCAAACCACAATTTCGAGAATCAATGCCGACCCGGCGCGCTATCGAAACAAAGAGGTTGCGATCGTGGGGACCGTGAGGGACAGCTATGGAGCTCTGGGCCAGGGCGCTTACGAGATTGATGACGGCACCGGCAGACTCTGGGTGGTGACGAAGCGCGGCGTTCCTTCCCGTGGGGCGCGCGTCGGAGCTAAGGGCCATGTCTACACCGGCTTCAACTACGGCGGTCGAAATTTCGGCACCGTGCTCGAAGAGACTGACCGGCGCTCAAGAGAAAAGTAACTCCAGGTCTGAAATATCTGACTTCGGTCAGCGCATGGACGAAACGGAAAACACGCACACTCCCGGCAAGCGACAGATTGTAGAAAGCCTTGACCGGGAGTTTGCGCGTTTGTATGTGAGCGCATGCGTGGTCATCGAGCACTGCTCGCCTGACATCCTATACGCCGACCGCGCGGAAACTGCCTCAGCCTCCGGCCCACTGCCCTCAGTCGGTGAAAGTGTGCTGAGGAGCGCCGCGGCAATCGAACAAACCTTCGGTGGCATCACTGCCAACCTGTGGGACGATCCATTTGAATGGACCTTACCGGAATACCTTTCGACGCCAGTAAAAGTTAGAGACTACCTGGCCGAGGTTGAAGCGACTCGGCGACGTGCATTCAGTAGCTTTGCCGACGATGCCTGTCTCCGTAAGCAAATTGCGGTGCCTGCGGGCGGCACCCGGTTGTTAATTGACTTGCTTCTGGAGACACTTCGCCAGGCTGATGTTTACCAGACCCAGGCCGCGTTTGTATTGAGGATTCTTTGGGGGATCAGTCTGCCTGGTTTATTATCTAATCCAAGGCTTTAATCAGCACGTAGAAACTGAAAATCAGCGAGGTCTCTCGAATGTATTGTCCCCAATGCGGACAGCAGCAAGTGTCGGACGTGGTGAGGTATTGTTCGCGATGCGGCTTTCTCCTTGACGGCGTCTCTGCAGTGGTTGCCCGAGGAGGAGCAGTGCCGACCCAGTACGTTCCGCAGGGCTACAGACAGCTTTCGCCACGAAGCAAAGGCGTCAGACAAGGTGCGCTATTAATGCTAAGCACTGTTTTAATCGTCCCGCTGGTAGGAATTATCGGGGTCGCAATACTAGGCTTGCCCGGCGAAATTGCCGGCATTGCAGCCGTTACTTGCATGCTGGGCGGGTTACTTCGAATATTCTATGCGTTGTTAATGGAAGACGCAGTTGCACCAAACAATCCTGAAGCAATGGCCGGATACGGACAGGCCGTGACGCCCCAATTTGCGCGACCAGTGCAGAACCCTGCTTTGCCCCCAGCTTCGGCTAATGCGCCGGCCTGGCGACCACGACTGAATACTGCTGAGCTATATCAACCGCCGAGCGTCACAGAAAACACTACGCGACTCTTGAACAAAGACGAGAAGAAGGACGACTAGCTTCACGTTGTGCCATGTCCGAGCTCCTGCGATAATCCGTCCAGCGCATTACCAATTCCTGCTGAGCAGGTTCGCGGCATTCATGATCGAAACAGTTGCAAACACCTCCGCGCTCGCTGCTGGATTACGCAAACGCATCGAGAGCGAGGGCCCGATCACGTTTTGTGAATGGATGAAGGCAGCCCTTTACGATTCGGACGAGGGCTACTACTGCCGCGCCGACCGCACCCGCTGGGGCAGCGAAGGCGACTATCGCACCAGCCCCGAGCGTACCTCGCAGTTTGCTGCCACCTTCGCTCGATATTTTGCCAAACTTCATAAACAACTTGGCCGGCCAACAGCGTGGACAATTCTTGAAGCGGGTGCCGGCGAAGGACACTTCGCGGCAGGCCTGCTACAAACACTGGAGCAATACTTTCCAAATGTCTTTGCGGCAACATCGTATGCAATCGATGAAGTGAGCGAGCATTCGGCGGTGCGCGCCCGCGAGCGTTTGTTGCCGTTTGGGGATCGCATTCAATTCAGAAATCTTGAGGACGTTGACATAAATTTCGGCGTAGTTTTTTCGAATGAGTTGCTGGACGCTTTCCCGGTTCACCGGATAGTCTTGAATGAAGGTGAGATTCGAGAATTCTATGTGACCATTTCAGAGAGCGGAAACTTTGAGTGGCTACTTGCAGCGCCGGAGTTCGCGTTGTCGCGACGGCTGGCTGACTATTTTGAGACGGTTGGGTGCCGGCCGGCTGAAGGGCAGGTTGTCGAAGTGAACCTTGAGGTTGAGGAGTGGTTGCGAAGAGTGGCAGCCAGGATGCGCGCCGGCTATGTTGTTACGGTTGATTACGGCGCTAGTGCTGAAGAGCTGTATTCAACGTTGGCAGCGAAGGAAGGCACGTTGCGAGGATTTCAACGACATCAATTCGTTGACGATTTGCTCGCGCAACCGGGCGAACACGACCTTACCAGCAATGTGAACTGGAGTTTTGTGACCGCGGTCGGCGAGGGCCTCGGGCTTGATTTTGTAGAGTTCAGTCGTCAGGATCGGTTCCTGCTCGCGAATGGATTTTTGGAGCAGTTGGAAGCCGAATCGTTGCTAGCCCGAGACGATGCCGCGCGCCTTCAGCTAAGCAAGGCGGCGCGCGAGATGATCTTGCCGGACGGAATGGCCGGGCACTTTCAGGTATTGGTTCAAAAAAAGAAATAGGACGGTCATTTTCATATTCTCTATTTCCCGAGAGGTATTGTGGATTGGCAGGAATGCCTGTCCTATCTGAATATCGAGAAGAATGAAACGCGACTACGAAATTATTGACGTCTGCCACGGACACGAATCGACATCGTTGCGTAGGTTGAGTAGTCTCAGAGGTCGGATTTGAATACTAATCTCAAAGGGAGAAACGAAATGGCAATAAGCGAATCACTACTACCGGAATTTGATAATGAAATGGCGAACACGCGTAAGACTTTGGAACGCGTTCCCGATGGCAAGTCGGATTGGAAGCCACACGAAAAATCCATGGCGCTGGGCGGCCTGGCCACGCATTTAAGTAACATCCCAACGTGGGTGGGCTACACAATTGGTCAGGACTCGTTGGATCTTATGCCCGGAGGAACACCGCTCCCTCCAACGGAGATGGCAAAGTCAAACGCTGAGCTTGTTGCAACCTTCGATGCCAATGTAGCGAAAGCGCGGGCCGCGATTGCCGGCGCCAGCGACGCAGAATTGTTCAAGCCCTGGAGCCTGCTGACTAACGGAAACACGATTATGACCCTGCCGAAGGTCGCGGTGCTGCGCAGCTTTGTGATGAACCACCTGATTCATCACCGCGCGCAACTCGGCGTGTACCTCAGATTAAACGACATACCAGTGCCGTCAATCTACGGACCCTCGGCTGACGAAAATCCCTTCTAGTCGGACGGCGCGAGCGAGCAAGATCGCGCGGGCGACGCACAACTATCGCACGCGATTGGATAGCACGGTGTCGCCAGGCGAGCCCTAATTCGGTGAGCAGGCTTTCTGTGCCAGATACATTACTAAAGAAGGATTGGTCCCTTACTCCGGGATCTTTTCACCGGCTCCTCAATTGGCTGGATGCAGGAGTGAATTCCGGCGGGCAAAGCTATCTGGAGACGCGCCAGCGTTTGCTGGCCTACTTCGACCGCCGGAATTGCCTAACCCCTGATGAACTTGCCGACGAGACCTTAACCCGCGTCTCCCGCCGGCTTGAAGAAGAAGGCATCACCGAAAGCGATACTCCGGCTAAATATTGTTACATCGTCGCTCGCCTTGTTTTCCTGGAGGATGTGCGGCGAACGCACAAAGATAATCTGCTGATTGATCAGCTCCAGCGACAGCCGGCCGGTATTGCTTCGTCCCTGTCCGAAGACGGCGAAAGCGAAATCAAAGAGAAGATGCTGAATTGTCTTGAGAAATGCTCAAGCCTGTTAGAGCCGCAAAGCCGCGCGATTATTGCCCGCTATTATGTAGGAAAGGAGCGCGTCAAGATTGAGAATCGACGCGCCCTGGCAGCGGCGTTGGGAATTACGATGAATGCGCTAAGCATTCGCGCTTGTCGCATACGGGATAAGCTTGAGGCCTGCGTTAAAGAATGCGCCCGTGCCGAATGAAATACTTTTGCAATATTGTCTTATCACTTTGAGAACAGTACTAATTTGTCCGAGAGATGAGTAAACAACCAGATAACAATCCTGCCGTTCAATACCTGCTGGGTGCGCTGCCGGAAACGGAGCTGGCGCGCCTGGATGAGTTGAGTTTTACGGACGAGAGATTTGCGAATGCTTTGCAGGCTGCCGAAAAGGATTTAGTCGACGCTTACGTTCAGGGCGAGCTTAGCGGCACGGCTTTAGGTGGTTTCAAGACTCATTACTTGGCTTCACCACTCAGACGTCAGAAACTGGCGTTCGCACAAGCGTTCCAGACATATGCGGAGAAAGATGCAGCCGCGCTGACTGCAGTCCAAAGGGAAAACCCTGCAGCAGCTACAACAAGTCGGAGCGGCTCACTGTGGCGCACGGCTCTTGGAAACTTTGTGACCCCGCGCTTCGCCGTGCAATGGGGACTTGCATTCGCTGCTTTAGCGTTGCTCGTCGCCGGCAGTTGGTTGGTGTTTGAAAACGTACGGTTGCGGCAGCAAGCTTCCGACCCTCAGGCCCATCGCGACGCGCTCTCGCAGCGAGAACAAGAACTGCAAAAGGAACTCGAAGGCCAGCGAGCAGCCAACGCGGCAGTCCAACAGGAGCTTACGCGAGTGCGCCAGGAGCGTGAGCGGTTAGAACAGGAACTAACAGCACAACGCGCCCCGAAGCAAGAGCCGTCCCCGGCCGGAAGTATTCTTTCCCTCGTTTTGACGCCGCAGCTGCGCGGCTCGAGTCAGATCCCCGCGGTGTC
>JBDUDV010000073.1:0-18490 GCA_040002755.1 Acidobacteriota bacterium | reverse complement strand
GAACGCCGGCCTGTCACGTCGGAGGTCGCGGGTTCGAATCCCGTCGGCTCCGCCATTTTGAAGCGGTTGCACTTCAGCTAAGATGAAGCGCAACCGCTTTTCAATTTTAACAGAATGATTCCTGTCGCTGCCGCGATTCAAATTGTTAAAGAAAAGACGCGCACGCTGCCGTCTGAACTTGTCTCGCTGACAGACGCGCGCGGACGTTTCCTGGCAGCGGATGTCGTTGCCGATTCCGATCTTCCACCATTCGATCGCTCGCAGATGGATGGCTACGCGGTACGAGCCGGCGACATTCGAAGCGCTCCCGCAAAATTAAAAATCGTTGGCGAGTCGGCCGCTGGTCGTGGCTGGCACAACGAGATGAATGCAGGTGAGGCCGTGCGGATCATGACCGGTGCGCCCCTTCCCACCGGCGCGGACAGTGTGCAGCAAGTCGAACTCACGCGTGAACTCAACGCCGGCGCTGAAGTTGAGATTCTTGAGACTGTCGCGCCAGGGCGATCAATCGTTAAACGCGGCAGTGAAATCAAGGCAGGCGAAACAGTACTAGCCGCAGGCGAACGAATCAGCGCGGCCGCGATGGCCGTGCTCGCTTCGTTTGGTTACGCTCAGGTCAGGGTTGGGCGGCAACCTCGAGTTGCAGTGCTGGCTACTGGCAGCGAGCTCGTTTCAGTAGATCAAAAACCCGCTCGGGATCAGATTCGCGATTCGAACAATTCAACGATTGGCGCGTATGCGGAACTCGCCGGCGCCATTGTGGAACGACTGCCGCTCGCCGGCGACGACACCAATTTGCTAAAACGGCAAATCGCTGATGCTGCCAAACGCAGCGACATCATCGTCACATCCGGCGGCGTTTCTGTCGGCGTCTACGATTTCACCAAGCCCGCTTTGCGAGAACTTGGAGCAGAGTTTTTCTTCGAACGCGTAGCGCTGCGTCCCGGCAAGCCTACGGTTTTCGCGCGCTTGCCAAACGGCGCACTCTTCTTTGGTCTTCCCGGTAATCCAGTTTCTGTCTCAGTCACGTTCAATCTTTTTGCGCGCACGGCCTTGCTCTCGATGCAGGGGGCGAAGGATCCTACGTTGGCACATGATTGGGCGGTGCTTGCGCGCAGCGTCAAGGGCGCCGGTGAACGCGAGAGTTATTTGCCGGCCAAACTAAGCACTACTGAAGAAGGAATCCTGACGGCGGTGCCGTTGAAGTGGGGTGGCTCGTCGGATTTTGTCGGGTTTATGAGGGCAACGTCACTGATAATCCTACCGCGCGACACAGGCGCGGTTGAAGCGGGCGCGAGAGTCAGAGTCTTGCGTCTCCCCGTCTAAACAAGCCGCGAGCACAAGCTGGGGTAAGAGCGGAGCCTAGCCCCGGACTTTCGCGGATTTACACGGATATAAGCCAGACATCTGAAAAGTTTTCTTCTCGGGTTAATCCGCGGCTGAAAAATGAGGCTTGAAATGACCGACACAACACGAAAACGCTGGAGCGCGAGCGCCCACGAACGCAAGGTCGAGAATCTCTATTCGGGCGGCGCTGAAAATTTTGCGAATTGGCACAACGGTTATTTGAATTTCGGACTTTGGGAAAATGGGAACACCGATTACGTCACCGCGGCGGAAAACCTGGTGCACCGCATGGGCGATATCCTCGGTCTCAATGAAAACAGCAAGCTGCTCGATGTCGCACCCGGCATGGGTACGCAAGATATCTACCTGCTCAAGAACTTTGCTCCCAAATCGATCGATGGTCTTGACGTAACCTGGAAACACATCGAACACGGCCAGCGCCGTTCGCGCGAAGCCGGCGCCGAAGACAAAGTTCGCTTTCATCACGGCACCGCTATTGAACTCCCGTTCCCTGAAGATAGCTTTACACACGTGCTGAGCATCGAAGGCCCCGAGCACTTTGATACTCGTGAACAATTCCTACACGAGGCTCATCGCGTGTTGCAGCCGGGCGGCGTCATTGCTATGGCGGACTTCATCGTGAAGAATCCGCCACGCAATCCGATTGAAAAAGTCGTGGCCGAGGCGGCCAGGAAACTATGGCAAGTGCCACGCGCAAATGTGTATTCGGGAGAAGTCTACCGACAGAAGATGCAAGCGGCCGGCTTCGAAAAAATTGAGATAGATGAAATTGGGGCGTCAGTTATTCCCGGCTACTATTTCGAGCAAATGCGTCCGGAAACAATTAAGGCGATCAGCAAGATTCGCGGCTTTGTGCTTTCCCGGCTTGGCCTCCTGCTTGATATCGCTGTCTATCGCGGATTCACGATGGGGCTATTGGAATACGTGCTGGTGCGCGGCGTGCGCGATTAGTCTTCGTCCTGGCGAGAAGGTTGCCGGTGAGACTATCGCGCGTCTTTGGCTCTGGCGGTTTCGATACCGAACAACCCGATGGCCGCTTCCAACCGGCGGAAGAATTTCAATCTATTCAAGAGCGGATTTAGCCAGCCATTGGTGATGCAGTAATTGACATCGAATGGTTGCGTATGATGCCGCTTGTGATGCCGCGGTTCCAACACCAATCGTTTCCGTTGCAGCCAGCGCGCAAAAGCAGAAGGACTTTCCTGATGCGCCCACTTGTGAAATTGGTTAGTCGCAACGGTTGCCGCCGCCATCAGCGCAAATGAGACTGCGGAAAATGCCAATAAGACGGAATCCGGCTTCAGCCACATTAGATAGAGGAAAAAGGAAAGTGCGGGAACGGCGAGAATGCAAACGTTGCCGGTTGTCTCCACCAGCCCGTGCGTGCAGATGTCTCGAGGGTAAATGTGATGCAAGCGAAAAGGCTTGACGAGGCTCGGGCCAATCAGCCGCATATCCTCAGAGCCGTAAGTATCGGCGGCCCAATGCACAATGCCGGAAATGAAATCGCCGCCAACTATGCCGAGCGGAACTGCGAGTGCGACCAGCCAAAACAGTTCGAGTTCATATAACAATAAGCCGGCCCAGTGTAGATTGAGGACAAAGACAACCGGAAAGATCAACAGAGTGGTATGTTCAAGGAAGGAATGCACCGGACCCGAGTGCTCCTCAACGCCACTATAGCCTGAAGCAGGATTGCGACTAACGCTCTTGTTTCTTAAGGACACCGACATAAGTTGAATTTAGATCCGGATTGTCGCCTTCCCATCTGAAGGTCCACAGTTTCAATCGGCTGATCGATCTTGCTCGGTCTTATATCCTACGATTACTGCCCTGGGTTCGGATTTTAGGACGAAGATTATAGTAAGATTATTCCGTCAAGCTACTAAAAAGCAATGGCCTTCGTCACGAACTGGAACCTAATACGTAAATCGCACACAAATGGATCAACTTTCCCACATCGATGATGAAGGTCGCGTCAAAATGGTCGACACGAGCGACAAGGCGACGACCACACGTAACGCCGTTGCGTCAGCACGCGTGTTGATGTCAACGGAAACTGTCAACGCAGTTCAGGGCCACCGTACTCCGAAAGGCGATCCGCTTGAAGCGGCACGACTCGCTGGCATTATGGCCGCGAAGCGGACAGCTGAGCTGATTCCCTTGTGTCATCCGCTGCCGCTCACACACGTCGACGTGCAGGCAAAAATTGAAGACTATGGCATTCATCTCGAATCGAGCGTTTCAACCAACGCACAGACGGGCGTTGAAATGGAAGCGCTCACCGCCGTTTCCGTCGCGGCGCTAACGATTTACGACATGTGCAAAGCGCTCGATAAGGGAATCATCATTTCTGAGGTTAGACTGGAACGCAAGACGGGCGGCAAATCGGGCGACTATCGACGCAAAGATTAGCCGGTCGGATCCTGTCGCACGATAAAAGTGGGAACCCCAGGATTTCCTCCAGCGTTTAGAGAATTACTATGAAATACGGAATCTCTCGCGACGCTCGACCCCAGGCAACGCTGCTACTTACTGCAGCCGTTATCTCCATCGTGCTTTGGTTCATTCCGTTTGCTGAGATCGCCACCTATCCGTTTCGCATTTTCGTTACTTTCATACACGAGGGCGGCCACGCCATTGCCGCGCTGCTGACGGGCAACTCTGTCGAGAGCCTGAGCATAGCGACGAACGCCAGCGGGGAAACGTACACCACGCAAGGTGGCACGCTTGCGCAAATGTTCGTTTCGAGTGCGGGCTATCTGGGCTCGATGGCCTACGGAGCTTTCCTGCTGGTGTTGATCCGCAAGGCGATCGCTGCGCGAGTAGTGTTGCTGGGTTCGGCTACGTTGGTCTTTGCGCTGACGCTTGTCTATGGACTGATTAAACCCGCGATGTCGGGAGTGGTTTCGTCCGCTCTTCCTTTTACTATTCTGGCCGGCACCTTACTCAGTCTTGGATTGATCGCAGTAGCGAAATTTGCCCGCCCGCGCGTGGCAACGTTCTTTGTCAGCTTTCTCGCCGTCCAGTGCGTACTCAACGCCTTGCTGGACTTGAAAACGATCTTTTTTCTTTCAACGCCATTTGCGCCCACCCTTCCAACCGATGCTGTGAACATGGCGAATGCCACCGGCATCCCCGCGCTTTTCTGGTCCGTCGCATGGATCGGGATTGCGGTAGGAATTCTGGCGGTGACTATGCGGCTCTACGTTTCCGGCAGAAACAAGCAATTCCAACTTGATCTCGATCGTCCCTTTGATCAGATTCCGGCAATGTTTCCCACAACGATACGCGAAGGCCAAAACCTGCGCTAGCTTCCCTCTTGGCGCCTTTCCGAATACCTGCGACCGTTACACCGTCACCTTAAGTCTCTGCTTCTGATTGCGCTGCTGGCCTTCAGCGCCACAACCGCCGAGGCGCAGTCTCCTAATACGGCGACCATGATTGTGGTGGTGGTTGATCAAGCCGGCGCCGACGTGAAGGACGCGAAAGTTTCGGTGGTGAATACCGCTACCGGCGCCGTACGCGAGGTCATTTCGGGAAGCGACGGCAGCGCTAGCCTTCAGGCGCTACGGCTCACCGGAACCTACACCATCAGCGTATCGAAGCAAGGATTCGGCAACGAAGAGCAAAGGGAGAACTACTACCAGACGTCGTAAGCTGAACGCATCAGAGTAAATCTTTGACGGCATTGATAGGATTGATTTTGGGAGCGCAAACCTCGAGTCGAGTAGCACGGCGAAGCGGACTATTGCAAAACAAAGACGGCGTGTTCGACCAGGTAATGAACTCGAGTTAACAGGTAAGGGTTCGTGGCTGCGATGACGAAGGCGAGCAGCAACATACTCGCCGGACCCCAGACGCAGAGCCGCGTCAACAGATCATGTCGCGATTCCGTTCGGCGGTCGGTTGCGGCCAGCGCGATGAGTTTTCGCACGCGGGACTTGATGCCTTTCGTTTCCTCGTCGCCCAGCAGGAAAACACCAGCCGGCATTGTGGGGCGTGCGCCGAGGGGAATGATGCGCGCAATCTTTACCAGCGCGGAAGCAAGATCGAGCGCTACTGTATTGCCCTGGCGCGCCGCGTTTTCATCAGCCGCCTCTTCAGACGCCTCCGACCACGACTTATCAAGCGAGCGGCCGCTGGGAATAATCAGGAGGGCGTCGCGACAGGCTTGCAGCAAGCCGCGCTTAAGATTATCGCGTGCCGCAAGGTGACCGTTCTCGTGGGCAACGGCGGCAGTGATTTCTTCGGGCGCCAACAGTTCCAGTACCTGGCTAGCAATAAACAGTCGCGGTCGCAGGAAACCGACAATCCCAATCAACGGAAACTGATGCTGAATCTCATACGACTCAATGTTGATCCCGGGAATCTGTATGGACTTGCCACATCGCAGCCAATCGCAGGTGAGGTTCCGGGTCGCGCGATTCGTTGCAAGGCCTCTATAGATCGACACTCCGATCCCGGTTGCCGATAAGAGCGCCAGCAGTCCAAGCTTGAAGCTAACGGTTTCGGCACCATGACGAGGTTCGTAAGCGAGATACGATGGAACCAGCAGTAGAGCAACAGTCAGAAAAGCCAAAACTGGGGGAAGAATTCTCAGCGAGAAGAGCAGTCGAGCGCGGGCCGTCCCGGTCCAGTTATCTGTCGCGCGCGCGCCCACTCGCCACAAGCCGGCGATAACGAGCGTAGCGATGCTGTTAAAGGTCAGCAACGCAGCGAGCAATAATGAGAGCCCAAGGAGTTCGAACATTAGGCACCGCCCTGTTTCAACTCTCTCCGCTTTTCCTTAATTAGTCGATCGAGTTCGTCGAGCAACTCGCGATCTCTTGCGCTTACCGTATCAACGATGCAAGCCAGCACCGGCTGCACTGCGTCGGCACCGTGACCGAGGAGGCCGTCGATAACATCCTCCCTGATGCCTTGCTCAAGCTCGTCCGAGGATACAGCCGGCAAGTAGATGAACGCGCGGCCGTCTTTCCGTCGGGTGAGAAGGTTTTTCTTGAAAAGCCGATCCAGAGTGGTCATCAACGTCGTGTAAGCAATTTTTTCGTCGAAGGCAAGGTAAATGTCGCGCACACTGACTTCGTCACGGCGCCAGACCTCATTGAGAACGTTCTGCTCAAGTTTACCCAGAGCCTCGGAGGCTATCTCGCGCGGACGCTTAAAACCTCGCAAAAAGAATCTCGCTGTCTTCATAGGTGCGCATTGTTGTGCATTGAAGGCCGGCCTGTCAATCGAAATCAGACCTAAAGAAATACTTCTTAGGTGCGTTTCGTGTCTGCCCGGAATCGCGGTATCATGCAAGGTTTGCGAATGGCCAAAATTCGTATCTATGGGTCGGCGCAACCTTTTGTCACATGCCTGAAGAAGCAATCGAAGTTCGAGGAGCCAGGGTCAATAACCTGAAGAATATCTCCTTCTCGATCCCAATAAACCAGCTGACTGTGGTTACCGGGGTGAGCGGCTCGGGCAAGTCTTCGCTTGCCTTCGACACTATTTACGCGGAGGGACAGCGGCGCTATGTGGAATCGCTGTCCGCCTATGCGCGCCAGTTCCTCGAGCGGATGGACAAGCCGGACGTTGACGAAGTCCGCGGAATTGCGCCCGCCATCGCGATTCGCCAAAAGAACTCGACGCGAAACCCACGCTCAACCGTCGGCACGCAAACGGAAATTTTTGACTACCTGCGCTTGCTTTACGCTCGCGTCGGCATAACTTTCTGCCGAGTTTGCGGCCGCGAAGTCTACAAAGACTCGCCGGAGTCCGTAGCTGATGAAATTTTGCGCACTCTTCCCGCGGGCGCTCGGTTCTATGTTCTGTACCCTGCGAAGGCGGGGATGGCCACTGCTGGAGACGCGGAAAAGAAACCGAGTAAATCAAAGTCTCGCGCCTCCGCGACGCCGCGTCAGATAATAACCGCCCACCTGATGAGCCTGATGCAACGCGGCTTCACCCGCTTGTACCACGCCGGGCAAACTATCGATCTTCATTCGCCTGACGATTACCAACTGGATACTTTCGAGAATGTATTCGTCATGGTCGATCGTCTCGTTGCCGGCCCTGACATCAGGCAGCGACTGGTGGATTCTCTGGAAATCTGTTTTCAGGAGGGTCACGGCACGGCGAACATTGAGACGGCCGAGCCTGAGCCCACGCGGCTCAAGTTTTCCGATCGGTTTGAATGCAAATACGACGGTACAGCCTACGCCCAACCCGAGCCGCGTCTGTTCAGTTTTAACAATCCCTTCGGCGCCTGCCCTACCTGCCAGGGCTTTGGCAACACGATCGGCCTCGATTTGGATTTGGTAATGCCGAATCCCGGACTGAGTTTGAAGGACGGCGCTATTGAACCCTGGACCAAGCCGCAGCATGAATGGGCGTTTGAAGAGCTGAAACAGTTTTGCAAGGCGGAAAAGATTTCAATGACCGTGCCTTTTGCGGAGCTCTCGCGCGTGGAACAACGCGCGATTATTGAAGGCAAGCGAGACTGGTCCGGCGTGCGCGGCTTCTTTGACTGGCTCGAAACCAAGAAATACAAGCTGCACGTGCGCGTGTTTCTCTCGAAGTATCGCGGCTACACGCTATGCCCGGACTGCGGTGGCGGGCGACTTCGGCAGGAAGCCCGCGATGTAAAAGTAGGCGGCGCCAGATTGCCTGACATTTGCGCCCTATCGATCAAGGATGCCGAGTTCTTTTTCGACTCGCTGAAACTGTCTGTCGAACAAGGCGCCATCGCCGAGCGGATCCTGTTTGAGATTCGCCGTCGTCTGCGATTCCTCGTTGAGGTTGGTTTGGACTATCTGACTCTCGATCGTCTCGCTTCCACCCTTTCGGGCGGCGAAGCGCAACGGATTCAGCTCGCCACGAATCTGGGCTCTTCGCTGGTGGGCGCCCTCTACGTTCTTGATGAGCCTTCAATCGGTCTGCACCCGCGCGACAACGATCGTCTTATCGCACTGTTGCACAACCTGCGCGACATCGGCAACACAGTCCTGGTGGTGGAACACGACGAGGACATGATGCGGGCCGCCGATCACATTCTCGATATCGGACCATCGGCCGGCGAACTCGGTGGTCGCGTAATCTACGAAGGTGACTTCATGGGATTGATGCTGGATGAGAGTTCGCTGACCGCGCGTTATCTCCGCGGCGAAACTGAAATTAGAGAACCGAAGCAACGCCGGGTGGCCCAGAAGAGACGCCTGACGCTGCGCGGTGCGTCGGAACATAACTTGAAATCGATCGACGTCGATTTTCCGCTCGACATGCTGGTGTGCGTCACCGGCGTCAGTGGTTCCGGCAAGTCAACGCTCATCCACGATTGCATCTACGCCGGGTTGAAGAAGCAGCGAGGCGACTGGCAGGGACACGTCGGCGCATTTTCAAAGTTAGAGGGTGGCGAACTAATTGACGATGTGATTCTGGTTGACCAGTCGCCGATTGGACGCACGCCGCGTTCAAATCCTGTCACCTACATCAAGGTTTACGACGGTATCCGCGAGGTCTTTTCCTCGACGCGTGAAGCTCAGGCGCGCGGCTTCGAGCCCTCACACTTCTCTTTTAATCTCCCGGGGGGACGTTGCGATGTTTGCCAGGGCGATGGCACCGTCACGGTTGAGATGCAGTTTCTTGCCGACGTCGAACTTGTTTGCGAGGAGTGTAAAGGAACGCGCTTCAAGCAACAGATTCTTGATATCCGTTATCGTGGCAAGAACGTGCATGAAGTTTTGAACATGACTGTGCGCGAGGCGATCACCTTCTTCCGCGAAGTGCCGAAGATAACCAACCGGCTGCGCGTGCTTGATGAAGTCGGACTCGGTTACCTGCGGCTGGGCCAGTCCGCAACCACGCTCTCCGGCGGTGAGGCGCAACGCATTAAACTCGCGGCGCAACTCTCAAAACGAACCGGCGCCAAGACGCTTTATATTTTTGACGAGCCCACTACGGGTCTACATTTCGACGACATCAACAAACTGCTGGCGGCGTTTCGCGCCTTGATCGCGGCCGGCGGCTCCTTGCTGGTTATCGAACACAATCTCGATGTGATCAAGACCGCGGACTACGTTATCGACCTCGGACCTGAAGGCGGCGATGCCGGCGGACACGTCGTAGTGACGGGCACTCCCGAACAAATCATGCGCAAGAAAGAATCTCACACCGGACGTTACCTGAAGGCGCATCTCGCGAAATCGAATGGGCACGCAGCAAAGCACAACGGCAAACCGTCAAAGAACGCTGGGAGCAAACCCCGTTCCGAATCGTAGGGTTTTCATAGCCGATCATCAACGTCTTTAGGCCGGAAAGCTTTTTGTTCGCCGACCAACATGGAACAGACAAGCCCGATTAGGATTCCTCGACGCAAGCTTACACGCAAGCGTCGCCTCATCTACGCCGCGACCATCTATTTAGTCTTTCTCGGACTGCTGGCCGCAGTTGAGATCGGCACACGTCTGGCGCTGCCGCACATTTCCAGTCTCGATCTGTTTGTCGTCACTGCCCAACAGAAAGCGCAGGTGGCTGACGAGAAACAGTCGGGAATTTTTGAGGCCGATCCGTTGCTGCTCTGGAGACTCAAGCCAAACCTCGATCATGCGATTTGGGATTTCACCATCCTCTCAACCAATGCGGACCACCTTCGCTCAGAAAACGTAGGCGAGACGATCGGATCAAAACCGCCAGGCACGATTCGCATTGTTTGTCTGGGCGACTCGGTTACGTTTGGTTACCGCGTGCCGGCGGTGTGGCCAAACAAACCCACGGAATACGATCCCGCATGGCTTCCGTTCCCGATGTTGCTCGAGAAAGAGTTGCGCACGGCGAATCCGGGGCGAAAGATTGAAGTGATTACGATGGCAGTGCCGGGTTACACCAGCCATCAGGGGCTTGTCTGGCTGCGGCGCGATATCGATACGATGCAGCCGGATCTGGTGATAGCGAGTTTTGGTTGGAACGACGCCAGCGCGAGCGACAAGCCGGATCGTGAAGTCATCAAGACAAACTTTGCTGCCGTCACAATGCGGCGATTGATCGATTCGAGTCAGGCGTTTGCTCACGCTGTTCACTGGTTGCGGGCCCGGCAAGCCAGAGAGCAACAAATCGCAAGTCAGCAACAACGACAGACGATAGCCATCGCGAAGCTGCCAGTTCCCCGCGTTTCCCAGACTGAGTATGCAGAGAACATGCTGGCGATCGATGATCTTGCCCGCCAGCGAGGTGCGGCCACAATTGTTATCGCTGCACCTTATCGGGATCGATCTTCAGACCCACCCGAAGCTGAACGGATGTTGCAATACCGCCAGGCCCTGGGGACAACCATGCGACAACGCGGCGTTCCTTTTCTTGAGCTTAGAGAGTTGACTGAAGAAGCGTACCCGGCAAACGAAGGCTGGTTTGGCGAGCGTATACATCCAAACCATATGGGACACCGCTTGATCGCGTCGGAGTTGCTGAAGTTGCTTGGTTCCTCACACACGCTTCACGACTTGAACATACCCTCGCTGGTTCCTTGATCGGGTATGTGCGAAAAGCGGTAACTTCCTAAGTGCAATCTCGGTGCGCTCTGTGTCTCTGTGGTGGCTGAACTTTGGAAAACGACTCACCACAGCGGCACAAAGGACACTGAGGAGGCACAGAGAAAACCGACATGCTGTTTTGCTGTGACTAGTAATCAGCCACGCTCTTACAAGGTGTTATATTGTCGCCGGAGGAATTTTTCATGAGTTTGAAACAACAAGTTATTTCTGATCTAACTGCCTCGATGAAGGCGCAGGACGCGCCGCGTACCTCAACGCTCAGAATGGTGAAGGCAGCCGTGATGAACCGCGAGATTGAAAAAGGCGGCGAGATGGACGACGAGGAGATGATGAAATTGCTGCGCTCGCTCGTCAAACAACGGCGTGATTCAGTTGAACAATACGAGAAGGGTGGGCGTCAGGATCTTGCCGACAAAGAAAAAACTGAGATCGAAGTAATAGAAGCCTACCTGCCGCAGGCAGCCTCGCACGCGGAGATCGAAATCGCAGTTGTTGCCGCTATCGCTGAAACCGGCGCCAGCTCAGTTAAGGAAATGGGTAAAGTTATGAAAGCTGTGCAAACCGCCCTTGCCTGCAAAAATGCGGATGGCCGTACGGTTAGCGAAATAGTGAAAGCGAAGCTAGGCGGCTAACCTTCAGGAACGCCTGCTCCTAAACTCAACCGGAGTTCGTAAAGTTGTTTCCGAAATCGAAAGATGTCAGGGCGGCGCAGGTAAGTCTTATAGTAATCACTGCCCCAACGCTCTTCCAGCTTAGAAAGCGAGTCCTGCGCCCGCGTCGTATACTCGCTCGCCCGGCTCTTGTCGCCTAAGTTTGACTCGCTTGTGCCGCAAGCAAAAGCGCCCGCCATTCGGAATCGAGTTGACCAAGTCGGGCGAACACTTCTTCCGCCTGGAGCGCGTTTGTCGAGGCTCCGCTGGAATCGCCGTTAAGTAGCAACGCCGCTGCGAGGGCCATTTGCCCCCATGCCGCCCTCACCGAGTGGTTCGAGAATTCTGTAGTGTGAAACTGTTTGCCCAATCATGGCGGATGGCTGCAACCAGCAGTTGCGCTTCGCCTCGTGCAAAATGGCGGGAACTCGAACCCGGGAAGCCTAACGACGCAGAATGATTGCAGTACGTCGGAATACTACTTTAGTGCAAGAACCTTTTCAATGACTTCATTAAAAGGCGTTTCCCTTGAGGCGTGGAAAATGGGACTACGGCGCAGGCAGTACAGTGAAGTTATCCCAGCGATTGACGAGTCCCTTCCCGGCGGAGTTGCTGTAGAGTCCCGCGCCGGAGGCCGAGGCCAGTAGCGGACTGTTTGTCGAGTACACCAGTGTGGAGTCGATATAAACCTCTAAGTCGCCAGAGCTTTTTGTAACTACACGCATGGTTGTCCAGGTTGAAGGCATTGCAACCCCGCTGGTCAGATCTACTCGTTGGCCGTTCAAGTAGTAACCAACGTGGACAATGCTGGGAGTGCCAGCCGCGTCGCCGGAGTAGGCGAAGAAAAAGTTATTGGCATCCACAACGCGGAAACTCAAACCGGTGTGAATCCCGCTGCCCCAGCGACCAGTGTAACGGTTAACACGAACATCAACGTTTCCCGTTGCCGAGCCGGTCGGCACCCAGGTTACTGCCATGGAATTTGCCAGCAGCACAGCGCGGGAGTTTAGGACTCCGAAAGGCTGCGCGTTCGCCGGCGGCTGATTAGTTTGCCAGACTTGTATTCCCGCCGATCCACTTTCGGTTGAACCTAAACCACCGTGACCAGCAAACGTGTAAGTTGAGTTTGCGCGCGTGAAGGAATCAAACACTAACGCTCCAACGGGCGGCGCCACGGCGGGCGGGACGCCCGTGGGCGGAGGAGGAGCACCGGTTGCGAAGTTTGGCGCGGATGGATCAAGCACGAACTCCGGCGGCGGACAGCTTTCGCAGTAAAAAATTATTCCGGTACCCGTGCCGCGCGCGAAACCTGTGTGCGCGGTCCCGCGATAACCCTGAGAGAGATCAGCTATTAGTCGGGGCGAAGGTCGAAAGTAGTAGCTCAACAGATTTCCGCCCAATCCGAAGACCGTCTGCGGAGCGAATGAAGCCTCGACGCCGCCCGGCAAACTCTCACGCGGATTTGCGTCTTCGTAACCGCGAACCTGTGCGATGCGCCCATCAAAATTGCTGTGGTCCGAACCGCCAATTAATAATCTGCCGCCGCCACCGCCTGGTCCAGGCGTGCGACGCGGTCCGGTGAAAGGTGTCTTACCCACGGGTACGCCGTTGTAATAGGTGATGATGTTTTGTCCGTCCCAGCCCACCGCGAAGTGCGCCCACTCGCCGACCGCCGGTCCAATGTCGCTGCCGAAATAGTTATCAAACCTTACGCCATCGAAAATATTTCCGAGCAGTTCATACCGATTAACCTCGCTCGTATTAAAACTGCCGACGCCAAACAGCAGTGCATGCGCGCCGCCATACCCGTCCGACAACATGTAAGTCGCATGCGCGTGAAGCCCGGGCATTGCCCAGAACTCCCAAAAGAAATGACCAAGGTTGACAGCTTCAGGCCAGAACGGTCCGTAGTCTACGGTCTTGGTAGTGCTATCAAATTTAAGCACGTATGAAGGATCGGAAACGGGTACGAGCGTAGCTGTAAAATCCGTCGCCTGCGGGCCGGCCAGGTTATTGAACTGACCGGTGGCGGGCGCAAAGGAGTAGTAGGCCTGCGCGATCGAAGGCGTGACAACGTAGTCTCCGGTGGCGGTTGCTGTCAGCGAGTAACTGCCATCCGCTCCGGTTAACGCTGTCGCGTTTTCCGTGCCGGACAAAGTTACTGTGACCCCAATGAGGCTGTTTCCTGACACGTCTCGAACTCGTCCATTCAGAAGAAGCCGCCGCAAGCCAGTAAAATTCAGAGTCTGGTCACTCGTCAACTGAGCAACGTCCTGCCCGGTAAACTTGTATTCGGCGGTTGACGGCGGAGTGATTGCGTAAGGGTATCCAGCAAACAGTTGGGCAAACTGATAATAGCCGGTGCTATCAGTCACAGCTGTTCTATCCTCGCGGCCGGTAAGGTGAACGTTAAGACCGGGCAGGCCGCGATTTTCCCCGTCAAGCAGTTTGCCGCTTACGGTGTACTTCACTTCGTAGCCAGTGAAGTTGTAATAGAGGATGCGATCAGAGTCGAGATCCGTAACGATCTGTGAGACCGGATCGAAGTGCCAGAAAGGGACCGAAGGAGTGATTGTGTAGCTTCCGCCCGCCGGTAAACTAACCGAATATCTGCCATCATCGTCAGCGGGTACTGTGAGCGTTTGTGAACCACTTATCGGAACTATCAAACCGGGCGCGGCGTTGGGACCCAACTGGGCGCGCCCGCTGACGGTGTAGAAACGCACGGTTCCAGCGAAGTTTGCTGTTTCATTCCCGCCCAAGCTGTTGAGACTCCTGGCGCCGAAGGTGTAATAGGCCGTAGTCGGGACCGCAATTGTGTAGTCGCGTCCGGCGGGCAAGTTGGCAAAGACAAAGTCGCCGTTGTTGTTGCTCGTCGTTGCCGCAGATTGAAAGCCGCTCAGGTTAACAGTTAGTCCGTTGGTTCGATTTACCGCGCCCGTTAATCTCCCACTGATGGAATAGGTGCGTCGCGTACCATTGAAGTCCAAAACCCGATCGCGCGCGATTCCGTCAACCGCCTGCGCGGCGAAATTGAAGATCAGTGTGGCAGAAGGCGTAACGGTGAAGCTGTGTCCAGGAAGCACGCTGAAAGAAAACCTTCCGTCAGCTGCCGTTGTTGTCGTGCTGCTGGTCCCGTCTGTTCTGTCGTTGAGCGTGAGTCCAACACCTGCGAGCAAACCGTTGTTGTCGTCTCGAACCTGGCCGCTAAGCGCGAAAGGTTTGACCGGCGTCGGAGTTGCCCCTTGATCGTCTGCAGGACCGCCGCCCAAATGTCCGATACCAATGCGAACACGATTACTGCTGCTGCCGCGGTACGAAACTCGCACAAGCACATCACCGACGTCACCGAGGTTGTCGCTGAGTCTCACGACCACCCCACTCAGCCATTCCAGATGTGGCACTGGCCCAACGTATTCGACCGTTAGGTTGTAGTGCTGGTGAGCAACGTCCTCCGCGTCTGCCGTAACCAGAGACAGGTCCTCACCTGTTTGTAGACTCAAATTCATTGCAAAGAGCATTACGCGCGTGCGCGGATCAGAGTCAGCCGCGTAAGGCGAAGTCAAAGCAAAGGGCTCAGACTTGAAACTCAGCGAATCGATAGCGATCGCCCGAGTAGAAGTCTCCTGGCTTATCAGGATGGGTGGAGTGATCGAAACTGTCTGTATGGGATTGGAAGCAAAGACTGGAATCACGCCAAGCGCGAGCCAGAGGAAAAGATAAACAGCGCAATTTCCGCGGCCTTTCCGGCGACGGCTCTTCACTTCTTGACCTTCGCCGGGCGCGTCAAGGATGAGACAAGGCGATCCTGCTTTCGCAAAAATGGCTCGAGGCTGAACCAATTACGCACTACTCCGTTGGGCGGTGGCCGTCTTACGCGGAAGTCAGTATCGGAACCGATGCGCAAGAATACTACTGTCAGCGCGCCGGCTTTTCAAACTAATTAGCAGGTCGGGTGATTAGAAAAGAAATTAACTCAAACCGTCGCTGCGAATTAGTCCGACAAACTAGAAGATCGCATGGTGGCGAAAACCCCTCAGCGCCGGCGAACGTATGAATACTCATGAGAGCGATTGTCTGCACAAGGTACGGCCCGCCCGAGGTTCTTCAGCTCAAAGAAGTTGAAAAACCTACGCCCAAAGATAATGAAGTACTCGTTAAGATCTCGTATTGCCGCGGCTGCTCGTCGCCTCAATTTCTTTTCTTGAATTCTTCGCTCAGCTCGGGAGACACAAGCTCCTTTCCATCCGGATCGAGAAGCACCATCGTCGTCGGCTCCGGCACATTCCCCGGGCCTTGGTTGCGGACGACATCGAAAAGTTCGTCGCCACCGGAACCTCGTGGCGTTGTTCTCGTACGACGAGCTCTGTTCATTTCTATCACCTGACATTAAATATTACTTGGTTACTAACCCTACCTTGTAAGCTAATCCTTACCTGCACGTCTCCCGCGTTTCCAAGATCGTCTGGTAGCAGGACATTCAATTGCATGAGCCAGTCAAAGTTCGGCACTCTGCCAGCAAACTCCACGACGAGCGGGTAGATTCTATGCTGAGCATCTTCTGCCTGCGCTGTAACGAGGGGCAGATTGTCACCGGTCGCGATATTATCCGCGAAGAGCATCACACGAGTTCGTTGATCAGAACTCAAGTTAGATGGCCTGACAATAGAAAAAGGCTGCGACACAAGTGTTAAAGAGTCGAGAGCAGCCGCTCGTCCTGAGGTTTCATCGATGAACAGTGTGAGGGTAGCAGGAGGGAGTGGGGCAGCCTGCGCTACCGTGAAAGATTGGCCGGCGACGGATAAGGTTCCCGAGCGCGCGACGGTGGTGTTGTTAGTTGCAACTGAATAGGCGACTGCTCCATTTCCGCTTCCGCTGAGACCCGAGGTGAGCGTAATCCAACTAACGGTGGTGCTTGCCGCCCACGGACAACTGGCATTCGTTATGACATTTATCGTGTCGGTTCCGCCAATGTTGGAAAAGGACCTGCCAGCAGGTGCGATTGAATATGCGCACGGGTTTCCAATGGTCACGCTGAAACTAGTGGCGTTCATTGAGTTGATGGTGACCTGGATACTGTGCGCGGCGTCCGTGAAGGACTCGCCCGGGAGCCACATTGCGCCAGCGTCGTTCGGATTTCCGTTGTTATCCGCATCAACAACCTGGGCAGTACGATCTACGCGGGTCGTATCCACTTGATGGATGACGATTGCCTCTCCAGGTATCTGCCTGTCATAGCCAGCGAAACGGCGCGCTTCCACAGTGTAAGATTTCGTGCCATCTATGGGAATTTGCGCCATCAGATAACTACTGCTCGAGGGCTGGCCGAGTCGCTCGAGGTTAATGGTCGCAGTGGAACCTGCCGCGGCGAAATATTTACGGCTTGCAGGAATCCAGCCCAACAAGTCTTTGTGATAAGCGATTGTACTAACTCCAACACAGCCATAAGAAGCGTCGCGAGGTGAACAGGAGCCCAGGCTACTCATGGGATCCCATAGCGAATCGTAGGTGCTTGAATAAGGGCCCGATGAATGATGCAAACCAAAACCATGACCCATTTCATGAACTACCAGACTTTGATTGGTATACCCCTCAGGCGCCATATCCGTTGCGCCGAACATTTGACTGTTCAATCCATCTCTCGACACAAAAGTGACCCCACCCCACGAAAACCCATCTAGCGGTTCATTGAAAATAAAATTGATACCGTAGAAGTCGGGAAAATAGACATCTGCGTCGGCCACGATCTCAGCATCTGTTTCCAGTCTAAAAAAATCGACGCGCAGGGGGTTGCCATAAACGTAGTAGGACCTTTCCCTCGGCAGGTTGTACCAGCCCTTTACCACGCTCCCGGCAAGGTTGATGTTGCCGTAAGAGGTTTCTCGCCAGTAATGATCCATGCCGGGCGCATCATTAGACATCAAACCCTGAAAAAAACTTACCGGGTGTGGCGTTATGGATGTTGAATCCGCAAAGCGACAAAGAATCGTCACCCATTTGATATTTCCAATTAAAGCGTTTGGTCTAGCCGTCCCAACCTCGGGGGTTAAGGCTTTTTCCAGAGTGATGCTGCGGACCTTAATACTGCGTTCTGATGTGCTCGTCTGCTCCCCGACGATCTGCACCCGCTTTCGATCGAAGATCAAGAGCCGCTCGGATGGCCCCAGAGCTTTGTCCTCAAACTGCAGTTCCGTCGAATTACCGTCATGATCCAGCAAGAAAAATCTCATGGTTGATTGTGCAGCGGAACCGGGGATTCCGTCGCCCCATCGCACATGAAACCAACCGGTTCTGGCAACGCTCTCTTGCCACGTCCCCGCTCGCGACACTGCAGTCCCGGGCAACACGGCCCACAGCATTACCAGGCCCCAGAGCACTGAACTTACTCGCATAATATTGCGAAGTTGTTTATGACAGTTCAAAAGCGATCCTTCATGCCGCACAATGATCGCGCGCACTAAGACGTGGTCGATTGAAGTCGCCGTCAGCAAAAACTAAGGTGACAGGAGTTCAGGGAATCACGTTGGTCATTACTTCCAAAACAGTAAGATCGGAGGGGATGGCGGGATTCTACAAATTGAATGAGAAACAATCAACACGTGAAACCTTTTTTGGAACCTGCCCTGTGACGGGAAAAGCTCTTGGAGTGTATCAGCAAATGAGAAATAAAAATGGCTGGTGGAGCATTTGCACCACCAGCCATTCTTTGTGTCGCCTGACGGGACGACCCGTATTTCATCACGCCGGCATTACCCGGAGGGCTATATTTGTTTAGCCCGCCTTCGTTTACGCAAGCTCCCTGCTACTCCGATAAGTCCCGTTGCCAGCAGCATCAGGCTCGCCGGTTCGGGAACATTGGGAGCTCCGTTACGCACGGTGATGGAGAAGTTCGCCGCCACCGGTACCTCGTTACCAAACGAATCCAGGTAAAAGATT
>JBDUDV010000072.1:0-18644 GCA_040002755.1 Acidobacteriota bacterium | reverse complement strand
TTCCCTTCTAACTTCATTTCGCGGAGTGCGAGCGCCACGACCTGCCCGCGAGCGATTTCGGCCTGCGCCGTTAGCAGGTATTCTGCTACCTCAAATTAACAGTTTCAAACAACTTTCAATACATTAGTTGGCGGTCGAAGCTTACCTGCGTAGTGATCGAGAATAACGAACCCACTCGGCCCCGGCTGTCAGCTCGATCGAATGCCTGGGCAGTGGCTTATTTTTCTGGCTTGTCGTAAGTTCATAGGCTTTCAGAAGGAGAAAACGCGTATGACTACTCGTGCAAGTGGAACGTTCGACGTGAAGATGACGCCACAAACGCCGGATGATAAAGGTGCTGTAGCCGTCGGCAGGTTTTCATTGGAGAAACAGTTCCAGGGCGATCTCCATGGAACAAGCCAGGGTGAAATGTTAGCAATCACCACCGCCGTTCCCGGCTCAGCAGGTTATGTTGCGATGGAGCAGGTCAGCGGAACACTGAACGGCAGAACCGGAACATTTGCGCTGCAACACACCGGTACAATGAACCGCGGCGAGCCCCAACTCAGCGTCAACGTCGTGCCAGACTCCGGCACCGGTGAGCTTGCTGGTCTTTCCGGAAGGCTTGACATTAAGATTGCCGATGGGAAACATTTCTACGAGTTTGACTACGCAATCGCGCCAGCGTCTTGAAGTGATATTGAAGTTTGGGGATAAGAGCTACAGCAAAAACTAGAGAACAGAAAGGGTAGAGCGATGATGATTCGTAAATGGGTGGTTCGTTGTCTCTGTGTAGTCGTTGCAGTGGCGTTAACAAGTTGCAAGATTGGTAATAAGCCTACCGGCTCAACAAACTCGTCGTCCGCGACTGAGCCGGACCGTGGTGAAACTGGAATCGAAAAAGTTAAACCGGCGCCTGGCACGGGCAACGTGCAGGGGAAAGTCCTTTTCAATAGCAAGCCCGCCGAGAATATCGAAGTTAAGTTATGCGAGACGTTCAATCGATTTTTGGGTGGTTGCGGCGGGAAGAGTTACACCGCGAGGACCGATAAAGATGGCGATTACGTTATTACGAACGTGCCGCCAGATGTTTATGAAGGCTTAGTAGCGCAGGTGTTTGAAACCGATTCATACATCTTTGCCACCACCGGAATTGGCGGGCTGAGTGCGAACAAATATGAGGTGATTGCAGATAAGACTCTGTTCGCGTCGCCCACGAACCTCTTCAAGAGTGATTTGAAGTTGGTCAATCCCAAAGCCGGAGCGAAGGTGAGCGCGCAGAATCTGGAACTCAAGTGGGAAGCTTATCCGGATGCCGCGTATTACAAATTCAGTATTCACCCGGAAGAAGTCAGCGTCACATCTCCCTACGTTAACGAACGTGTTGAAGCTACATCTTTCGCTATCGACAAGCCGCTGGAGAAAGGCACTTACCGCTGGCAAGTCAGCGCCTATAACAGCGCCGATAAGAAACTGTCGGAAAGTAGCGACGACATAAAGTTTACAATCAACTAGGCCGCGCGCGGTCGTTAGTTCGGAACCAAAAACGCAGGGCTCAAGCTCGATCGGGATTGGGCCCGCGCACTCCTATCCATATGTACTTACATCTGCCCACCGCTCTTCGCACGCAATGAATTACATCAGTTACCCCAAAAGGGAACTGAGGGAATTGAATTCATACCGTATCGTAAGCCCATTTAACAAATCGCAAACTGCCCCCCGTTCCGCCTGAGTTAATTCCCGTCGAAACTACAGAAATCATTGTGCGGCCAGGAAATCGCCCCGCGTGGCATGCCCGTTGCCAAATGACGTCCCGGAGGCACGAAATGAAAAAATTTATCGCAACCCTGGTTACCCTGGCCGTTCTTAGCATCGCGGCGTTGCCCGTTGCGGCGCAGACACGATGTCGCTCCGCAATTAGATCGACTAACAATGGCCGCTACGACACCAGATACAACACCGACAGTTATCGCGATGGTCGGTATCGTAATGATGCCAATCGCAATGACTCCTATAACAATAACAACTATCGCTACGGTCAGAACCGTTCCGTATGGAACCAGCACCGAGACAAGATCACTACTGCGGGGGGCGCAGTTGGTGGCGCACTGCTCGGGGGTCTGCTAGGCGGCAAGAAGGGCGCGATCATTGGCGCGATCACCGGCGGCGCTGGTGCGGCCGTCTACTCGTACAAAATCCGCGACAAGAACCGCAGGTTCTAACGTTACCTAGCGGTAAGGCCTGGTTGTCGATTGAAAAATCGACAACCTTGTTTGAGGCCCGGATGCGAAGGGGAGAGCGCATCCGGGCTTCAACAGTTTTAGGAGCTGCGACTTTAACGTTTCGTCGGCGAGGGTGAAGGCCCGGTCAAATCTATGCGAGCGTAAAAGATGTCAGTCTGCTTTGTCTTCTGGTCCTCGGCCACGATGATGGCAAGCCCTTCCTTGGCCGCGCCATCCTGCCGCTCGAAAAAGCACGCTGCGCCCTGGTTTTTCTCATCTTGAGTGTCGCCGACGCAGCCATTCTCACTTGGCGTCCAGCCTGCTGACTTCATCAGACCGGCGCTATAGAAATCCTTCACGTCCTGCGCGCTCTTCGATGTCGTAAAGGCAATAAAATTAATCTTGCCCTGCATCGCGGCACGCAGCATCAGTCTCGCTCCCAGCGGTATTGCCAGGTCGGATTTGGCCGCACCCGGGAATGGCGGCACGTCGAGCCAAAGGCTGCTGACAGTTCCGGCTTTTTCTCCGCCGGTCAGCGATTCCACCATACGACAGGAAACGACTGCTCCCAAAAGCAGAAAGAGAGCGAAGACGGCTGCTGATTTTCGCTTGACTGTGGTCGAGCTTGTGTTCATTGCGTCCTCCGATACGCAGACTATAGTAGATCCGAACGCTGCGATCCAAAGCCTTTCGCCGGACCTTTGGACAAGATCCCAGCGTTCGCTTAAGGTATCTTCGTTTTCGAGACAACGGTTCTGACCTTTGCGGATAGCAACGAATTCCGGCAGCGACGAGTGACCCCGCAACCTTCACGAGCTAAGAGGCTTTTAGCAAAACTTCTCCTGGTAGTCATGGGCTTGTTAGTGGGCGCCGTGATCGCGGAGATCGCTTTGCGCGTCGCTGGATATTCCTGCCCAAATTTCTATCAGTTGGACCAGTCGCGCGGGTATGCACTTCGTCCCGGGACCCAGGGTTGGTTCCGTAACGAGGGCGAGGCTTACGTCAGCATCAATAGCGATGGCCTTCATGACCGGGAACACTCATTAATCAAGCCGCCCGGCACCTACAGGATTGCAGTGGTCGGCGACTCCTACGCTGAATCCCTGCGAGTTCCGCTGGAAGAGGCCTTTTGGTCTGTGATGGAAGGGAAACTCCAGGAAGCAAATGCTTTTCCGGGGAAGAAGGTTGAAGTTATAAACTTCGGAGTCTCGGGATATGGAACCGGACAGGAGTTACTGACGCTGCGGGAACACGTTTGGAAGTATTCTCCTGACCTCGTGCTGCTTGCGTTTACCACCAGCAATGACGTTATGGATAACTCATATGCTTTACGGCAAACGGAAACGCCGTATTTTGTATACCGTGATGGCAAACTGGCGCTGGATAACTCGTTCAGAAATTCGAGCAAGTTCAAATTAAAAACGGCGAAAATTAAACTGCTCGGGGATTGGCTATACGGTCGTTCCCGCGTCGTGCAGGCAATCAGCGAAGGGCTTCGTGCGATCCGGCTAATATCAGCCTCCTGGAAATCCCGGGCAGCCGCGGGCCAGCTTCAGAAAGAATCAGGCGACGCCCAAAAGTCGGACCTTCTTTCGCGATCTCAAGAGCTGGGAATCGACAACGTCGTTTACCTTGAACCACGCGATGCGGTGTGGAATGATGCGTGGCGTGTTACTGAGGGATTGATTGTAACGATGCGTGACGAGGTGAAGCTCGGTGGAGCAAAGTTCCTGGTTGTAACCCTGAGTAACGGCCCACAAGTGTTGCCCGATCCTAAACTGCGGGAAGGGTTCATGAAGAACTTCGCGGTATCGGATCTCTTTTATCCCGACAACCGAATCAAGTCGCTATGCGTGCGGGAAGGAATACCAGTTATCACCCTGGCGCCGGAGTTACAGGAATTTGCGGACCGCAACAATGCTTTCCTGCATGGATTCGGCAAGGACATAGGAAATGGTCACTGGAATGCAACGGGAAATCGTGTGGCCGGCGAGTTAATTGCGCAAAAAATCCGTGAAGGTGTGCTTCTCAAATAGCGCCACCGCCGCAGTTCTGCTAGAAGAGTTCTGTCAGAAAATAGACCATCCACTATTTCGGAGACCGGAATGCATTACTACGACAACGTACTGGGATTAATTGGCCACACACCACTGGTGAAGCTCAACAGATTGACGCGCGACGTAAAGCCGCTCGTTTTGGCGAAGATGGAAAACTTGAATCCGGGCTTCTCAGTTAAGGACCGCATTGGCATTTCGATGATCGAAGCCGCCGAGCGTGAAGGCAAGTTGAAACCGGGCGGGACAATCGTAGAGGCAACATCGGGGAACACGGGAATTGGATTGGCCCTGGCCGCCGCCGTCAGGGGCTACAAGTGTATCTTTGTTATGACTGACAAAGCGTCGGTTGAGAAGTCGCGCTATCTGAAAGCTCTCGGAGCCGATGTCGTGATCACTCCAGTGTCTGCCAAACCCGGAACGCCTGATCATTACGTCTCCACCGCGCAACGAATTGCCAGGGAGACGCCAAATTCCTTTTATCCCGATCAGTATTCGCATCCGGCCAACCCCGAAGCCCACTACCGCACCACGGGCCCCGAGATTTGGGAGCAGACGGAAGGCAAGATCACGCACTTCGTCGCCGGCATAGGAACTGGCGGAACAATCTCCGGCACGGGGCGATTTCTCAAGGAACAGAATCCGAACATCAGGGTAGTTGGCGCGGATCCGTATGGCTCGATTTTCAAGACCTTCAAGGAGACAGGAAAGATTGTCGAGACTACTCCCTATCTTGTCGAAGGAATTGGCCAGGAAGTTGTGCCGCCCAATGTGCATATCCAATACATCGATGAAGTCATTAACGTCAGCGATGGCGAGTCGTTTGATTTATCGCGGCAGCTGGGCCGGGTCGAAGGAATTTTTTGCGGCGGCTCGAGCGGAACGAATCTAGGAGCGGCCCTGCGCGTCGCTCGCGAGCTCGATGAGAACGCCATTATAGTTTTCATCATTTGCGATACGGGCGAGCATTACCTGACGAAGCATCACTCGGATGAGTGGTTGAAATCGAAGCGATTGCTGGAGCCACAGCGGATGACCGCTGGCTTGATCAGCGGCACCAAAGCTGTGAACGCACCGCAATCGCTGGTCTTCGTCGCGCCTCCGGACAAGCTCAGCGAGGCGCTCGCAAAAATGAACGATCTCGGCCTGACGCAAATACCGGTGCTTGAAGAAGGACGCCCGGTTGGATCGCTACGGGAAAATCGTGTGCTGTCGAAGGTCGTGCGCAATCATCACTTACTTGAGTCGCCGGTGAGCGAGGTAATGGAAGCGAGCTTCCCGACCGTCGACGTTGACGCGAGCGCTCAGGAAGTCACGCAACAACTGCAAGCCAGTCCCGCCGTGCTGGTTGAAGAGTATGGCCGCATCATCGGCATCATCACGCGGCACGATGTGCTGGATTTGAAGTTGGGAAATACGGGATCGCTGAGCTAGGCAGGTCGGTCTCGATCGTAGAAGGAAACTGTCAGTTCCTCAGCGAGCTTTCTGGAGCCGGAGAGACTGAAACCGTCAAGGTAATTCGGCGGTACAAATGCGTCAGCGTCTGCAATCGTCAACGGCACCTCCGTTACCATCCATTTCTCCATATAAGGCTGAAAGGATCGATAGACTTGTTCGCCCCCAATCACGTAGAGATCCGTTTTCAAATCCTTTGCCATGGAGAGAACTGACTCAAGATCTCGAAGCACCAGCACCGATCCCTGTGGTTCCATTTCAGACTGCCTACTCAAAATAATATTCAGCCGGTTGGGCAACGGTTTCTTTAAACTTTGCCAGGTCTTGCGACCCATCACCACAGCATTTCCCGTCGTCGTCTCTTTGAAAAATTTCATGTCGGCAGAGTAATGCCACGGCAGTTTCCCGTCTTTGCCGATCGCTCCATTCCGGTCTACCGCGACGATTCCAATAATCATAAAAGTAGGACAGGCATTCCTGTAATGTCATTTCTTCGAAAGTGCTTTGATATTCAAAAGTGAACAGACAAGAATGTCTGTCCTACACGGCCACTGCTGCGGCGATCTTTCCGTGTGACTGGTAACCGATTAGCTTCAAGTTTTCGTAGCGCATGTCCAGTAAGCCTTGCAGCCCACTGAGCGGCGTCGCCTGCTCACTAATCTCCAAAAGCGGAAGGGGAAACGGCTCGCGTGCCAGCAATGCTTCTACCTGCTCCAGATGATTCTGGTAGATGTGGTAATCGCCGAGGGTGTAAACAAACTCGCCGACCTCAAGCCCGCAAACGTGTGCGATCAGATGCATCAACAAAGCATAAGAACTGATATTAAAGGGGACGCCAAGAAACGCATCGGCTGAGCGTTGGTAGAGTTGGCAGTGCAACACGCGCCCATCCACTTTGAATTGAAACAGCGTGTGGCACGGCGGCAAGTCAACTCTATCTGCCTGGCGCGGGTCCCAACCTGTAACGATCAGGCGTCGCGAATTAGGATTGTTCTCAATCTTCGCGATGAGAGTCGCTATCTGATCGACGCCGTTACGCTCGGGATAATCACCGCCGAAAGAGCGCCAGAGGTAACCGTAGACTGGCCCCAGATCCCCTTCTTCGCGATTGAATCGTC
This sequence comes from Acidobacteriota bacterium, assembly GCA_040002755.1. Lineage (GTDB taxonomy): Bacteria > Acidobacteriota > Blastocatellia > Pyrinomonadales > Pyrinomonadaceae > PSRF01. Next base: position 11,816 of record JBDUDV010000072.1, on the reverse strand, counting down.
GCGTGTGTTCCTCGTCGGCCCATTCGGCCCAGATGTCGACGCCCCGTGCTCGCAGGTTCGCTTCATTCGTGTCGCCGGAGAGAAACCAGAACAATTCTTCGGCAATCCAGCGAAAGGGAATCTTCTTTGTCGTTACAATCGGAAATCCCTCGCGCAGATCGAAGCGCGTTTGATATCCGAAATGCGAAATGGTTCCTACTCCGGTGCGATCGCGATGCGCGCGGCCGTTTGCAAGAATTGATTTCAGGAGATCGTGGTATTGTTTCATCAAACTTATCTTGTTGTCGCTGGTATTTGTCAGTATAACTTTGCACGGCTCATTAGGTAAGCATGAAACAATACAATCTCTGTTTTCTGGGCTTCGGAAACGTTGGACGCGCGCTGGCGCGTCTGCTGGTAGCGAAGTCGGTCGAGTTGCGCGAACAGTATGGAATCGAGTTTCGCGTGACCGGAGTTGCCAGCCGGCGTCTTGGTTGGCTTGTGAACGACGATGGATTTGAGGTGCCGAACTTGCTTTCGAATGCGCCGCTCGCCGAGCCAGCATCGGCGGCGGACAACATCGGCGGTTGGCTTAAAGCGGCGCGTCCTGATGCGGTGTTCGAGACCACCTCACTGAATCCGGAATCGGGACAACCGGCAATCGATTATTTGCGCGCGGTTTTGGCATCTCCAGCTCACGCTATCACTGCAAACAAAGGCGCACTGGTTTATGGATACCAGGAGCTTGCCGCACTCGCTCGAGAAAACGACAAAGGTTTTCTTTTTGAGTCAGCCGTACTCGACAGTGCGCCCGTCTTTTCGCTATTTCGCGAGACACTCCCGGCCGTCAAACTGCGCGGCTTCAGCGGCGTGTTCAGTTCAACAACGAATGTGATTATCGAAACGATGGAGGCGGGTCGCTCATTTGCAGAAGGACTGAAAACTGCGCAGGAGCTTGGTGTGGCGGAAACGGATGCGAGCCATGACATTGACGGCTGGGATGCCACGGTCAAAGTTTGTGCGCTGGCAAGTGTGCTCATGAACATTCGCTTGAAACCAGACGAGGTGTCTCGGGAAGGCATTCGCGATCTGACGAACCGGAAAGTTCAAGCAGCACGTGCCGAGGGTAAGCCGTACAAATTAGTGGCGCGGGCGAAACTTGCGGGCGATGGAAAGCTCGCAGCCACGGTAAGGCCCGAGCAGATTACGGCCAGCGATCCGCTGGGAAACGTCCGAGGAACTTCGCTGGCGATTCATTTTGAGTTGGACATGATGCCGGGCCTAACAATCACTTCACATCGGCCCAACCTGCAGAGCACGGCTTACGGATTGTTGGCAGATTTCATCAATGTAGTGAGAACGTAGTCTAATACCTCGCAATCTCACGAACGCCTTCAATCAAGCGATCAATCTCTTCTGCGGTTGTGTAGCAGGCGCTTCCTGCACGCACGAGGCCTTCAGGCCCCAGTCCTAATCGTTCGACGACAGTCGCTGCGTAAAAATCTCCGTGCGAGAGAAACAATCCGCGCGACGCGAGCCGGCGCGACACGTCAGTTGAAGAGATTCCATCCACAGTGAAGGCAACAGTCGGCGTTCTCGGCACGCTCGGTGAAGGTCCGTAGAGTCGAACTCCCTTTATCGACGCGAGTCCGTCCCACAACGTTTGCGTCAATTCCGAGCTTCGCTCATGCAACCCGGCATAAGCCGAGGCTAAGCGAGCACGTCGCGATCCACCAGTCGCAAGCGAAGCTAGAAAATCGACAGCTGCACCGGCGCCCACCATCCCTTCATGATTCTGTGTTCCTGTCTCAACCTTTTCCGGAGCAGCATCAGGCGCGGGGGCGAGTTTGGGAAAGTCGATCGATTCCAGCAAAGCGAGTTTCCCAAAGAGCACGCCGACGTGCGGGCCATAAAACTTGTATGCCGACATCGCCAGAAAGTCGCAGTCGAGCGACTGAACATCCATCAGTGTGTGCGGCGCGTGGTGAACGGCATCGACGAAAACCAGAGCGCCAAAAGATCGGGCCATTTGGATCGCGCGCGGTACGTCGTTAACTGTACCCAAGGCATTTGAAGCGGCTCCGATCGCCACCAGCTTTGTCCGCATAGTGAGCACGCGCTCGAAATCGTCCCAGTCCAACTGACCAGTTTCCGGCAGCATCTTTACGGTTCTTACCTGCACTCCGCGCTCGAGCGCCAGTCGCTGCCAGGGAGCCACGTTCGCGTGATGATCCATTTCAGTGACGACTATCTCGTTGCCAGCTCCATACCGCTGTCCGAGAGCTCTCGCCAGGTGAAACGTGAGCGTTGTCATGTTGGCGCCAAACGCGATCTCCCTGGGCGACGCATTCAAAAAATCGGCACAGCTTTGTCGCGCGCGCTCAAGTGCGGCATCAGTCTCTTCGCTGGTCGGATAAGCCCAATGCGTGTTGGCGTTGTGATGGTAGAGGTAGTCACTCATTGCCTCGACCACTTGTCGCGGCACTTGTGTGCCGCCGGGACCGTCAAAATAGGCGACGGGAAATTGATGGTGAACACGCTCAAGAGCAGGGAAGCGCGCGCGAATATCGGCGGTGGAGAGTATTGTCATTGTTCTCTTGAAGTGGTCTGGTCTGTTCGGCGGTTGCCTCTTTGTATTCGAAGTCTGACTGAGACTCAGGGTGTCAGAGGCAGATCGTTTGTGGTCAGTAACCTTGCGGGTTGGTGACTGTTGACGCGAACTCGCTGACCACTGATCACTCTTCTTTCACCGGCAGCGACGTTTGCAATTATCTTTGGCCCGCTTCGCATTCTCTTCACAACTCTTGCGCTCGTGCTTCAGCGGTATCGCTCTGCAGAAATCCTTCCGCAAGCGATAAACTTCATTGCAGCGGTCCTTACAGCGATTACCCGCGAGTGTCGTCGAGCTTGCGGCGACAACCGACCCCAGGCACAAAACGAGTGCCAGGCTCCATCTTAGAATTGCGACCTGTTGAGACCTCAAGCTATAAATTCGGGAATTAGCACTTGTCATCACTACGCTCCTTTTCCGCAAACGAATCTGCGCCAACTTATATTGTTGATGTTCAGTTATTGGGTCAGGGGGGTGTAAACGCATTCAGGGGATGGCGTTAGCATACTCCCGAGCGGCGGGGTTTTAAAGTATGCCGCGAACGATCGTGATCGAATACGGCGACAACTCCACTACTCGCGCAGCGTCGAAAGCCGCATGCTCCGGCGGCAGATCGACAAGCGGATGAGGATTATGCAGGTCGGCGTTGAGTTGATACTGCTTCGGCGAGTATTGATACAAATCAATCTTGCCGGTAAACGTTGACTCTAACCCGTTCGTGTCGTTGCGAAACTTTACTTGCACCATCCGAGATCGTTCCGGATCTTTGTTAACGAGCATTACGCTCCATAAGCCGTCAGGACGCAACAACGGGTAAGCGCTAACCAGTGCGTCGTCAACCGTGGCTGGATACAACTCATGCATATCATTGCCCGGCTTGGTCCACTCCCGCGTCAACAGCTCCGCGCCGTAAAAAGTCGGCATGCGAAAAGCGATCTTGCCGTCCGCGCGAATCAGGAAGAGCATGTTGTTGCCGGCGCTGCAGGGCTCTTCCTCGAGCACCTCGTTGGGCTCGTAACCATACAAAAAAGTCTGTTCGCCGCCGTGCGACAAGAAATTTCCCACCGCATCGGCGTTGAGTAGCGCGCCGGCAAGATCCATCTCCGCGCGCGCGCCGAAAGCCGAGTAGCCAAGCTCAGTGATGATCCATGGAACCGGTTTGGCGCTTCCCGCTGCTCGCATTTGATCCAGCGATGTGCTGAGCAAGCCGGTTGCTTCGGCTAACTGGGGCGCCGTTGGCTTGCAAACATCGTCGACCGGGTACCACTCAAACGAAGTAAAGGTGTAGTCGTCGAGCCGTCCATGTTGCTTCAGATAATCAAGAAAGCGTCGCAGCCATTCCGGTTTGCCCGTTTTGATCGATCCGATCTGTTCCCCTGGTGCGATGTCCTGAAAACTCGGACCGCCAAGCTGGATCTTCGGATCGACAGCGTGCAGCGCCTTCGCGAACTGAATGTAGAGCGCGGCGAAATCTTCGGGCGTGACAAACTGCCCATCTGGTTCTTCGCCAAGCTCAATTCGGTCAACCGGAAACCCGTGAGCCTTCAGATAGCGCAATTCCGCGGCCGCATTTTCCGGCGTGTCGTAAAGCACTGGAACCGGAACCAGCATCGACATTCCATTGGTGAGACCACTTGCGTAGATGCGATCGAAACCAATCTGCTCGATGAGTTCGTCCTTGTCTGACGCGCGATGCCAGGGATCTGTTGACGAAACATAAATAGCTGTTTGGCGTTTCTTGTTTGGCGCGTGACTCACCTCGTCATAAAGACTTCCGTCGGAATCGATGGTGCCGGCGTAAATCTCACGGACCGCGTAACCAAGTCGATCGCGAATATCGCGGGTACGACCGTGTGCGACTGGGTTCTTGGTAGTTCGCTTCGAAGTCCCTGAACTTTCCTTCAGCAGCACGCGCACAAACCGCGTCGTAATCGGCTCCTTTGCCAGCCGGAGCGTTACCGCGCCACCTTTCCCTTGTTGAATACTTCCGAGCGGAAACGTCTGCCAGATATCGGGGAGAGACGCGCTAATGTCATCCTCTCCGGCGTAACGGCCATACTGCACTTCATAGACAGTCGCATAGGGTTCAGACCAGAGCAGACGAATTGCGTTGATGTTTTGCGATGTGCCGAAATCGATCATTAGCCACTGCTGCAGGTTGGAATTGGGTTCACCGGAGAAGTGTTGGTCGAGATACGGATTGCTTTTCCAAAAGCTGCGGGCATCGCCGTCGTCGAGCCGGGAGTAGCCATCCTCATTCGCCTGATCGATGGTGTTGCCGCGCCGCGGCAGGCGATAGCCGTAGCTTAAAGCGATTGGTCCGTTGTCGCCGTTGGAAGTCCAGTAGCCCTCGTTTCGTTTCCGCTCACTCCACCTGCCGCGCGGATTCCAGTGCCATGCTTCGCCGGCGAGTTCAGTACGCAACCGGTAACTGATTGGCTTGAGTCCCGCCGTCAACATCTCTCTGATATTTTGAGCCGACAACATCCGATCGAGCTCGCCCTTTTCATGGCCGTCAATCGCAGCCCCGAATGCGTGCGACGGCGCAAACCGGTTCAGCGGCTGGCCCGGCGTGTAATGTACGGTGACATTTGTGTGTTGGGACGCGACGTCGCGGTTCCGTAGTGTCGAGTTGCCCTGCGTCGCAATTGAAGACACGAGTGGTTGGAATAAAAGGACGACAGTTAAGAAATAGCGGACTGGCAAGTTTGGTTTGCGACTCCGGATAGTTGATCTCAGATGGCTGAAATCTACCATGTCCTTATGGCAATCAGCAGTAATAATCACCCAGCCTGTTTACCCTCGCCGAGTTGTGAGCGCGGAGGTAGAATAGCGGGGGCCTTCCATTCGCAAGAAGCATCGCAAACATCGATAGAAAGGGGGAGTGTCCGATGGACGATCACCACAATGCTAAACCTCGAACTGAGCACTCGGAAGCGGCCTCTAATCAGACCCGAGAGCTGCCGCGCATTCCGGACATAAGCGAGCAAGAAAAAGAGGTAGCCTTTCAGGCAGGGCAGGAGAAGGTTCTCGAGATGATTGCCGCCAATGCTCCGCTCGGCGAAATACTCACGAGCCTGGTGGTATTAATCGAGGCCCAATCGCCAGACATGCTTTGCTCTGTCTTGCTACTTAGCGACGACGGCAATCATATCAGGCACGGCGCGGCGCCGAATCTTCCCGAGCAGTACGTGAATGCGATCAACGGCGCTCCGATTGGACCGAAGAATGGTTCGTGTGGTACTGCCATGTACCGCGGCGAGCCGGTGGTTGTCACCGACATATTTTCAGATCCGCTCTGGGCAGATTATCGCGAGCTGGCAGCGGGCGCTGGTTTGCGCGCGTGCTGGTCCACGCCGATCATGTCGCGGCGCGGCAAGGTCCTCGGTTCGTTTGCGATGTACTACCATCAGCCGCAGGCACCCACCGGCACTGAGACTCGTCTCACAAAGGTTGCTACCAACATTGCCGCTCAGGCCATCGAGCACCAGGCGGCACAAGCGCGTGTTGACGCGTAGCGCCGGCATGATATAAGCCCGCCGTTTCAACGTCTCAGCTGAGATGACTCGGGAACAATCGCTGTCCTCCGTGCCTTAGGGCTACAACGATTCGACTACGGCGTGACGCTCGCTATACTATGCTCTACTGAAACCCCCTAAACTTCTAACACAGTCGACCATTAAACGATGATGCATAACCATACCTTTGTTTTGCCACGCTTTCGATTCCTAACCACTTTAATGCTCGTCGTAATAATAGCCGGCGGCGGTTCGGTGTTTACCCAACAGCTCAGCCCCGATCTCTTCAAGTCGTCGCTGCATTGGCGCAACATCGGCCCATTTCGCGGCGGTCGAACCCGGGCCATTGCCGGCGTGCCGTCACAGCCAAACGTGTTCTACATGGCCCAGGTGAACGGCGGAGTTTGGAAGACTGATGACTACGGTCTTACCTGGAAGCCGATCTTCGACGACCAGCCGACTGGCTCCGTTGGGTCCATCGCGGTAGCACCGTCAGATCCAAACATTATTTACGTCGGCAGCGGCGAGGGACTACAGCGTCCCGATCTGTCAGTGGGCGACGGCATTTATAAATCAATTGACGCGGGCCGAACCTGGGGGCATCTAGGCCTTCGCGATGGTCAGCAAGTTCCGCAGATAGCTGTCGATCCGCGCGATTCGAATCGTCTCCTGGTTGCAGTCGCCGGCCATCCTTACGGCCCGAATGAAGAGCGCGGCATCTTCCGTTCAACAGACGGCGGCAAGACGTTCGCGAAAGTGCTCTACAAAGATGAGAACATCGGCGGCGCGGACGTACTGATCGATCCGGAGAACCCGGACACTGTTTATGCGGCGCTTTGGGAAGCGCGTCAGGGCCCGTGGGAAAACGCGGCTTGGAATGGCAGCGGCGGTGGCGTCTACAAATCGGTTGACAATGGGCAAACGTGGCGACAGCTCAGCGGTGGATTGCCTGAGGGAATCATTCAGGCCAACCTTTCGATTGCGCCTAGTTCAACCAAACGCGTGTTTGCGTCCGTAGCGTTGACCGGCGGCCTGGCGATCTATCGTTCTGATGATGGCGGCGATCATTGGCTGAAGATAACGAACGATGCGCGTCCTGCCGGACGAATTGGTGGCGGCGATCTGGCCGTGCTTCGCGTCGATCCGAAGAACCCCGACGTGGTCTATTCGGCCAGCGTAGTCTCCTGGAAGTCGATCGATGGCGGCAAAACGTGGAACGCGTTTCGCGGCGCGCCGGGCGGCGACGATTATCAAAATGTTTGGATCAATCCGAGCAACACGCAAGTCATCATGCTCGCGAGCGATCAAGGTGCGATCATAACTGTGAACGGCGGCAAGTCGTGGAGCAGTTGGTACAACCAATCGACCGCACAGCTCTATCACGTCAACGCCGATAACGCTTTTCCGTATCGCTTGTGCAGCGGCCAGCAGGAAAGTGGCTCGGCCTGCGTTGCCAGTCGCGGTAACGATGGCGAGATCACCTTCCGCGATTGGCATCCAGTGAGCGCTGAAGAGTATGGCTACGTCACGCCTGATCCGCTCGACCCTGATATTGTTTACGGCGGCAAGCTGACGCGTTACGATCGGCGCACCGCGCAGGCACAGAACATCATGCCGAAGCCGTTTCGCTCGGCCGATTTTCGCGTAGTCCGCACGCAGCCCATAGTCTTCTCGCCAGTTGATCCTCATCTGCTTTTCTTTTCTACCAACACGTTGTGGAAAACCAGCGACGGTGGGCGAAACTGGGAACAGATAAGTCCGGACTTAACCCGTAAGACCTTCGACGTGCCGGCGACCGTCGGCAAGTTCCGCTCGCAACCGACGGCGCAGCCGACCCAACGCGGGGTGATTTACGCGGTGGCGCCGTCGCCGCTCGACGTTAATCTGATTTGGGCCGGCACTGACGATGGCTTGATTCATCGCACCACTGACGGCGGCTTACACTGGACTGACGTAACCCCAAAACAACTTGGCCCCTGGCAAAAGGTTTCAATTCTCGATGCCAGTCACTTTGATAGGAACACCGCCTATGCAGCCGTCAATACTTTGCGGCTCGACGATCTGCGACCGCACATTTACCGCACGCACGACGGCGGCGCAACCTGGACTGAAGTAACCAACGGCATTCCCGGAAATGAAAACACGGATGTGGTCCGCGAGGATCCGCAACGAAAAGGTCTACTCTTCGCGGGCACCGAACGCGCGGTCTATTTCTCGCTCGACGACGGTGATCACTGGCAGTCTTTGCGTCTTAACATGGGCGCAAGCTCAATCCGCGATCTGATTATTAAGGACGACGACTTGTGCGTTGCGACGCACGGCCGCGGCTTCTGGATTCTCGACAACATCACGCCCCTGCGACAGCTCCAGGCATCACTGGCGACGACGCTGTTTCGTCCGCAGACGGCGCTGCGCGTTCGCTGGGACACTAATAGCGACACGCCGTTGCCCCCCGACGAACCTGCCGGCGAAAATCCACCAGAGGGCGCAATGATCGACTACTACATCAGTTCGTTAGGAGCGGTTCGCTTGGACCAGACGGTGGAGTTGGAAATCAAGGACGAAGCCGGCAACGTCGTACGGCATTATTCCGGCGCTGATCCGCTGCCTGCACCGGACCCGACACTTAACATTCCGCCTTACTGGATCAGACCGCCACAGATTCTCGAGGGCAGCGCGGGCATGCATCGCTTCTTTTGGGACCTGCATTATGCTCCCCTGCCAGGCTTACAGGCGTTGTATCCGATTGCTGCTGTTTATCGCAATACCGCTCCCGATTCGACAGCGCCTTGGGCGCTGCCGGGGACGTACACAGTGGTGCTGACAGTTGGCGGCAAGAGTTATGAGCAACCGCTGACCCTGCGGATGGATCCACGAGTCAATACGTCGAATGCGGACCTGGCTAAGCAATTCAAATTCTCGAAACAGCTCTACGACGAGTGGCTCGTGCTGAATCCGATTTTGGAAAGCGTCAAGCGTATTCAGGGTCAGATTAAGGAGTTGCAGAAGCGAACCGGAGAAGGCGATCTCTCAATGCACCTCAAGGCGTTAGCCGAGAAGGTTCAAAGCTTTTCGACTGCGCCTCCTGGTGTGCCGGCAGCCGGCGGCGCAGCACAATTAAACCTTGCCATTACCAGCGGCCGAGTGAAGACGCTCTTTGACTTGATACAGGACGTTGATCTCGCGCCGACTCCGCAAGTTGTAGCTGCGATCCCTGACGTTCTAAAAGATTCGCGCTCGCTGCAGGAAAGCTGGCAGGCGATCAAGTCGCAGGATATCGCAGCGCTGAATGTAGAGCTGCGCGCCGCCGGTTTACCTGCAATTGAGGGCAGCAGTAAATGATCCAGGTAGAGACCTGGTGAAAAAGTTCGGCGACGTCACTGCGGTCGACAATATTTCTTTTAATGTCGAACGCGGTGAGATCTTTGCCTTTCTGGGACCAAACGGCGCCGGCAAGACGACCACGATCAAGATGCTGACGACCCTGCTTAAGCCGTCCAGCGGCTCGCTCGAGTTGGATGGTCTCGATCCGACTGTCAATCGCGACGAGGTGTGCAAGCGTTTCGGCATAGTCTTCCAGGATCCTAGTCTCGATCACGATTTGACCGCCTGGGAAAACATGGAGATCCACGGCGTGCTTTACGGAGTGCCGCGCAAGGAAACGAACATGCAAGGCTTCCAACTAGTCATGAACTTCATGGTTATGCCGATCTATTTTCTAACGGGCGCGTTGTATCCGCTGAACAACTTGCCCAAAGTGCTGACGCTGCTGGCGCGGATCGATCCGCTAACCTAGGGTGTAGATGGAGTGCGGACAGTATTGACGGGCGACCCATTTCGGATTGGCGACAGATGCGATAGTGCTTGTGGCTATGGCGATCTCGCTACTGACCGCCGGCGCGTGGCGCTTCTCGATGATTGAGATCTAGCAGACTTGGGGAGACCTTACGAAACTTCGGATTTTTATCCAATAAACCTGGCAGCCGTCTGGTGCGTAACAATTCAGTTAAACTTCGGTTTAGATCAAGACGCCGGTCCTCTTCAGGAGCAAACCAAATGTCAACAGGTAGAAGAACGTTTCTCAAACTGTCCGCCATGCTCGGAGGCGGTGCGGGCTTAGGCTTGCTGGCCGGCGTTTCAGCACTCAAAACCTTCGGCGCAAGCAACCAAGCTCCTAAGAGCCTGCGCATTTTGATCCTGGGTGGCACCGGCTTCACCGGACCATTTCAGGTTCGTTATGCCCTCAGCCGCGGGCATAAGGTCTCAGTGTTCAATCGTGGCCGCACGCATCCGGGAGAATTGCCAAAAGAAGCTGAACAGTTGATCGGCGATCGCAACGGCAAGCTCGACGCGCTCAAAGGCAGAACCTGGGACACAGTAATCGACAATCCAACGTCGATCCCGGTCTGGGTGCGCGATGCGGCAGAAGTATTGAAGGGGAACGTCGATCGCTATGTGTTCATTTCAACCATTTCCGTGTATGCCGATACCAGTAAGCTGGGAATGGACGAGACTGCCCCGCTCGCAAAGTACAAGGGCGCTGGTGCAATGAAAGAGACCAATGCGACGCTGCGCGCCAACATCAATGATCTTTACGGACCGCTCAAGGTGCTCTCGGAAGTTGAAGCTGAAAAGTGGTTTCCGGGCAAGACTCTGATCATTCGTCCCGGCTACATCGTCGGTCCCGGCGACGAGTCTGATCGGTTTACCTACTGGCCAGTGCGCGTAGAACGAGGCGGCGAAGTCCTGGCGCCCGGAACCCCTGCGGATCCGATTCAGATCATCGATGCCCGCGATCTCGCCGAATGGACCATACGCATGGTCGAGCAGGGAACTGTGGGAAGTTTTAATGCCGTCGGGCCTAAATCGAAGTTAGGCATGGGGCGGATGCTTGACGAGATCAAGAAGACGACGAAATCTCATACTCGCTTCACCTGGGTGGACGATAAATTTCTGACAGAGGAAAAAATTATCGACGACATCCCGATTTGGACTTCGCCACACGGAACCGAAATCGGCTATTCAACCATGAACATCAACAAAGCAGTTCACCAGGGACTGACTTTTCGGCCACTCTCCGAAACGACCAGGGCCACGCTCGAGTGGTTTAGAAAACAACCGGCGGAGAGACAGGCGAAGCTGCGCGCCGGCATAAAGCCGGAGCGCGAGGCTGAAGTGTTGGCGGCCTGGCACGCCGCACATAAATAGATGCGGCGTTCGAGGAAGTTATTTGTTCAACTCTGCTAAGCGACAAACAAAGCCCCAGCCGCCGCCGAGTTCGCTCACGGCCAGTAGCAGTTCATTGCTGCCCTTCTTCAACGGCAGGTAGACGGCATCGTTTTCCGGGTTGACGATACCGAGGAATGCAGGGTCGCGGAAATTCTGGGCGCTGCGACCGCGAAAGAGAATCTTGCCATTTAGAAACACGCTTACTTCGTCGCTGTAGCCGATGTCGAGTCTCTTCACTACTTCGCGATCGGAGTCGATCGTGGTTCGCGCATACACCACCTTCGTTCCCGGCTGCGGTTCAAGTCGCTTCGAAAAATCAGTCGCGAACGTCACTCTTAGATGCGGCGCCTGGCGATAACGATATAGGACTACAAAGCCGGGCGGCTCCGCTTCCACTTCCTGCCAATGTATTGCTTCACTCTCCGCGGATAAAAGCGGGAGTTCCAGATTACGCGCGAGTGCGTCGGACGCAGGCGACA
>JBDUDV010000071.1:0-18852 GCA_040002755.1 Acidobacteriota bacterium | reverse complement strand
ATCGAGCCGACTGAAAACCAGTGTGACTGAACGGCAACTCCGAGTTCGCCGGTCGTGGGGTCGCGCGCAACGATCGAGAAGGTGTGAACCGGGCGCGGAGGGGTGACGAATTGTGCCCGCGGCGATTTAGTTTGCGACTGCAAGGCAGGACTAAGTGCAAGGGTCAACAACAAAGCGAAGAGTAGACGCATAAGATCTGTCCTCCCGAGAATTTGAAGCAGACGCATCGCCTGCTGGTGTTACTTCGTTGATCGTTAGTCGTGTCGCCAGGCACTCAGATGGGAAAAGGATAAAACCGCGTGTTGCGGAAGATCCAAAACGACATGATCACGCCAAACAACATCCAGATGTATCTTGGTTTTAAATAATGCTTTTGAAGTGGACGGCCGCTCACGGCCGCCGTCGTGTAACGCACGAGTGCATAAATCAGGAACGGAAGCACCAAAACCATCAACGGATTAAACTCAAAGGCCCCCACTAAGTCGCCGTGGACCAGGCGATGCAGTCCACGTGTGCTGCCGCAACCCGGACAGGTAAAACCAGTAAGAGTGCGAAAAGGACACGCCGGAAAGAACCCTGTTTTGCCAGGTTCGAAAATGAAGAGATAGGTCGCCCCGAGCGCAATTGACAACCAAATGAGCAGGGCGGTCAGACGCTTATTCACTGTCCCGTTGAGACTCATTAGGCAGTTAAACAACATGCGGATCGTCCGACATGAAATAACGAGGAACTTGCGGCGACGGTCGAGAATATTGGTTGAAGAATCCGAAACGAGCGTTCGACAGAACGGGGTGAAGTCAAGCGGACTGGTTCTCGTCTAGAACCAGCCCTTCTTGCTTTGCAAGTAAGTCGTGACAAACTCTTCGTCGGATTTCGTGAGATAGATTATTCCCTCCACAATCCCGATCACGCTGGGAACAATGGCGAAAATTCCGCAAGTCAAAACAGTTATGAGCAGCATTATGATACCTTCAGTCGTGTAGCCAAGCACAAACTTGTGAACACCGAAGGCCCCCACCACGATTGCCAGAATTCCCGCCAGGATCTTTTTGTCGGCGCCCATCGCCTTCCAGTCAGTCATGGCCCCCGGCGAACCCTGGTTGACAGACTGCATCGGCTGATAACCGCCGCTAACGGGGCTTAAAGGCGACTGACAGTTGACGCAGGATTGTGTCGTGTCGTCATTTGCCGCGCCGCATTTTGTGCAATATCTACTCATTTAATTCATACTCCATAAACTCAATTCAGCAGTCCTCGCTTCAAGAAAAACAGCTTGCCTAACGCATGCTACCTGCCGCCGCCATTCCAAAAACCAGGATCCATATCACTATGACGCAAACCCAACTCGCCACACCCAAGCCCACCGCAATGAACATGAACATCTTGGCTTTTTTGGAGGCTTCCATCGCGCCTGCGATATCGCCACTTGCTACTTTGCTGTTCACCTGCGTTGCAAAGATGATCGACACCACCCCCAATGGCAGACAACAGAAGATGGTGGATAGGATTGCAGGAATCAAATAGTTTTGAACGTTCGACGTCGCGCCGGTGCCGGACGGGGTACTCCATTGCTCAGACATTTAGTTTCTCCTAAAGTGGTTCGAATTCTGCAGCGTTCTCGCTGGAGTTTCAGGTCGAAGCCCTAGCTGTCGGCCTAGCCGAAATTCTGCGGCGGCGGCGGCGCGGTCGTACCTTTGCGTTTTTCGAAAATCGGCACTCCAAGAAGTCCGCCTACAGTCGAAAAAATGACTAACAGTACCGCTAAAATAATTCCGTTCACGATCTCACGCAGGATGCTTACTCCCGCGAGCATTTGCGCGCGCATCATTTCGGCTTGAGATGGATTTATGCTTTCCATAAGTCTGATGAAAAGTTCTTTGGTAATTCCGCCGGCGACGATGCTAATCGGGATGCCGAGCACAACTACTATTAGGCCCCCAACTGCGCCTGCGATTGCTCCCAGGATGGCGCCATCGCCGGGACGAGCAGGTACCGGTGAATCCTTCACGTAGAGATAAGTAGCGACGACACCGCCTAGAATGGCCCAAAGGCAGCAGCAAACATTTCCTAAGCTGACAATCGGTATTATCGATAACAGGCCAATAACGACGCCACCGATAATCCCTGGCTTTAGTTTGTTATTCATTGGATCTCAACTCAGAGAACAGGTTGGAGAAAGCCGGAAAAAACCTGAAAATATTGGATGGATTTGAAAACGCTCTGCATAACTAACAAACAGAGCGCGGATTGTCAACAAAATTGGCAGATTTTGATTCGTAAACAAGCGTTTGCGCTTATTAGAGGACGTGTCGAGGCCCGGCTCCGGTCTCCTCGACAAACCAACCTTTGTCGGACATTATTCCTACATGTACGAATTTGCAGTGGCTCCCGCGGTTACCAGCATTCGTCGTCGCGGCGTCGAGATTGCCGAAGTGTCTCCCGAGAGTATCGGGTCTGAATTGGAACTCGAGTCAGGCGACCGAATTATCAAGGTAAATGGACGGGTGGTTCGCGACTATCTCGACTTTCGCTTTCAAACTGCGGGCGAAACTGAATTAGTGATGGAGGTCCGCAAGAGCAGCGGCGAAGACTGGGAACTCCAAATCGAGCGCGGCGAAGGTGAAGATTTTGGGCTTAGTTTCGAGCAGATCGTTCCACGCCAGTGTGCCAACGAATGCATCTTTTGTTTTTGTAACGGTAATCCTGCGGACGCCCGGCCGTCGCTCTTCATCAAAGATGAAGACGTTCGGCTCTCGTTTCTTTACGGCAACTACACCACGCTCACCTCCATTAGCGAAGACGAGATGCGGCGGATTATCGAGCAACGCTTGTCTCCGCAATACGTCTCCGTACATGCAACCGACCTCGACGTGCGCGCTTACTTGTTGGGAGTCGACAAGGAGCGGGCCGACATTGGTCCGAAGCTCAAGCGGTTGTTGGACGCCGGTATTGAAATCCACGCGCAGGTAGTGCTTTGCCCGGGAATCAACGATGGCGACATTCTCCGTCGAACGATCGCGGAACTCGCGGCTGAGTATCCGCGCATAACAAGCGTAGCAATTGTTCCGCTCGGCTTGACGCGATACAACACCGACGCGCGTCTGACCGCTGTAACGCCCGACTTCTGCCGGCAAATAATTTCTGAGATCGCACTTGTTCAATCTGATTTCCGCAAAAAGCTGGGAACCACGTTCGCGTTCCTCGGCGACGAGATATATTTACGCGCCGGACGCGCAGTGCCCGCGCGGGTGCACTATGGCGACTACCCGCAGATCGAAGACGGCATCGGGATGGTGCGCTCATTCAAAAGTGAGTTTGCCGCTTTGGTAAGACGCCTTGAGCGACAACCGTCGCTGCAATTTTCAAAATTGAGCGGCACAATTCTGACGGGCACGCTCTTCGCGCCGGTCTTCAAGCCGCTGGTCGAAAATTTCAACCTGCGATTCGGCAGTCAACTCACGGTTGAGGGAGTTGAAAACAAATATTTTGGCGGCGATGTTTCAGTGGCAGGCTTGCTTACAGGTGGTGATTTGGTTTCAGCAAAAGAACGCATTAGTGGTGAGTTTGTGATCATCCCGAAGAGTACGCTCAAGAGCGATGAAGATATAATGCTTGACGGAATGACACTGGCGGAGTTGAAAGTGAAACTTGACTTGCCGGTCCATCCTTTCGATTTGAAGTCATTGGCCCAATTCCTTTTTCAATAAAACTAATTGCAGCCAGCCATGTCGCCCATGATTGCGCCGGGACAATCGACAACAGTTTCAACGCCGTCCGCACTCTCCGCTGCGCCGAAGACTCTCGACGTCGGCTGCGGACAGAACAAATTTCCCGGAGCGATCGGAATCGACTCAAACCCACGTGCTGACGCTGACGTCATCCACGATCTCGGCGTCGTGCCTTATCCGTTTCCTGACAATGAATTTGATCAGATTATCTGCCGCCACGTGATCGAACACGTTCCCGACGTTATGTCGTTCGTGAGCGAGCTTCATCGAATAACGAAGCCGGGCGGAGTCATCAAGATCGTCACGCCACACTATTCAAATCCTGACTGGTCAACCGACCCAACTCACCGCAACCACTTCAATAGCTACTCGTTCACCTGCTTCATGCCCGAACGTACTCCGTTTCCCTTTTACACTACGGTGGAACTGCGGTCGTTGCGGACCTACGTCAGCCTTGCAAATCTCTGGCGCGCACTCGGCCTGGAATGGTTAACGAATCTGGATCAACGCTGGTCTGCGCTTCGTTTCACGCGAAAGTTTTGGGAGTTTTATTTATCAAACATCTGCCGCGGCAAGGAACTCCAGTTTGAGTTTGAGGTGGTGAAAGCCACTGGAGACTAGCTGAACGGGCGTGACCAGCTGCTCTAACTTGAGCTTCCGAGAACAATATTCCGGGGTCTTAAAGGCGCTGCCTCAACGCTCTCGTAAATTCAGAAAATCGGATAAAAATCCGAATTGCCAGTCTGCATCAGCTCTTGTAACGCCTGACCTGTAGCGCTATCGGGACTTAGTGACTAACCCCCAACATGGCATAGCCCTTGCCCCAGCGCTTAAGAGCTTTGAAGAAGTAATCTGGTAATCAGGGTTTACCGCAAGAGACTGAAAACAATCGTAAGCTGGCGACCAGAACGATCCAATTCCTTGGTTTGGTTAACGAATGCGTTTTAGAGTGATAGTAATCCTGGCGCTGCCGCTAATGCTTACCGGATATGCTCATGCCCAAGCCATCCCGCGTTCCGGCTCACACGTAGGGGCACCAGACCAGCTGGGAAGCATTCGCGGCACCGTAGTTATGCCTGACGGTTCGCCGTTGTCGGAAGCGGTAAGAATAACTCTCAAAGCGATGCGCGGCGATCAGGCGATGATTTATACCGATCAGCAGGGACGCTTCCAATTGGGCAACCTGGTGCCGGCGCAGTACACCATTGAGGTTGAGACCGATGGCGAGCGTCGCTTTCAGATAACCAGAGAAACGGTTCAAGTTCAGCGGGGCGCTGGCCCGATAATGATCACGCTTTATCTGAAGGAGAAGCCGGGCGAAGGCAGTGCCGGTATGGACAAGATTGTCTCGGTTGGCACGTTGAATCAGAAGGTCCCTTCAGCGGCGAAACGAGAGTTTCAAAACGCCAGTCACCTCGCAAGCGTAGGCAATGCGCCGGAAGCGATCGCAGCGCTCAAACGTGCCCTGGTTATTTATCCGGATTATTTGGCAGCTCACAACGACCTCGGCGCACAGTTGTTGGAACAGGGACAATTCGACGAGGCTGCGAATGAGCTACAGACTGCCGTCAAGATCGATCCCAAGGCTTTCAACCCACAATTGAATCTGGGAATCGTCCTGCTTCGGCAGAATAAGTTTACAGAGTCGCTGGCTGCTCTGGATAAGGCGTTGTCGATTGAGTCCGCTGCTCCTGCTGCACATTTTTATGCAGGAATGGCTTCTATACAGCTCCATGACACGACCAGAGGCGAGAAAGAGTTGAACGCAGCGTACGACCTCGGTGGATCCAGTTACGCCGTCGCGCTACTCCATCTCGGCAGGCTTTACATGAAAAGGGGAGAGCGTGAGATGGCTCTGAAATCATTTAAGTCCTATTTACGCGAAACACCAAACGCACCAGACGCCGCTCAAGTTGAAAAACTGATCGGTATGTTGCATTAGGCACTACTGAAATGGTTGACAAACGAACTCGGTTGTCAGCTTTGTTATTGAACCTAACGCCTATCTTTAGGAGGGAAATAAGTGAAATGAGAAGTTCTCCAAAGGCGAAAGCCGCAACGATATTTACTACGACGCGAATTCTTGCCGTGGTAGCTATTCTGGCTCTCTCAGCTATTGCTGCGATGGCCCAGGCCACGACCGGCAGTTTGAGAGGTACAGTTTTGGACGCCAGTGGCGCCGGCGTCGCAGGTGCAAGTGTAACTGCGAAAAACGAGGCCACGGGCGGCGAGAGCAAAGCCACAAGCAGCGGAGAAGGAACCTATGAGCTCTCCAACCTGCTGCCTGGCACGTATGCTGTGACGGTCGAAGCGACGAATTTCAAGCGCTCCGTCGGCACTGGCGTGATCGTAAAGGTCGGTATCGTTAACGGCTACGATGCCAAACTCGAAGCCGGTAACGTCAGCGAGACGGTTACGGTAACAGCCGGCACAGAAGAGATCGTCCAGCGCGACCAATCGCAGATCTCTACGACGATCGAGGCCCGAAAAGTCACAGACCTGCCATCCAATGGCGCCGGCGGGGGCATCGACACACTCGCACTGCTCGCTCCTGGCGTAATCGCCAATCGCAGCGGCGGCACCAATACGAACGGCACAGGCTTGTCGGTTAACGGCAATCGCGGGCGTTCCAACAACTTCCAGATCGACGGCGCGGATAACAACGACCTGAGCGTAGCTGGTCCGGCGCTTTTTGTGGACTCTGCGGATTCTATACAGGAGTTTCAGGTTATTACTAATAACTTCTCCGCCCAGTATGGACGTAATCAGGGAGCAGTCGTTAACATCGTGACCAAAGGTGGAACTAATGACTTTCACGGCACCGCTTTCGAATACCACCAGGACAATAAGAACCTAAACAGTCTCACCAACATCGAGAAGCGCGGCGGCCAGCTGTCACCGAACCAAAGCCTTTACAACGTGTTCGGCGGCACGGTCGGCGGACCACTTCCCCTGCCGCGATTTGGCGAGGGTGGAAGGTCGATCCTGAGCGGCAAAGACCGCTTTTTCTTCTTCGTGTCGTATCAGGGTATCCGCAATCCCTCGATCAGCACGCTTCGCTCCTCATCGCTCGCTATTGCGCCCACGGAATTCCCGCGGCTGCTGGCGGCGTTCCCCGGCAACGCGGTGATTCAGGACATCACCACGCTGGGCGTGACTGCCATTCCCGGCACGCACCCCCGCACCGATGTGTCCAACCCGTTCGCCACGATCACTCTGGGCGGACAGACCTTCCAGGCATTTCAGCCCGAGCGCAATGTCTCCACGCCGTTTAAGGAAACCGATTACAGCGTCCGCTTCGACCTTAAGGTGTCGCAGAAGGATAACGTAACCGTCCGTTACCTGAATCAGAATCAGGACTCAGTGAACGGTCTGGCACAGACAAACGGCTTCTCCGGCGACATCCCCGCGACCAGTCAAAACCTCGGTGGAAGCTGGACGCACACTTTCAGTAACACGATAGTCAGCGACTTCCGCGCCACCCGTCAGAAGATCGGCGTGGAATTCGGCGGCGGTTGCGCCACCGGGATTCCAGGCTGCATTCCCGCCCCGACCGAAATCGGCTCGGCCGTTACCAACATCACCTTCCCGGTGGTGAGTGCGGGGCGCGCGTTAACCAGCATCGGGCCAGCCACCAACCTCCCGCAAGGACGCGTCGGCAAGGTCTATCAGATTGCCGACAATCTGACGTGGATACGTGGGTCGCACTCCTTAATCTTAGGCGGCGAGTTCAAGCATCTGAGCACGGTCGTGCCGTTCCTGCCGAATTTCAACGGCGCTTACAGCTTCAACTCCGTTACCCGTCTGCTCAATAACGCGCCGTCGGGCTTCGCGCTCACTGTCGGCAACCCGACGCTCGTATTCACGGAAAACGACCAGTACTACTTCATTCAGGATGACTTCAAAGTCAGGCCTAACCTGACGCTGAATCTTGGCGTGCGCTACGAGTACACGGGCCAGCCTATCAACCTCCTTAACGAACAATCCACATTGCGCGAGGGCGGAAGCGGAAGGTTCTACGACCCAACGCTCCCTCTAAGCGTCCGCACGACGCCGAGGGTTCCGATCGACAAGAACAACTTCGCTCCGCGCATAGGCTTCGCCTATTCGCCGCACTTCTGGAAGAAATTTCTTGGCGAAGACGCGACCGTCATCCGCGGCGGTTTCTCCATCGCCTACGATGCGGCGTTCTACAATATCCTTCTGAACGTGCAAGGTTCCGCGCCGTTCTCGGCGGCTTTCGCGCTGCCTTCTAACCTGCTACCGTCCTCTGGTTCGCCGGTCCCGGTCCCCGGCGGCATCCCGACGGGAGTGGTGGTCAGGGCGACGTCGGCCGCGTCGGGCGTCTTGCCGCTCGGCAAGCTTAACCCGCTCTTCCTGTCACAAACTCAGGTCGCGTCGGACTTCCGTGCGCCCTACTCCGAGCAGTTCTCGCTCGGCGTGCAGCACCAGTTCGGCAGGAACACCGTAGCCGAGGTGCGTTACGTCGGCACGCACGGCGTCGGTCTGTTCCAGAACCGGAACGCCAATCCCTTCGTCCAGAACTTGGTCAACGGCCTGCCCCCGGAAGCAGTCTGCACGGCGCGCAACAGTGACGGCGATTGCACCGCCGAACAGGTCGTGACGTTCAGGAGCTTTGCGAACTTGTTGCCGTCTGGCATCACTCCGTTGAACTGCGTGAACGACCCCGCGACTCCTTTCGTCAACGAGAGCGTCTGCAACGGCCGCATCCGGCCGCAAGGAGCCATTACCATTCGCGAGAATTCTGCCCAGTCCATTTACCACTCGATGCAGTCCCGCGTTAACAGTCGGCTCCTGAACAACTCGCTGACGCTTGGCGCGGCTTACACGTGGAGCAAGACGATTGACAACTCGTCAGAGATATTCGCCTTCGATATCGCCTCCTCGTTTGCGCAGAACCCGTTCTGCATCACTAAGTGCGAACGCGCCCTGTCGATTCTCGACCGCCCGCACGCCTTTAGCGCGAACTTCATCTACGACGTGCCGTTCCACAAGGAGCAGCGCGGCGTGGTGGGTCACCTGCTCGGCGGCTGGCAACTCAACGGAGTCTATATTCTGACGAGCGGCTCGCCCTACACCCCGGGACAGTTCTTTAACGGCGGGGTCTTCGGCGCGGGGTCGGCCTACATCACTCAGGGCGACCGCCCGTTCGTCGGCAACCCGAACGCCAACCCGCAGTTGGTTGGCATCAATCAGGTGGACGCCTTCAATGCGGGATATATCGATATCGTCACCAACGCGAGGGGCTTCCTTTCGCTTAACGCACTGAACACGACGGGCAACGTGGTTCCCGTGACGCTCAACGATGTGCGCTTCGTCTTCAACGGTCCTGGAGCGGCGCAAGTTTTCAACACGCCGTTCGGCAACGCAGCACGCAACTCGCTGCGCGCTTCGAGACTCAACCAACTGAATATGGGTCTGTTCAAGAACATCAAGGTTGGTGAGCGCCTGACCGTTCAACTCCGCGGCGAGGCATTCAACGTATTGAATCACCCAAACACTGGGTACGGAGTCAACGCGCCGCTTAATACACCGATCCCGGACTTCTTCGTGGAGGACGCGGGCAGCCAAGGTTCAGCTTTCGCCAACAAGCAGGATGTCGAACTGGCCCGCCGCGTTGTTCAGGTGGGTCTGCGCATCATTTTCTAGTTCGCGTTTGGAGCTGGAACCTTTCCGGGAGAGCCAGCAATGGCTCTCCCTTTTTTCACGTACGACCAAGAAAAGAAGTCGGACATGCCAGAACGGAAAATCTGCCTCTGAAGCGAGACTGGATTTGGTAACCAAAACCGCAAATAGCGGAGTTTCATCCAGATAGAAAGTTTAGGTAGGCTGCAATATAATTTCCACTCATGGTACCTGAGCGAATGAACCTTTCAATCTGGATTTAGATTAGGAAGCTTCAATCATATGAAAAATTTATCTACTGCTGGCCTAACCGCAATCCTGCTCTTCAGCATTACACTAGCCCAAACACCTGCTCCGTCGACCCCTCCGCAACGGCAGCCGTCAACAGATGACGTAGTGAGAATAAGCACCTCGCTGGTGCAGACGGATCTGGTGGTCACCGATAAGGATGGCCACGTCATACCCGATTTAAAAGTCGAGGACTTTAGGATTTTTGAGAACGGTAAGCGACAGGAAATCAAGTTCATGGAATTTGTCGGTGCCGACGCGGGACCGCGCATCGAGGGAGATCTGGTCATCGCCGGAAAGCCTGTTGAACCAGAGATTGCAAAAAATCTCGCTTCGCGGGACCTCCGTCGCGTTTTTGCTTTTGTGGTCGACGATTTGACTGTGCCCATTGAAGATGTGGCTTCCGTACGCCAACTGCTCACCGACTTTGTCGACAACCGCATGCGCGAAGGTGATCTCGTCGCGATTGTGCGCGTTGTCGGTGGTGGCGGCTTGTTGGAGCAGTTCACTTCAGACAAAGCCATACTACGACGAGCCATCGCTCACATTACTCCGCAACTTCACCCCTTCTCTGCCTTTGACAATCTGCCTTCGGACCAACACATTAATACTCAGCTGGCGCTAGCAGCGGAGGCAGAAGGTGTAAGTTTTCCGGCGGAAGCTATTAGCGCTTCAAATACTAATTTGGATACCTCGAACGAGGGAATAAACCGAGGCTTCCGCGCGCTACTCACGCTTCAGGTAGCTGCCGAGGTTACCAGCAGCTTGAAAGGGCTTCCCGGTCGCAAGAGTTTGGTGTTGATCTCAGGAGGTTTGCCGCTGTCAGAATCGGGACCCACTCAAATTACTGTGGACGGTCTGCCGATCACTCTCGCGGAAACTCGGAACTATCTTGGTAATGCCACCTTCCTGCTGAGGCAGCTAATCGACCGAGCCAGCCGTGCTGGAGTTGTCATCAATACAATGGACATTCGTGGACTGAAATCGAGCCGCGGGGTTTCTAAATTCACTGACCCAGGTAATGAAGCCACCAGCGGATTATTTGGTGGCAATAGTGGCGGCGCTACTTTCGGGCGTACGCCCAACATGGGGCAATTTGATAACCTGGCTCTCGACACGCTTAGTAGTCATCTCGGGCTAAAAGCTCTCGCCGAATCAACTGGGGGCGTTTCAGTAATCAACACCAGCAACTTCAATGAAGGTCTGGATCGCATATTAGCGAGAAGCAGCTACTACATTCTCGCTTACGCGCCGACTGAAACCTTCGACAACAAGTATCACAAGCTCGAGATCAAGGTCACTCGTCCGGATGCCAAGGTCTACTCTCGCGAAGGTTATTTCGCTACCCCCGACCAACCAACCAGACCCCTAACCAAAGAAGAGACCATCTTAAAGACAGTCATGTCGCCGCTGGCGAAACGCGATGTGGAAGTTGCTGGCAGGGTGCAGTATAGATTTTCCCCCGAGGTCGCAGCTGAGCTTGATATCAGCATGCTGATCAATGCCAACAATATCAGCTTCAAAAAGGAAACAGATGATAAGTATCGAGCCACCTTCGATGTAGTTGGTTTCATTGCGAATAGCGTGGGCAAGTCCGCGGGCGGATTTAGCCAGACAGTGACCGTCAGCCTTTCACCCCCCGACTATCAGCGCGCGCTCGCGACTGGTCTGAGCTACACGGCACACGCTCAGCTACCACCGGGAAGCTACCAGTTACGCGCCGTTGTGCGTGACTCGGAAAGCGGCCGGCTCGGTTCGATGACGCAATACATAGAGATACCGGATCTCAATAAGAAACACGTAACAGCCAGCAGTGTGTTTCTTTACGCCATTGACATTAGCCAGGGTAGCAACACGAAACCAGAGCCCTTAACCGCGCTGCGACAGTTGCCGCGCAAGCAGGACCTGCGGTACGCAGTGGTGGTCTACAATCCGAAGCTTGTTGACGGGCAAACACAGTTGCGTTCCCAGATAGTGGTCAGTCGGGGAGGCAAAGTGATCTTTCAGGAACCGGAGTCACCGGTGGGCGGCACTCTACAAAACGGACAGATTGTGAAGCTAGGACAGTTGGGATTGGGTAATGCTCGACCGGGCCGTTATGTGCTCACTATTGTAATTACCGATCCCCAGGCAAAGAAAGAGGAGCGCACGATTTTGCGGAGCGTGGATTTTTATCTGGTAGACTGAGCCCCAAAATTGAACCGCTAGGGGGAATGAGACGGAGGTGTTCTTTCCACCTTTTCATGCCTGTCTAGCTGCGAGTTGTCACCTAAGAACACCCCTCGTGGAGACTGAGGATCACGGAGTGGCGTGCAAGTTTTGGGAGTACTATTTGTCGCATACTTTCCGCGGCGAGGAATAACATTCTAGGCGGCGATCTCCCGGTCGGATCATCTCTTGATCGGCGAATGGCGTTTAGATATTCGTACAAGAATCCAAAATTATCAAGAATAGAGGGGCGGATCCGAGCAAAGCTCTGCAAAATGGCCGACAGGAAGAGTTTCACTTCAAATGTTCAGGCGGCATGATTCTTGCCCGAAACTCGCTGCACGTAAGCTATTTTTAAGCAAAATGAGCCAAACCAAAATCTCGTTAGTCTCGGCAGAGCTACCCCCTAAGGAAAGGTCTGCGGAGTTCCAACCGAAAAATCAGTTCCCGAGGAGTCTATTATGAAGAATTTCAGATTTATTTTGGCGGTGCTGACGATCTGCTTATTTGCAGCGTCGGCATTCGCCCAGTCCAACACGGGCAGTCTTGTCGGTACTGTCGTTGACCAACAAGGTGCAGTTGTCTCTGGTGCCAACGTGGTCGTCATCGACAATGCCACAAACACTGAGAGAACGGTTCAGGCGAGCAGTGAAGGAACTTTCACCGTGGCGCAACTTAACGTGGGCACCTACACAGTTAAGATCACGGCGACGGGCTTCAAGACCTACACAGCAACGCAGTTGAAAATTGATATTGGGAAAGAATACTCCCTGAATGTCGCGCTTGAGCCCGGCGGCGTTTCTGAAAACGTGACGGTTGTCGCCGGAGCGGACGTAGTTAATTCCACTTCAGCCGAGTTGAGCACAACAGTTGGACAGCGTCAAATTGAGGAGCTTCCGCTTAACGGACGCAATCCGCTCGCGCTTATTGGCTTGCAGGCTGGCACGGCCTCGAATGGTGCTACCAGCACTACCATTAATGGCCAGCAATCATCCTTCACCAACGTGACCAAGGATGGAATTAATATTCAGGATAACTTCATTCGGTCAAACGCGACTGACTTCTCGCCTGATCGTCCCAATGTTGACGACGTTGGCGAGTTCACTATTTCAACACAGAACGCCGGCGCGGAAAAGGGCTACGGCAGTTCGCAGGTTGAATTTGTCACGCCGCGCGGTTCGAGCGACTTTCACGGCGCAGCGTTTATTTACAATCGCAATTCGAAATTTGCGGCGAACACCTTCGTTAACAATAAAAGTGGCACGAGGCGTCCGTTCCTAAACCGTAACCAATTTGGGGGTAAACTGAGCGGTCCAATACCCCTTCCGCGGTTCGGCGAAGGCGGAGCATCAACATACAAGAACAAAGGATTCTTCTTTGGCTCATGGGAAAGATTCCGGCTGCGCCAGTCTATTACGACGACTCGTACCATTCTGCTCCCGAATGCTCGCAGCGGCCTTTTTACTTACCGCGACAATGCTGGCGTGGTCCGCTCGCTAAACGTGCTCACGGCAGCTGGCGTAGCGCCCGATGCGCGCATTGCCAGCCGCATACTTCCTAATGTTCCCACGGCCGGCAACAACGGCAGCGTCGGCGACGGTCTTAACACCACCGGCTTGAGCTTTAGCCAGACGCAGAATCAGGATCGCGATAAATACACCTTCCGTTTTGACGTCGAAGCTAATTCACGAAATTCGTTTTCAGCGATCATTGACCGCGGAACTGAAATCAATCAACGACCTGACGTAGACAACGGTGGTTTCAACACTACGCCTTTTGGCTTTCAGGGCTCTGATCGGCAGTCCGCTGTCTTCTCATGGCGCTATTCGCCAACTAACAGCCTCAGCAACGAGGTTCGCGGGGGTTGGTTCTTCAGTTTGCCAGTGTTCGACCGCAACAACCAACCCACCGACTTCTTCCTAACCCTACCCTTGATTAGCAGTCCGGAATCGACCTTTGAGCGTCAAGGACGCGATACGCATCAGTGGACCTTTGCGGACAACGCCGTCTGGGTTAAGGGTAAGCATTCAATTCGCTTCGGTGGACAAGCCCAGTTATTCCGCGTAATGCCGTTCGGTCCGCCCGCGTTCGCGAATTCCAGCATTCCGACTTTGACGGTAGGTACCGGTACGGCGACGCCTGGTCTTAATTCAGGCGCGTTTCCCGGCGGCATCAGCGCAACTCAGTTGGGG
The DNA here is from genome assembly GCA_040002755.1 of Acidobacteriota bacterium. Lineage (GTDB taxonomy): Bacteria > Acidobacteriota > Blastocatellia > Pyrinomonadales > Pyrinomonadaceae > PSRF01. The sequence continues at coordinate 4,790 of JBDUDV010000071.1, read as the reverse complement.
AATGCCAACGCCTTGCTCGGCTTGCTGGGCGGCTTTTTTACCAGTAGCGCGCAAAGCTTTAACGCCACTAGTACCACTTCGGGTTTTGTTAAGGGTGCCATTCCCGTGCGCAACCTTCGCTATGAAAACTATTCCGGTTATTTGGCCGATTCATGGCGCGTTTCACCCCGTCTGACTCTTAACTTAGGCGGACGTTACGAGCTATACACCCCCATTAAGGAGCGCGACAGGCTCGGTCTGGAGCCCGTTATCAGTGACCTGAATAACCCCATCGCATCGCTGCTCAATCCAAGCGGTACCTACAATTTCGTGGGCACCAATTCGGGCAGCAACAAGTTTTTCAGGACCGATAAGAACAACTTTGCTCCCATCCTGAGCTTCGCCTGGTCACCAAACTTCAAGAACAGCCTGCTTGGCGGGATCTTCCCAGGTGAGGGGCGCACGGTAATCCGCGGCGGCTATCGCATCAGCTACGTGAACGACGAATTTGTTCGCGGCGCTGATAATGCAATTTCCGGTAACCAGGGCTTGACACAGGGCGTGTCTCTGGTAAACCTCAACGGTCGTTTAGCTTCAGGTCCGCCCTCAACTTCCGCGCCGGCCTTCCAAGTGCCGCGCACATTTGTTCAAAACAATGCGTTGGCCGGTAACTTCGGCACCGTCTTCGGCATCGATCCGAACCTGCAAGTGCCGATGACTCAGGAATGGAACATCGGCGTTCAACGCGAGATTGGTTTCCAAAGCGTCTTTGAAATTCGCTTTGTCAGTGGCAGGTCAAACAACCTGATCCGTGGAATTGACTACAATCAGACGGAGATATTCGCGAATGGCTTTCTCGCTGACTTCGAGCGCGCGCGCCGGAATCTATCGCGCTTCAATAATCCAGCTTGTAATGCAGCCGATGTTATCGCTCGAAGTTGTGAGTTGTTGACAGTCTTCCCGCTGATCGAAGCCGGCGGCCTGCTCAGCAATGCCACGATTCGCACCCAAATCGCTCAGGGGCAGGTGGCCAATTTGGCCAATGTTTACGTCACCAACCAATTTGGTAACAGCAGCCAACTGTTTTTGCCGAACCCAAACACCGGAGTAGCTGATCTCCTTAGCAACAGCGCCAAGTATCGCTACAACAGTCTGCAAGCCGAGGTTCGCCGGCGCTTCGCAAATGGCCTGCAATTCCAGGCTAACTACACATTCCAGAAGACTCTTACCGACACCGGAGGTGTGGGCCAGACAAACTTTGACCCCGTTCTTACTCTTAACAATATTAAGCTCGAATACCAACGAGCCGATTACGATGCGGCCCACGTTTTCAACTTCAACGGTATTTACGAGTTGCCTTTCGGCAAGGGTAGGCACTTCCTCAACCAGGGAGGCACGGTCAATACCATTCTTGGAGGCTGGCAATTTACCTCCATCGTGCAAATTGCGACAGGCGCGCCTTTCTCGATTCTCGATACTCGCGGAACTCTTAATCGGGCCGCTCGTTCAGCGCGCCAGACTGCTAACACCAGCCTGAGCAAGCAAGAGGTAAAGAAGCTGGTCGGCATCTTCCGGACGCCGTGCGGTGTTTACTTCATTAATCCAGCGGTGCTTAACATCAACCAAGCCAACCTACAGGCGGGCAATTGCACTGCTTTGGGAAGTCAACGCGGCGCTGAAGGAGTTGACACAACTCCTTTCAGTGGCCAGGTATTCTTTAATTCCAGACCTGGTTTCACCGGTAACATGGAGCGCAACTTCCTAAATGGTCCGCTCTATATCAACTGGGACGCCGGCATCTTCAAGAACATCCCTCTCGACTTCGTTAAGGAGGGGATGAGATTCCAGATTCGCGGTGAGGCGTTCAATGTTCTAAATCGCGCCAACTTTTTCATCGGAAACGTTTCAGGTGTCCCAGCTGGAACTAGCTTTGACATCAATTCCACAAACTTCGGGAAGGTAAACTCAACCTTTACCCCCAGAATCATCCAGTTTGTGGGCCGCCTGGAGTTCTAAAAACTCCTTAGTCCAAAGGCCAGGGCCAAGCATTCGCTGGGCCCTGGCTTTTTCGTTCCCATCCTTTCCACTATCCATCACTTCCGCTGCGCTGCTAAAATCAGTCTTATGACTTAAAGCGAAGGGAATCTCTGCAATGAGTACTAAAGTAAATCGCAGATTCGGCCTCGGGATGCTTCCGTTCCTGATCTTGCTCGCCACACTGTGCGCCAACAATCGAAACACGCCGGCCGGGGACCATGGACAGCTGACCGCCGAGGAGGTCCTTACCAAACATCTCATGTCAATCGGCACCCCCGAGAACCTCGCGGCGGCCAAGACACGCCTGGTTGCCGGTAGCGTGTTATTCACCTTGCGCTCTCCCGGCTCAGGGCAAAATAGCGGTCTCTCAATCCTGTACTCTGAAAGGAATAAGAGCGTCATCGCCATGAGCTTCCAAAATGCGGACTATCCGGCGGAGAAGTTCGGCTACGATGGCGACAAGCTTGTCGTCAGTTTTCTCCACCCTGGCGTCCGCTCAACTCTGGGAGACTTTATTTTTCAACGCGCAGGGATCTACAGAGATGGACTATTTGGGGGTGTTCTATCGACCGCCTGGCCGCTGCTAAATTTCAATGGTAGCAAAGTCAAGTTGGAGTATGGCGGACTAAAGAAGGTCGACGGTCGTGATGCTCACGTCTTGAGGTATGTCCCGAAGACGGGTTCCGACCTTAAGGTTAATCTATTCTTTGACGCGGAAACCTTTCAACACGTGCGCACTGAGTACAAGCAGGTCGTCGCCGCTCAGATGAGCTCGACCGCCGGCGGCGTCGACTCCTCAAAGGAGCGGGAGCGCGACCTGCATTATGATCTGGAGGAGCAGTTCTCAGACTTCAGAGTCGAAGGCAAGCTAATGCTTCCTCACACCTACCAAATCAAGCTAAAACTTGACAGGCGTCAGGGCGCTACGTACCTCGCCGAGTGGAAAATGGCTTTCAACAAGTTTTCCTTTAATCAACCGCTTGAACCAAAATGGTTTGATATCAACGCCGCTGCCAATTAGCTCCCAATGGAATCCGAGAAATAATCTCAGATCACCTCAACAATGCTGCTTGCGGACTTAGTATGAGGAGATGCCAGCGTTGGAAAGTGGTGATTGGCCCATCTCGATAGCGCCTGACCTAGGCAGTTTCAAAGAAGAGTTTTTCGGGACTCGTTATGTGCTCACTATGGTAATTACCGATCCCCCAGGCAAAGAAAGAGAAGCGCACGATTTTGCGGAGCGTAATTTGCAGCGCTCTGGTGGGTGCTACACCTTTCAAACGTTAAGCGGAGCGTCTAGAAAGCAGCTTGTTGAACCTCGTACTGTCCCCCGTAACCTTTAATAAATAAGGAGAGAAGATGAAATTAAAGCTTTTTGTGTTGATGGCAATCATGCTCGGTCTCGCGCTTGTGGCCAATGCCCAGACCAGCCGCGGTGTCGTCAGCGGAGTTGTCGTTGATTCGAGCAACTCCCGGATTGCCGGCGCCAGTGTTACGTTGACCAGTCCCGAAACAACTGTTAGCCGAACGGCCACTACAAACGATGAGGGGTTTTATCGCTTCGATGCTGTTGATCTCGGCGCCTACACTCTAACGATCACCGCCCCCGGATTCGGCATGGTGACAAAAACCAACGTGAACGTCAGCGCAAATCAAACTTCGGCGGTCGATGCCGAGTTGCAGCCCGGCGGACAACAGGTCACGGTCGACGTCACGGCTGATTCCGGGACCCTGCTCCAGCTCGAGGCTCCTGTTCGCGGAGGAAACATCGCTACCAGGCAGATCACCGAGTTGCCCGTTTCGGGGCGAAATCCTGTCGCCCTGGCTCTGACGCTTCCGGGCGTGTCGTCTAACCGCTTCGGTTTTGGCGTCGGTACGTTTTCTGTAAATGGTTCTCGCGGCCGCTCGAACAATTTCCTCATTGACGGTACTGAAAACAATGACATCTCGGTTGCCGGCCAGGCTTTCCAGATCACTAATCCTGACGCGATTCAAGAGGTCTCAGTACAAACTTCAAACTACGATTCAGAGTTTGGTCGAGCCGGAGGCGCCGTAGTCAACGTCATTACTAAGTCCGGTACCAACGACTTCCACGGTACTCTTTCTTACCTCCTTGACTCGACCCGAGACGACGCCCTGACGAACACGCAAGCTTTGGACACTACTTCAGTCTTAGAGCGTAACGGCCACCCGCCCGCCGGTACCAATCAATTCTTTTCTGGAACCATCGGCGGACCCGTGCTACTCCCACATTTCGGCGAGGGAGGGTCAATGTTGGGTTATGAGGGACGCAACCGAACGTTTTTCTTCGCAGCTTTTCAAGAGGAGCGTCAACTGTCTAGCGGTTCCTTTAGTCGCACCGTTCCATCCGCAGCAGGTGCAGCCACTTTGCTTACGTTGTTCCCGGTCGGTGCCAACCCGAGGGTCGATACCTACCTAAACGCCATAAGTTCCGTAAGAGGCACGGCCAATCTATTCCCCATCGCCCTCGATTCTGGCCGCCCCAGCATTCAGTTTGGGACCGGGTTCTTTTCATTGCCAGTTTTTCAAAAGGATCGCCAGATCCAAATTCGAATAGATCACAAGATAAGCGATAGCGATCAATTATCCGGACGCTACCTCCGCGATTCTACATCCCTCTTAGCAACTGCTGCATTTCCTGGTTTCGAAACGACACAGAAAAACCAATATCAGAACGTTCAATTGGCCGAAACGCATGTTTTCTCAAGTACCTTCACCAATGAGCTGCGAGTAGCCTACAATCGGATCGACCT
>JBDUDV010000070.1:0-18947 GCA_040002755.1 Acidobacteriota bacterium | reverse complement strand
GAGACTCTTTACGAACAGGACAAAAGATAAAAGTGATGAGTAATGAGTAATGAGTCATGAGTGAGGGACTTCTTGACGCTCATGACTCATTACTCAGTACTCATCACTTTGTTTGTTTGATCATGTGTGGAATTGCCGGATTAATTAGCCTCGAGCCTGAACGACACATCGGTGCGATGCTCGACTCAATCGAACATCGTGGTCGCGACGATCAAGGTGTTTGGACTTCCGCGCCCGTTGACGACGCCGGGCGTCGCGCATCTTTGGGCCATCGCCGGCTGGCAATTATCGATACGAGTAAAGCGGGTCATCAACCGATGCTTTCCGCTGACGGTCGTTACGTCCTCAGCTTCGGTGGCGAGATCTACAACTATCGCGAGCTGCGCGCGGAACTGAAGAGTAAAGGCCATGTTTTTCAAACCGAGACTGATACCGAGGTTCTGCTAAGCGCGTTTGCGGAGTGGGGCAAGGACTGTTTACCGCGTCTCAACGGCATGTTTCACTTCGCCATTTGGGACAACCGCGAGCGCAGCCTAACGCTCGCGCGCGATCACGCCGGCATCAAGCCGCTCTACTATTTCTACGAAACCGGTGACGGCTCGAAACCGGGTTTGTTGATCTTCGCCTCGGAAGTTAAAGCGATATTGGCCACGGGCCTCGTGGAGCGCGCCCTCGATCCCGAGGCGCTCAATCAGTTTCTAACATTCCTTTGGGCACCCGATCCCAACACGTTGTTTCAGGGAATCAAGACGCTTCCGCCGGCCCACGTCCTTACTTTTCAAAGTGACGAGATAAAGATCGCTGAATGGTGGGACGTGTCTTTCGACGAAATCGAGGAAGGACGCAGCGAAGCCTGGTGGCAGGAGCAAACGTTGGAAACCCTCGATCGAGTAGTCAACCTGGAAATGGTCGCGGACGTTCCGCTCGGATCGTTTCTGTCCGGCGGCATTGACTCGTCCGGGATCGTCGCAATGATGAAGCAGCACAGCAACGGGCGGCGAGTGTCTACCTACACGGTTGGGATCGAAGCTGAAGATCTACGCTATGACATTATACCGGACGACGTTAAATGGGCGCGCAAAGTTAGTCGAGCCCTTGATACCCAGTACCACGAGATCATGCTGCATCCGGCGGTCGCCGAGTTGTTACCGAAGCTCGTCTATCACCTGGACGAGCCGGTTATTGATATGGCAATTCCTAGTTATCTCGTCTCGCAAGCTGCGCGGGAAACTTTGCGCGTGATGTTGTCAGGCATGGGCGGTGATGAAGTGTTTGCCGGTTATCCGCGACAACTCGCCATGAAAATTGCCGGCGCGTTTGATCCGGTGCCGGGGATGTTACGGCGCCCGTTATTTGGAATATTAGCGAAGACGCTTGAGCGGACCGTGCCGGGAGGATTGCCGGGACGCTTGACCGCGCCGTTGCGCAACGCGAAGAAGTTTGTACGCAGCGCCGGTCGCGACTTTGAAGAACGATATTTAGGATACGGCACTTACTTCACGGACGATGCGAAGCAACAGCTTTATTCCGACGACATGCTTTCAGCGACCAAAGGACTCGATGCTTACGACGCGCATCGTCGTTACTTTGCTCGGGTCAAAAACGCCGCGCCATTAAACCGCTTGCTTTACGTCGATCTAAAAACGTTTCTGCCTTGCTTGAATTTGATAACCACCGACAAAACTTCGATGGCGGCCAATCTCGAAGTGCGTGTTCCTTTTCTCAATCGGCAGATGATTGAGTTTACGGCGCGAATGCCACCAGATCTGAAACTGCGGGGCTTTAAGCGGAAGTACATTCTGAAACGCGGGCTCGAAAAAATGTTGCCACCTGAGGTGGTGTGGCGCCGGAAGGCCGGCTTCGGCGCACCCATCCGTTCGTGGTTGCGCGGAGCGTTGAAACCGTTGGTTGACGATCTGCTTTCGGAAGAAATCGTAAGGAAACGCGGCTTGTTTCGACCGGAAGAAGTTAAAAAAATTATCGACGCAAATCTTTCGGGCCGCGAAGATCTTAACCTTCAAGTCTTTCAGTTGTTGAATCTGGAGCTTTGGCAACGGCAGTTTATGGACCACTAAGCCTCCGCTCGAGCATCGTAATTGACAACAACTCTGGGCCAGTTCTATTCTGCTTGTGCCGTCCCGCAGCGACTCCCAACTTCCCCAGACTCCTTAATTGATGACCCAGGACAATATTGTTTCACCAGAGTCAGACGCTAACGCGTCGCCAGCCGAAGGAGGCGGGCAACGTCGAGTTTTGCTCTCTGAAGATGATCGCGCGTTACGACGCTTCCTTGAAGTTGTGCTCGAGCGCGCCGGGTACGAGGTCGTCTCGGCCTCCGACGGACTCGAAGCGATGAAGCTGGTGCTGGCAACGCATATAGATGTTGTTGTTACCGATGCAATCATGCCGAATCTTAGCGGCCACGAATTTTGCCGGTTCCTCAGAAACAGTCCGAAGCTTTCTCACCTACCGATTATTCTGCTCAGCGCGCTGGAACGAAAGGAAGGGAATCAAAATACCGAACAAGCGGACGTGTTCCTTGCTAAACCAGTCACAGGCGAAAGTCTGGTTGAGTGTATTGAAGAATTGTTGGCGAGAAAGAACCCATAGCGCGAACATCCATTGCAAATAAAAAGGCGACCCTGGAACTGGGCCGCCTCTTTCATTTCTGAAATAAAGATCTTAGGCGTTCGAAGCGCTGGTTACTTCAATCAAGGCGTCAATGCCGGTATAGGGCAAACGCTGCGCTTCGGCAACCGCCTGGTAGGTGCAGTGACCTGCAAAAGTATTTACGCCAGCCTTCAGTCCGTGATCACTGCTGATGGCTTCAAGGAATCCCTGGTTGGCAAGCTTCAGAGCGTAGGGCAGTGTGGCATTGGTCAGCGCAAACGTCGATGTGCGTGGCACGGCGCCAGGCATGTTTGCTACGCAGTAGTGTAAGACTCCCTCAACATAGTAGGTCGGGTCTGAGTGAGTAGTCGGATGCGTCGTCTCAATGCACCCGCCCTGATCCACCGCAACGTCAACGATCACGGCACCGTTCGGCACGTCTCTGAGCATGCCGCGCGTGACCAGCCTGGGAGCGGCAGCACCGGGAACCAACACGGCGCCGACAATCAGATCAGCAGTTGAGATCGCGTCGTGAATCATGTAAGCACTCGAGGCGAGAGTGGAAATCTTAGATAGAAAAATATCGTCGAGTTCGCGCAAACGATCGAGATTGTTGTCGATGATCGTAACGTGAGCGCCCATGCCGACGGCAATCTTCGCGGCGTTTGTTCCCACCACCCCACCGCCAATAATTACTACTCTGGCAGCCGGCACGCCCGGGACACCACCAAGCAGGATGCCGCGGCCACCAGCCATCTTCTCGAGATAGTGGGCGCCGACTTGTATGGCCATGCGGCCGGCAACTTCCGACATCGGCGTCAGCAGTGGCAACGTGCCTTTGCGATCCGTAATCGTTTCGTAAGCGATGCCAGTAACTTTGCGCTTGAGAAGCTGGGCGGTTAGCTCGTGATCCGGTGCCAAGTGCAGGTAAGTGAAGAGCAACTGACCTTCGCGCATGCGCGGATATTCGGGGGCGATCGGTTCTTTGACCTTTACGATCATGTCGGCCCTGGACCAAATGTCGTCGGCAGAATCAATAATTTGCGCGCCCGCTTTTTGATAGAGGGCGTCGTCGAAGCCGGAACCTTCACCGGCGCTTTTCTCGACCGTCACCTGATGGCTGGCGTCTGTCAGGGCGCGAACACCCGCGGGCGTTAAGCCAACCCTGTATTCGTTGTCTTTTATCTCTTTCGGCAGGCCGACAATCACAGTTTTTCCTCCGGGAATGAGAAGTATTAAAACGCAGGTGTCAGTGTTTGAGCTTGTACTTTGGTTTTTGAACTTTGCTATCGCTACTCAAGTGACGCCGCTGAGCATCGACCGCGAACAAAGTACAAAGCTCAAAGTGCTAAGTTAAGAGGTACACGTTCAGAGTTCGCCGACAACCTATCCCATTCCTTCGATCAGATCAATCTGGGCACGTTGCAGTTTGCCGCTGTAATCAACGTAGATAGATTTCCATTCGGAAAAAATATCCAGCACCTGCGTGCCGGCTTCGCGATGGCCGTTGCCGGTGGCTTTCGTGCCACCAAAGGGCAAGTGCACTTCCGCGCCGATCGTTGAAGCGTTTACATAAAAGATGCCGGTGTACATGTCGTTCATAGCACGGAACGCGCGATTGACGTTGCTGGTATAAATCGCGGCAGACAGTCCATAGCGAACTCCATTCGCGATCTCTACGGCTTCGTCGAGCGATTTAGTTGGAATGACGGCAGTGACCGGTCCAAAAATCTCTTCTTGCGCAATGCGCATGTCCGGCGCCACGTCGGTGAAGACGGTGGGCTCAATGAAATAGCCGTGTGCATAGTCGCCTTTGGTCATGCGCTTGCCGCCGCAAGCGAGCGTGGCGCCATCTTCTTCCTGGCCGACGTCGATGTAGCCCATGATCTTCTTGGCGGCGTCGGCGTTGATGACCGGACCCACGTCCGTTTTTGGATCGGCGCCATTGCCTATCCTCAGCGCACGCGTTCGTTCCACCAGCTTCTGAGAAAACTGTTTATAGACCTTCTTGTGAACCACTAATCGCGACGAGGCGGTGCAGCGTTGTCCGGAAGTTCCGAACGCTCCCCAGAGCGCTCCTTCAATCGCGAGATCAATATCAGCATCGTCCATCACAATGATGACGTTCTTGCCGCCCATCTCCAACGAGCAGATCGCATTGCGCTCTGCACACGCTGACGCCACGATGCGACCCGTCTCGGTTGAGCCGGTGAACGAGATTAAACGCAGCGCCGGATGATTGGTAATCGGTGCGCCGGCGTCTTCGCCATAGCCGCTTACGAGGTTCACGACACCAGGGGGGATGCCTGCCTCTTCGCACGCGTGGACCAAATTGTAGGTTGACAGCGGCGTGTCTTCGGCAGGTTTTATGACGACGGTGTTGCCACAAACGAGGGCCGGGACCAGCTTCCACGACGGGATCGCCATGGGGAAGTTCCAGGGAGTGATCAATCCGCAGAGACCGACGGGCTGGCGTACGCACATCGCAAACTTGTCAGGCATCTCCGCCGGGGTAGTAAACCCATGCAGCCGGCGGCCTTCACCGGCAGTGTAGTAAGTGCAATCGATCGCTTCCTGCACATCGCCGCCCGCTTCTTTCAAAACCTTGCCCATTTCGCGCGTCATGTCGGCCGTGAAGCGATCCTTGTTGCGGATGAGTATCTCTCCGAGGCGGAACAGAATCTCCGCGCGTTTGGGCGCGGGCATCCTGCGCCAGCCGTCAAAGGCGCTTTGCGCCGCATTGACCCCGGCGTTCACATCATCGCTGGTAGAAAGCTGGAAGCGGCCGATAATGTCGTCAGTGTTTGCCGGGTTGATGTTTTCAAAGACCTCGCCGGATTCACTCGGGACCCACTTGCCGCCAATGTAGTTGTTGTAAGTTTTTACTGACGCGCGTGCAGACGATTTGGATGGTTGCTTCCTGCTGCTTTTCGCGAGAGCTTTTTTTGCTTGAGCCATAGATAAGTTTCAAGGTTCAAGTTCCAAGTCTCAGGTTAGAAAACTTGGAACCTGAAACTTGAAACTGAAACACCTTATTGGTAAGTAAACTGAACGATTCTGGTCTGCACGCGATCCCTAACGAAACGAGAAACTTGCAGTACAATCGGATCACCCGTCTTTAAACTACCGAGCACGCGCTGGAAATCGGCTAGGGCCGTTACCGGCACGCGGTTGATACGAGTGATCACATCACCCTCGTCAAGCGCCTGCGCCCCGCCAGGCCCGCGCACCTCGGCGGCGAGCCCGCTGGGATCAACATCTTTCACATAGAGACCACGCACTCCCGCGAGATGCTTATCGGTGATCAGCTGTTGCGTGAGTTCGCCCAGTGTAAGCCCGAGATGCAATCCACTCTTGGACTCCGGCGGTTTGTCGGCTGGTTTTGCAGGAGTCGAATCGTCAAGCTCGCTTAGCTGGTGGAGATCCGGACGCTCGCCAAGCACGACGTTTGCGGTCATCTTTTCGAGTTTGCCGTCGTGGTCGCGAAGGAAAGTGAACGCGGCGGATTCGCCTACCGGTGTAGCCGCAACTTTCTGTATCAAGTCCTGCGCGCTGAGCACCGGCTGGCCGTTGAATTCGACCACGATGTCATTGGTCTGCAAACCTGCCTTCGCGGCCGGAGTTGGTTGACCATCCTTCGCCGGCGGCAGGTCCATTATGATCGCGCCCTTCGCTTCCGGAAGACCATACACGCGAGCGTATTCCTCTTTGACTGATTCGAGCGTGACCCCAAGATAGCCGCGCCGCACTCGTCCCTGCGCGACGATCTGTCGGTAAACGAAATTCGCTTCGACCGCGGGCAAGGCGAAGCCGATGCCGTTGTAGTCTCCGGTAGAAGTAGCGATCTGCGAGTTGATCCCGATTACCTCGCCACGCATGTTGACGAGTGGACCGCCGCTGTTGCCGCGATTGATGGCCGCGTCCGTTTGCAGGAAACGCTGAAAGTTTGTAAAGAACGGAGACTCGCGTTCCTTCTTGGAAATAATGCCGGCAGTCACTGTTTGGTCAAGGCCGAACGGCGAACCAATCGCCAGCACCCAGTCACCAACCTGAGCTGCATTGGAGTCGCCGAGGTTGACGGTAGGCAAATCCTGGGGCGTATCGATCTTCACGACGGCGACGTCCGTTTCTTTATCAATGCCGATAACTCGGCCGCGATATTTTTCGCCCGATTGCAAGCCAACGATAATTCGTGACGACCCCTCAACCACATGCTCGTTTGTCAGAATGTACCCTTTGGGACTTACAATAAAACCGCTGCCGACGCCGCGACTCGGGCGGCGAGCCTGCTTGCGAAACATGTCCAGCAAAGGATTGTTGGCAGACTGATCGTCTTTATCCTCGTTGTCTTTTTCCGCAATGTCTGGGGCAGTCGTCATGGTTTCAATGTTTACGACCGCCGGTTCCACACGTCTGGCGATCTCGGCAAACGAAGCAGAAAGCGCTTCCGGAGCGTGCGCGATTTGAGCTTCGTTTTGTGCCACCGTTGGCCTTCCCGACAGCATCGCCCCCAGCCCGATTCCAGCCAGCAGGCAGGCGACGCCGAGAGCAATTATCCATACGCGGAGCTTCCGCAAAATGGCCCGTTCGTTAACAGTTGTTTGGTCTTTTGCCAGGTCGAACATAAAACACCACCTTCAGAAAAACTGCAGTTCGGGTCTCCGGTAGTGCCACCGTATGTGGCCGCCGAAGCGCGATGGGAAGGACTGAAGTATAACTAATGGCTGACCGGGGGGCAAAGATCAGGGCAGCGAGGAAAAAACAGGTCGGACGGGAACAAAAATGCTTTGGTTCCATTCATCCTGGTTCTGCCTCCAGCTGCTGTTTCTTCACGGTCGCAGGAACACTTTCAAGACGCCCTTCTTCCCGGCGCGTTCCATCGCATAAACGCCGCGGGCAAGCGGATACTCTTCGCTGATCAAACTGTCGATATCTATCGCTCCCTTTTTGAGTAGATCGAGGGCGGGCTGGAAACGTCCGCAACGCGAGCCGAGTATTGTGATCTCATCAACCACGAGACGCGCCTGATGGATCTCATCGATTTTGCCTGGTCCTTGAAATGTCGACTTCAAAACCAGCGTCCCGCGAGGTTTCAATAGTTCCAACGCGCCCACAAAACCAGAAGGCGAGCCTGACGCTTCGACGACCACATCAAACTCGCGCTTTCGTTGCGGGCCTGCTTTCGGCGTGTTGGTCTCGATCCCGCGCCGCTCCGCTATGCGTAGTTTTTCCGCGTGCCTGCCAATCAACAGCACGCTGGCCCCGGTCAGGGCAATTGCTTGCGCACAGAGCAGCCCGAGTTTGCCGTCGCCGATCACCGCCACGCGATGCTTTTGTGTGATAGCAACGCGCTCCATGATGCCGCAGGCAGCGGCTAGTGGTTCGGTAAAGACCGCGTGCTCATCAACGAGGTTGTCGGGAACGGGTAGAAGGTTCACGAGTGGCAGGCGCAAAAACTCGGCGTGCGCTCCGTCTCGACCGACGATGCCGAGCACAGTCCGGTTCGGGCAGTGGCGAGGATCGTTCGCTGCACACAGTTCGCACGTTCCGCAGCCGGCATTGATTTCGCCGACCACTCTTTCGCCTAACAGTTTGTCGCCCGGAGATTCTTCTACAACACCGACAAATTCATGCCCAATTGTCCCTCTGAAGCCGGCATAACCGCGCGCAATTTCGAGATCAGTATTGCAGATGCCGGAAAGGTGGACGCGCACCAGTGCCTCATCGCCGCGCACCGGTTTAGCGATTTCATTGACCGCCAGTTTCTTCTTGTCGACTCGAAGGGCCTTCATAAAAGAGTAGACAGAATAAAGAAGTCAAGAACGCCAGGAAGGAGAGTACAGAAGTCAGATTCCCAAGCTACAACTTCTGCCTCTTCATTCTGCATTCTGAATTCTGTTCTTCAAAAGCTTCTCGTGCGCGTGTAGATGTTCTGCGTTGTGAGTTCAACCGACTGCTTTGCCCCGGCGACGTCGAGTCGCAGTCGCCATTCGAGGTTCTCTTCACCCGAAAATTGCGCATGCAGCCACCAACTGCCTGGACTAACAGCGACGAATGCCTGGCCCTGCTTGTCCAATTGCGTGGAAACCGGAGCGCGATCCTTCATGCGTTCGCCAAGAAACTCGTCGAAACGTTTGCCGGCGCGGCGCTCAGTAAAGTACTCATGACGCGCAGCAACAATGTCGACAGGGTAAAGCTCAACTGGAATATCGAGGGCATCAGAACTATTGCCGGCCGGCGGTCGCAAGAGAATCTGCAAAGTTGTTTGAGCGTTCGTTGCTTCTGATCTCGCTGAATCCTGGGGCGGAAGCTTGCTGTAGATGAGCCAGCCGGAAGCGACCAGCGCGACGACCAGTGCGCCGCGCAGGAAAAGAGTCAGCAGGGCGTACGAGATGCTTGAGGTTTTCACGCTCTACTCTTCATTTCCTCAAACCGCGAACGTAAGTAACGAGCGTATTGATTTCCTGTTCGGAAAGTTTCTTCCCATACTGCGGCATCTTGCCTTTGCCGTTCATGATTGAATTGAAGATCCGTTCGTCGCTCACTTTGTCCTGCCATTCGGGATCGCTAAGATTCCGCGCGTGGTTCAGTTTGGCTTTGAACGTTTTGGCGCGACCATCCCGACCATGACAAGAAGCGCAGTTTTTGCCATACAATGCAGCGGCGCTTGCCGCATTCGTCGCGACCGGCACTCCGCTTCGAAGCCCGGTTCCAAACGCGCTGCCAATGATCGCTATTAAGAAAAGAATTAACGAAGCATCTTTCATCGTTCTGCTTCTCCGGTTTGCAACTGGACTGGCGCACGTGGGGAGCGGCGCTGCTTTCCTGATCTTCCGAGGCCGAAAACTCAACAAATCAGTTTATGGTGAAACACATGATACCGAACGCGGCATGTTTTGTGTATCCGCAAATCGCTGTTCGCTTCCGGGTTGAAAGGTTTCGGAATGCGAAGTAAGCTCAAGCACTACTCAGAACGTTGCAGGGGAAGTTTGGAAATAGTCTCAGATAAATTTCGCGATGAATGTGGCGTGTTCGGAATCTACGGACATGCCGACGCGGCGCGCCTGACCTACCTTGGTCTCTACGCCTTGCAGCATCGCGGCCAGGAATCCTGCGGCATCACCGCGTCGAACGGATCTGAGTTGCGACTCGAACGCGCCATGGGTCACGTTGCCGACGCGTTTGATCAGTCCACACTGGATCGCTTGCCCGGCTCCAGCGCTATCGGCCACGTTCGCTACTCGACCGCCGGCGAAGTTTCGATTCGCGAAGCTCAACCTTTTCTCGTTACCTGCCAGCATGGACAGATTGCTGTTTGTCATAATGGCAACTTGCCCTTCGCTCGCGAGGAACGGCGGAAACTAGAATGCGAAGGCGCCATCTTTTCGGCGACATCAGACACGGAAGTGATTTTGCACGGCGTGGCGCGCTCCAAAACCGCATCGGTCCGCGAGGCGATTCCTGAAGTCTTGCGAAACACGGAAGGCGCCTTCTCGATGCTCTTTCTGACACCGACGGAATTGATCGCGATTCGCGATCCGCGCGGCTTCCGTCCGCTGGCATTGGGACGACTGGGCGATGCCTGGGTGGTAGCGTCGGAAACGTGCGCGTTTGATCTCATCGACGCGCAGTACGTTCGCGACGTTGAACCTGGTGAGATGTTGGTGATTGATCGGGACGGACTCCGTTCATCCCATCCGCTGCACGAACAAAAGGCCTCGATGTGTTTGTTCGAACATGTCTATTTCGCCCGGCCTGATTCATTGATCTATGGCCACTCGGTGAACGAGTCGCGCCACCGGATGGGCAAACGTCTGGCGATTGAACATCCTGCAGACGCCGATCTGGTTGTGCCGGTGCCAGATTCGGGAACAGTCGCAGCGATTGGATACGCGGCGCAAAGTAAAATCAATTTTCGCTTCGGCCTGGTGCGCAATCACTACGTCGGCCGCACCTTCATCGAGCCACGCCAGTCGATTCGCTCTTTCGGCGTGCGCATCAAGTTGAATCCGGTGCGCCATTTGATCGCAGGGAAACGCATAGTGCTCATTGACGATTCGATCGTGCGCGGCACGACTTCAAAAAAAATCGTGCGGATGGTGCGTGAAGCCGGCGCGAAAGAAATTCATCTGCGGATCAGTTGTCCGCCCACGATCAGTCCTTGTTACTACGGAATCGACACGCCCAACAAAGCTGATTTGATTGCCGCGCAAATGTCGATTGACGAGATTTGCAAGTTTATCGAAGCTGACTCGCTTGGTTATCTTTCGCTCGAAGGAATGATCGGAGCGATCGGAATTAGCCCCGACTCTTCATGCGTCGCTTGTTGGAACGAGAAGTACCCTACGCGTATTACCGGCGACGCGGAAACGATGTGGGAGCGCGATCACGAAGCCGTCGGAGCCGATGGTTAACTCCGGCAAAGAACAATCCCCCGCGAATATTAAGAACACAGCTGAGGTTGAATTTTGGCGAAGCGATCGTTAAAAGGCTGCGGATGTGCGATTGCGGTTTTGGTCGTGTTGCTGGGGGCTGCCGGCGTGTTGGGCTGGAAATATGTCTTGCCCTGGTGGAAGTTGAAGCCGCCGCCGCCGTCGGGTGGAGAACTCCAGGTTCACGTGCTGGATGTTGGACCAGTTGAAGGCGATTCAATCCTGATCATCTCTCCCGGCGGTAAGTCAGTTCTGATTGATGCCGGCGATGCGGGCAAAGGCAAAGTTGTCCTTGACGCGCTTAAACGCTACGGCGTGCAGCAGCTCGACTATTTCATCGCCACGCATCCGCATCCGGATCACATCGGCGGCGCCGACGAGGTTATAAAAGCGACCAAAGTCTTAAACGTTGTCGATAGTGGTCAGGAACCGGATGTGCCGGAATCATTGGCCGCGCCGGGCAAGCCCGCCGCGCCGGGAGGTAAGTACCAGGGTAAGAAACCCGCCACATCGAGTAAGGCTAACAAGTCTTCAGCAGTCACGAAGTTTTACGACGAGTACAAGGAAGCGATCACTCAAAGCGGCGCGCATTACGAGCGGGCCCAGGCGGGCGCGAAGTATGATCTCGGCGGCGGGGCGCGTCTGACGGTGCTTGCGCCGACCGAACCGCTCTTCACCAAAGATCAGGTGAAGTCGGGCGGGAATTTACCAAACGCTAATTCAATTGTACTCCGGCTCGACTACGGTGATTTTTCAATGCTGTTGCCGGGCGACGCCGAAGAGCAGACCGAACACCGCCTGCTGACGAAAGATTTGAACCTGAAGGTGAAGATTCTTAAAGTCGCGCATCACGGTTCGAAGTATGCAACCGCTCAGGATTTCGTCGATCGGGTAAAACCGGAAGTCGCGATCATCTCATGTGGTGAGTGGAACCGTTACGGCCATCCGTCGCAAGCAGTGCTCGATCGACTACGAGCTGCTAACGCCAAACTTTACCGCACGGATCTTCAAGGCGAGATAACCATCACCACGCGAGGCAAAGAAGGCGACTACGTCATCAAACCCGCAAAGGAGGCGAAGAGCGACGTGGGGGTTGGACGTCTGCCGCAGAAGGACGACTCTTCGCGTTCGGGGTTCATTGCGTACGGAGATTTCGGTCCGCCACCGAAAAAGAGCAGTAAATAGCCGAGAGCGGTGAAGGGTGAAGAGTAGATAGTGAAAAGAGACATCCTTGTGCTTCGGCTAAACTATCGATGCCCGGCTAGATTTCTTTTTACCTTTCACCTTTCACTATGCACCGATTTATGACCAAACCAATAACCTACAGCGACGCCGGAGTCGATATCGACGCCGCGACGCGGGCGACTGACAAGATCAAAGAGCTCGCGCGGCGCACCTTCAATGAGCGGACGCTTTCTGAGATTGGAAGCTTCGGTGGCATGTTTGACGGCGCATTTCCGAGGCTCAAGCAGCCCGTGTTGGTTGCGTCCGCTGACGGTGTTGGCACGAAGCTGAAGATCGCGTTCCTCAGCGGAGTTCATAACACTGTCGGTCGCGATCTGGTGAACCACTGCGTTAACGACATCCTCGTCCAGGGCGCGCGGCCGCTTTTCTTTCTTGACTACATTGCCACCGGCAAGCTGCTGCCGGAAGTTGTGGCTGAGATCGTCGAAGGAGTTGCGAATGGCTGCCGGGAAAATGGTTGCGTTCTACTCGGCGGCGAAACAGCAGAGATGCCGGATTTTTATTCAGCCGGCGAATACGATATCGCGGGCTTCATCGTTGGCGTGGCAGATCGCGAGAAGGTAATCGACGGCAGGGAAATTACAACCGGCGACGTGCTGCTGGCGCTTCCTTCAGTCGGACTCCACACGAACGGCTACTCGCTCGCGCGCAAGTTGTTTCTTGAAGTTGCCGAACACAAAGTTGACACGCGTCTCGCCGAACTGGGAATGACAGTCGGCGAGGCACTGCTGCAACCACACCTAAGTTATCTGAAACCGCTCGACGGACTACTTGATTCGGGAAAGATCAAAGGCCTCGCGCATATCACTGGCGGCGGATTGACGGACAATATTCCGAGAATTCTGCCCGCGGGGTGTGCGGCAGAGATTGAGGAACGCAGTTGGCCGGTGCTGCCCGTCTTCAAACTCATGCAGCAGATCGGAAACGTTTCCGGCGCCGAGATGTATCGCACTTTTAATATGGGGGTTGGGATGGTGATTGTGACGTCTACTCAGGACCAGGCCGCAGTCAAGTCTTATCTGCAACAGCAAGGCGCTGCGGTCTATCAAATCGGACACATCACCAAAGGTCATCGGGAAGTTTCAATCCGATAATGAATAAACGTCGGGCTCAACGCATCGGCATTCTAATCTCCGGCCGCGGATCAAATATGCTCGCGCTGGCTGACGCCGTGGACGAAGGTCGCGTGCAAGATGCTGAAATCGCGTTGGTCGTTAGCGATCAGGCAAATGCCGCCGGCTTGAAGTGTGCTGCCGAACGCGGCCTCCCGACCCTCACTATCGAGCGCGACGGACGCCCGCGTGAAGAACATGAGCGCGCAATCGTCAAGGCGTTGCAGGAACATGGTGTTGAAATCGTTTGTCTCGCCGGTTATATGCGTCTGTTGTCCAGTTATTTCATCAAGGCGTATCGCAACCGCATTCTGAATATTCATCCGAGTTTGTTACCGGCGTTTCCCGGTCTGAGTGTACATGCCCGAGTGTTGGAACATGGCGCGAAGTGGAGCGGCTGTACGGTGCACCTCGTTGACGAGTCGCTGGACGGTGGGCCAATCATCGCACAGAGAGTTGTTCCAGTTCATGAGTACGATACGGAAGAAACTCTAGCGGCGCGCGTGCTTGAGCAGGAGCATCAACTTTACGCCGAGGCGCTGGCGCTGGTTGTTAGTGGGGAGTACGAGGTTGTTGGAAGGCGTGTAATAAGAAGTGACTCATGACTTTGAGTCTTTCTTCCCCAGTGCCTCAGCTCGTTGATACGCCGCCCAGACTGCCTTTGAAAGCACGGTGCGCAAACCGCCCTTTTCCATTTGATAAATCGCCTCGGCCGATGTGCCGCCCGGCGAAGTGACCATGTTGCGAAGTTCGGCCGGATGCCTTTGCGACTCCTTCGCGAAGAGTATCGAACCAAGCATCATCTGCTGCACCAGATCCTGGGCGACGTGGCGCGAGAAACCCATGTGCACGCCGGCGTCAACCAACGCTTCCATCATCAGAAAAACGTAAGTAGGGCCGGTTGCGCTCAGCGCCGTTGCCATATCAATCTGTCTTTCGTTCTCAACACGCATCGCCTTACCCAGCGCCTCGAGCATCGCGCCAACTTCACGCTCCTGTGTCTCGCTCACTTCCGATGTCGCTGTCCAGGCCGTCATTCCCTGGCCGATCTGTGCCGGCGTGTTTGGCATTGCACGCACCACAGCCGGGTGCAGCAGCCGGCTGGCGATAGTCTCACAGCGAGTGCCGGCGACGATCGAAACGACGAGCTGATCCGGGTGAATCGAGCCTTTCAATTCCTGCAATACTCTGTTGAGCCGCTGCGGCTTCACTGCGAGGATGATCAGCGAGCCGGATTGTTTCGTTCCAGTTGAGTTTTCGCCTTGCTGGGCCGCGAGCGCTGCTTCGCGATTACTTTCAAACATGCGCGTCGCATACTTCGTGTAGAGCTCTTCACGTCGGGCGGTGCGCGGATGACTGCCGACAATCTGCTCGGCGGTGACCAGTTGTTTCCGTAACAGTCCCGCTATTATGGCTTCGGCCATGACACCACAGCCGATAAACGCCAGGCGCGCGCCCTCGAGCGGATTCAGTTCTTCGCTTGGTTTCTCTACATCAGTCTCTGGCATACTCACCTCAAACAGTGCGCAAACGCGCCCTCAGCCGCAGCCTTCTGGTTGGTTAAAAGATTTCTGCGAGCATAGCGTAGCCTCATGAGATGCGCTACTCTCTCATCGCTCAAGCAGCGGATCGCAGCGGCTCGAGATTCTTAAGCCGCCAGTATTTACGATTCACTATTCACGATTTACTCCAAGCCGATGACGATCGACGAACAGTTAGCATACTTGCGCAAGGGCACGACCGAGATCATTCGCGAGGACGAGTTGCGCGCCAAGCTGGAGAAGTCTGCGAAGACGGGTAAGCCTTTGCGCGTGAAACTTGGCGCCGATCCCACTGCGCCGGACATTCATCTCGGTCACACGGTAGTCATTCGCAAGCTCCGCGCGTTTCAGGAATTGGGCCACACGGCGATTTTTCTGATTGGCGACTTCACCGGACTAATCGGCGATCCCTCGGGAAAGAGCGCTACGCGGCCGCAACTTACGCGCGCAGACATTGCCGCAAATGCCGAAACCTACAAGAGCCAAATTTTCAAGCTGCTCGATCCGTTGAAGACGGAGATTCGTTTCAACTCGGAATGGATGGACAAGCTTGGCTCGGACGGTTTCATACGTCTTGCCGCTCACGTCACAGTCAAACAGATCCTGGAGCGCGATGATTTTGCCAAGCGCATTCATGAAGAAAAACCCGTGGCGCTTCATGAGCTGCTCTACCCGTTGACGCAGGCCTACGATTCAGTGGCGCTGGAGGCTGATGTCGAACTTGGCGGGACGGACCAAAAGTTTAATCTGTTGATGGGGCGAAACCTGCAGCGTGAGTACGGACAGGAAGCGCAAATCGCTTTCATCACGCCGCTGTTGGAAGGCACCGACGGCGTGCAGAAGATGTCGAAGTCGCTCGGGAATTACATCGGCATCAACGAACCGCCGGCGGAGATTTTCGGCAAGGTAATGTCGATTTCCGATGATTTGATGTGGCGATATTATGAATTGCTGACTGATCTCACACTTGCTGAAATCGGTGCTCTTCGTCGGTCAGCTATGGTTGGCGAGCGTAACCCCCGCGATATTAAGGCCGAACTCGCAAAGCGGATCGTCGCCGATTTTCATTCAGCAAGCGAGGCGCAGCACGCGCTGGAACAATTTGATAAAAAATTCAAATTGAAAGAGCCCCAGTTCGATCCCTGGGCTGTTAAGTACGGTCACTACAAATTAGTTGATTTACTCGTTGCAACGGATCTTGTGGGCGGCAAGGCTCTTGCAGAGTCTAAGAAGGCCGCTCGAAGACTGATTGAACAAGGCGGCGTCCGTATTGACCGGGAACGAGTTACGCTGCCAGACTTTGCGATTGACCTGAGCACATCGGGGAAAAAGATCCTGCTCCAGATGGGACCGAGGCTGTTCCTTGAAGTGTTCGGCGCAAATTAGTTGAGCACTCAATGTCTGCATCGCTAGCCACTGAAGACATCCTGATCATCGAAACGCCGGAGCGTGTGCCACTTCACTTTGCGCTGGCTTCGATTGGCAATCGTTTTATTGCCTGCGCGATAGATCATGCTTTACAGGCGCTCGTCCTCATACTTGTGTTTATCGCCTTCACGGTAATTGCAAACTATTCAAGCTTGGGTGAGCGGCTGACGAGTCTACCAAAGTGGGTTCAGGCGATCATGATTATTGTTGTCTTCCTGGTTGTTTCCAGCTACTTCGCTTTTTTCGAGTGGATCTGGAACGGACAAACTCCCGGCAAGCGCTGGCTCAAGCTGCGGGTTATTCGTGAAGATGGTCGGCCGGTAACATTTTGGGAAGCCGCCGTAAGAAACCTGCTGCGAACTCTCGATATGATGCCCGCGCCTTTTTATTCGATTGGCCTAATCTCGGTTTTTATTAGTTCGTCTGATCAACGAGTAGGAGACATGGTTGCCGGCACCGTAGTCGTGCGCGAACGTGAGGCAGAAGCGCCGGCGTTTGCCCAGGTGTTTGCCTCGACCGTGAGCGATCCGGCCCTGCGTCGGTCTTTTAAGCCTGTTGACTTCGTCGCTGAACTAAATGTTATGACCGAATCGGAAATTCAGGTGGTAGAAACTTTTCTGCGCCGTCGCTGGGACCTGGCAGAAATGGCGCGGCAGTGGATGGCGTGGCGAGTGTCGCTGCCAATCCTCTTCAAGCTCCGGCCCACTTACGACCGCGCTACTTTTACCTACGAAGGCTTCCTCGAAGAGCTGCTACATCGCTATCGTGCGCAGCACAGGTTTACCGAATAACCTCCGCCAACCAAGACTAAACTTCCTGCAAGCTAAATTGACCGGGCCATTTTCGTCTGCTAGGCTTTTTAGTTTATTGATACCAGCAAAACTCAGACAATGGGGTACTAAGTAACAGATGTCCAAGGATGTATTCATACTAGGTGGCAAACGAACTGCAATGGCCGACTACGTTGGCGCGCTGAAAGATATCTCAGCAATTGATCTGGGCGCGATCGCGGCCAAAGGCGCATTGGACTCGACCGGCGTGGCCCCGGACGAGATCGATCACACTGTCATCGGCAATGCCCTGCAGACTTCAGGCGATGCCATCTATGGCGCGCGACACGTTGCTCTGAAAGCGAGTGTGCCGTTTGATCGACCAGCGCTAACTGTCAATCGTTTGTGTGGCAGTGGAATTCAGTCGATCGTTTCGGGCGCGCAGATGATTCAGTTGGGCGAAGCTGAAACCGTCTTGGCTGGTGGGATGGAATCAATGTCGCAAGCCCCTCATGTTATCAGAGGCGCTCGCTCGGGCTTCCCGCTTGGCGGCGGTAAACTTGAAGACAGCCTGATGGTTGCTCTGCTTGACACCTACTGCAATACTCCGATGGCCGGCACTGCCGAGAATCTCGCGCGGAAGTTTGAGATCTCGCGTGAAGCGCAGGACGAGTATGCATTGCGTTCCCAGCAGGAAGCGAAGCGAGCTCAGGACGAAGGTTACTTTGCCGCAGAGATCGTTCCGGTTGAAGTTGCGTCGCGAAAGTCGACGATTGTGTTTGCAGCGGACGATCACTTGCGACCAGAGACAACCATGGAAGGCCTCGCAAAGTTGAGACCGGCTTTTGCGAAGGACGGATTCGTCACGGCCGGCAACGCCTCGGGAATTGTAGATGGAGCGGCGGCGCTGATTATTTGCGGCGAAGAGTATGTGAAGCGACGAAACGCCACGCCCCTGGGGCGCATTGTTAGTTGGGCTTACGCGGGCGTCGAGCCTGAGTTAATGGGAATTGGCCCAGTGCCGGCGACGCGGCAGGCTTTGGATAAGGCAGGTCTCAAGCTCTCGGACATGGATCTGGTCGAGGTGAACGAAGCTTTTGCCGCGCAGTATCTGGCCGTCGAAAGGGAGTTGGGCTTGGATCGTTCGCGCACGAACGTAAACGGCGGTGCGATCGCCCTCGGACACCCACTTGGCGCAACCGGGACGCGGTTGGTTATCACGGTCCTGCATGAGTTGCAGCGACGCGGAGGACGCTACGGATTGGCTACCGCTTGCATCGGTGGCGGACAGGGCATCGCGATGATCGTAGAGCGAGTCTAAAGATTTTCGGCAAGGGTGGGATGGGGTAACTAGCCGCGATTTCCTAAATTTCCGATTTTATCCAAATTCTTGGCTAAACCTCGTGCCGGTGAACGGCGAATCATCCCATTAAGTTGTTGAAAGGCGTGCAAAAACCCTGAGCGCGATTCGACCCTTGATTCGGCATGCAGGTTGCGAAATAAAATTGCGATGTCACCACTCCGCTTCATCTTTCCAGTAGCAAAGCAGCAACATTGTATTTACACAAACTTAACCTGCATTAAGCTTGCGCGGAGACCTGCAAGCATGGTAAAAGTTCGCGTCTACAGTCTAGGGTGTTCGTCACTTTCCTTCAGGACATAAAATCAATTTGCACTCGATTTCAATTCAAGGTCGCAACCTGCGCCCAACTGGTCGCGCAGACTCTTTCAACCTATCCAATTTCTAAGGAGTTCCCAGTATGTCGAAATTTGTGAAGCTCTCTTTCGTGCTGTCGTTTATTCTCGGGT
>JBDUDV010000069.1:0-19156 GCA_040002755.1 Acidobacteriota bacterium | reverse complement strand
GCAACCATCCGGTGGGCGTAATCATATCGGCGCTGCTGTTTGCAGTGCTCCAGCGCGGCGGCATTCCGGTCGACGCTTTCACCCAACACGTAACCAAAGACATTGTTCAGGTGTTGCAGGGCACAATAATTCTATTCGTCGCCGCAGAGGCTCTTTTCCGCGGACCATTTGCCCAGTGGGGTTTGCTGAAACGCTCGAAAGTTTAAGTTTCTAAAGTTGATTCGCAAGAGAGTAAAGTAATGTCAGAACTTTTTACCGTAGCGCTCGTCTGGTCAACCATCCGGTTGTCCACGCCACTCGTTCTGGCCGCACTGGGCGGATTGTTTTCCGAGCGATCCGGCGTCATCAACATTGCACTTGAAGGCATGATGCTCGCTGGGGCCTTCACTGCGGCAGCGGTAACGTATGCCACGGGCAGTCCCTATGTGGGATTGGTCGCGGGGATGATGGCGGGAATGCTGATAGCTGCAATCCATGCGCTCGCCTGTATTCGTTACCAGGCCGATCAAGTAGTCACGGGCACAGCCATCAACATTCTGATGCTCGGCATGCCTGCTTTTCTAAGCGGAGCCCTCTTTCTGTCGTCCGGATCGACGCCGCAGATTCCCAAAGAGCACTTGATACCGTGGCTGCCAATTGTGATTGCCTTCGTCATGGTTCCGCTTAGTTGGTACGTCTTATACAAAACTCCTTTTGGGCTGCGGCTGCGATCTGTTGGTGAAAACCCGGAAGCCGCCGATGCCGCCGGCGTTCCCGTCGCGCGTATGAGATATGCCGGCGTGTTGTTGTCAGGAGTATTGGCTGGAATTGGTGGCGCTTACCTTTCAATCGGGCAGTCGTCGCTATTCACCAGGAATATGACTTCGGGCCGTGGCTTCATCGCGCTCGCGGCGCTCATCTTCGGAAAGTGGCGGCCGGTGCAAACGATGCTCGCATGCCTCCTGTTTGGTTTCACGGAAGCTATATCGATTCAAATGCAGGGAGTTGTAAAGCTGCCGTCAGGAGACGACATTCCGGTGCAGTTTCTCCAGATGGTCCCCTACCTTCTGACGATTATCGTCCTGGCCGGTTTTATCGGTTCATCGCGACCGCCGCGGGCGCTCGGAATTCCATACCAGAAGGAACGGTAAAAGTTTCAAGTTTCAAGTTTCAAGTTCCAAGTTCGGAACCAGCAGCGAGGTCAAACTTGAAATCCGAAACCCGAAACTTGAAACTTGAAACTTGAAACTTGTAACTTAGTTTATGGTTGAAGCAGCTTTATCGGATTTGTATTCGCGCGCTGAAAATGCTGCGCGCGTGATACGTTCTCGCGCTGATGTGCAAGCGCAGATCGCGGTGGTCCTGGGCAGCGGTCTCGGTGGCTTTGCGGAAGAGTTTGAAGACTCGGTGTCTTTGCCTTATCGTGAAATTCCCGGATTCGTTTCATCAACAGCCGAGGGACACGTCGGCAGTTTGGTCAGCGGCAAAGTCGAAGGCGTGCCGGTGCTCGCAATGCAGGGGCGAGTGCACTACTACGAGGGCTACACGCTCGAAGAAGTAACGTTTCCGATTCGGACGTTCAAACTACTGGGCATCACCACGCTGATTCTGACTAACGCGGCCGGCGGCATCGATGTCCAGCTGACTCAGGGCGCCTTGATGGTCATAAGCGATCATCTGAATTTGATGAGTGTTAATCCGCTGCGTGGTCGCAACGACGAACGCTTCGGGCCGCGCTTTCCCGACATGTCGGAAGTCTACACCCGTGAGCTGCAGGAGCTCGCGAGTGAGGAAGCGCGGGCGCTTGATATCACCGTGCGTCGCGGTATCTATGCTGCGTTGGCTGGTCCAAGTTACGAGACGCCGGCTGAGATTCACATGCTGCGGGCATTTGGCGCCGATGCGGTGGGCATGAGCACAGTTCCAGAAGCTATCGTCGCGCGACACATGGGAATGAAGGTCCTGGGCATCTCGTGCATAACAAATATGGCAGCCGGAATCAGTGAAGAACCGATCAACCATAAAGAAGTCATTGAAACCGGCCAAAAGGTGCGCGAAAAGTTTACGCAATTGCTTCGTCGGGTTATCGCCAGGGTGCCCCAGTAGACATTCCTCAAGGGTCGGGTAAGAATAGTTTTCGTGAGTCTAATCATTGGCATCTCCGGTGGCACCGGTTCGGGAAAGACGACGGTTGCAAATCGCATCCTGGCAACGGTGAAAGCGAGCGAAGTCGTCTTCATTCAGCAGGATTCCTATTACCGCAACCTCAAGGATTTGCCGCTCGACTATCGCCAACTCGCCAACTTCGATCATCCCGACGCCCTCGACAACGATCTCCTGGTCAACCACATTCGCAAGTTAAAGGCAGGCGAGCCGATTGAATTGCCCCTCTACGATTTCAAGACTCATACTCGTTTAAATGAAACGCGGGCCGTGGAACCTAAACCAATCGTGATCGTCGAAGGCATTTTGATTTTCGTCGATCCGCGTCTGCTCGAACAGCTGGACATCAAGGTGTTTGTCGATACGCCGGATGACATTCGGTTCATTCGACGTCTCCGCCGCGACATCGCCGAGCGTGGGCGCACAGTAGAATCAGTCATCGAACAATATCTGGCCACGGTGCGGCCAATGCACATGCAATTTATCGAACCGTCAAAGCGTTACGCTGACGTCATCATTCCGGAAGGTGGTCACAATCTGGTGAGCATAGATCTGATTAGTGGAAAGATTCGTGAGAGGTTGGCAAGCGCCTTGACCTCGGTTGGAGGTCAGGCGTGAGCGAAGAAAGTTTACAGCAGCTTATAGAAACAGCAACGACGGCGCGGCTGGGGTCAATCGCACCGTTTTCAAATTTCCTGGTCGGGGCCGCAGTCAAAACCGCCGACGGGAAAGTCTACATCGGTTGTAACGTTGAAAGCGCGAGCTATGGATTGACTGTTTGCGCCGAGCGCGTAGCCATCTGGAAGGCCTTGTCCGAGGGCGCACGAAATTTTACCGAGCTCGCGATCGTGGCAGATACCGACACGCTAACGCCGCCCTGCGGTACTTGCCGGCAGATCATCTGGGAGTTTGCAAAGGACGCGACAATCGTGCTCGGCAATCTGCAGGGCGAAACACAGGTAGTCTCGATCCGAGAACTTCTGCCGCGTGCTTTCGACGCGCGTTTCCTGAGTGCAGCGAAAGAAGCAAAAGAAGCGAGAGAGGCAAAAGAGGCGAAGGAATCAGCCTGACGTACCAGTAGATTAGCTGAGACTCTCTGTGTAGTCTCGTGCGCTCTGTGTCTGTGGTGAGTAAGGCCGAGAACACTTACCGCAGAGAGCCACGGAGTTTACACACAAGAAGCATTGAAATCCCCTACCGCGGTCAAAACATTGTCATCGACGCCATGTCAAAAAAACTATTCATCGTCGCCGTACTCGTTGTCGCACTTTTTACAGGCGTTTTGCCAGCCGCCGCGCAGCGAAATCGAGGTCGCCGCATGACACGAGTTGATCTCCTGGTGCTTAACGGCACGCTCGTCACCATGGACGATGACCGCCGCATCATTCAGGATGCGGGCATTGCCGTTGAGCACGGACGCATTGTCGCCGTGGGTTCGAGCACAGACATTATCAGGATGTATTCGGCGCCCGAGCGAGTCGACGCTACCGGCAAGCTGATCATACCCGGGCTCATCAACGGGCACACGCACGTTCCGATGACGTTGTTTCGCGGCCTGGCAGACGATCTCGATCTGCAGGAGTGGTTGACGAAGTACATTTTTCCCGCCGAGGCAAGAAACGTTACTGAAGACTTCGTGCGCGCGGGCACGCGGCTGGGCTTGGCTGAAATGATTCGTGGTGGCACGACGACCTACTGCGACATGTACTACTTCGAAGATGCGATCGCCGATGAAACGTCGAAAGCGGGCGTGCGCGGCGTGCTTGGGGAAACTGTTATCGACTTTCCCGTCGCCGATAATAAAACGAACGCCGAGGCGATGGCTTACGTCGAGCGGTTCGTTCAGAAGTGGAAAGGAAACGATCTAATTGTCCCGGCCGTTGCGCCGCACGCTCCTTACACTGTTTCCGAAGAACACCTGAAAGCCATTCGCGCTTTCTCGGATCGCACGGGCGCGCTTGTTGTTACGCACATCTCGGAAACGAAAAGGGAAGTGGATGAGAGCCTCAAGGCCCACGGCGCCAGTCCCATCGACTATCTTTCGCGCATCGGCTTTCTAAGCGACCACGTAATTGCGGCCCACGTGGTTTGGCCCAGCGACGGCGAGCTGCAAATTCTAAAACGAGCTGGGGTGGGCGTTGTTCACAATCCGCAGTCAAACATGAAGCTGGCGTCAGGCGTTGCGCCGGTCCCGAAGATGTTGGCGACCGGCTTGCAGGTGGGACTCGGAACCGACGGAGCCGCTTCCAACAACGATTTGAGCATGTGGGAAGAGATGGACACGGCCGCGAAACTGCACAAGCTCATCAGCGGTGATCCTAAAGTGATGACCGCGGAGCAGGCGTTTGAGCTGGCCACTATCAGTGGCGCGCGGGCGCTACATATGGAAAAAGAGATTGGCTCAATCGAAAAGGGCAAGCGCGCCGATCTCGTACTGGTCAATCGCGACGCCCTCAATCAAATTCCGCTCTACAATGTCTATTCCGATCTGGTTTACGCGACTAAAGCGTCCGACGTTGAAACCGTAATCATCAACGGCCGCGTAGTAATGCGCGACCGCCGTCTATTGACGCTTAACGAAGCAGCGATCAAAGAAGGCGCGCGCGTTTTCCGCGAAAAGATCATCAAGAGCCTTGGCGGCTCTTTAACGCCGTAATAGTTTGCTGAACACAGACGCAGCCATTTGAGCGACTAAACAGGAGACGTGGTGACTTGCTTCGAAGGCGGCAAGGAACCATAATAGGGCGTCAAAATCAGGTTAGTCCGTAAGCGAGCATTAGGCTCGCTTTTGTATTTGTCAGGAGTCAAATGTAGTGAATTGTAATCCGTCCCCCGGAAAGTTGTATTCGTTTAATCGACTTCTACTTGTCTTCGCGTTCTTCGCATCGTTCTCAGTTGTAGCTCAGGCCCAGGTTCCGGCAGCCCCAACCAAGTCCAAACCAGCGGATGCAGCCAAGACTCCCCCAGACACAGCCAAACCAGCAGAGGCAAATACCACTCCCACAACTCCGGCTCAGTCGGAGCATGAGCCAATCAAGTCTACTGTCGATCCGGCTAATTCCCCGGAAGCTTTCCAGTCACGCATCGAACGCGCGCGTGCTTTGATCGCCGCGCACCGTCTGGACACTGCTGCCAGTGAACTTGAAGCGGTTAGAGCGACGGCCCGGGACAGTGCTCTCAAAAACATCACTTCAATAATGTTGATGAATGTGTATCTCGAAGAAGGGAACTACGGCCGAGCCGAAGCGCTGCTCGAAGAAAACTTCCGGGCGCGCGCTGCACAAAAGGACGAATCGCTGGGAATTTATTTTGCGCTGGCGGGCCAAGCGGTAAACGGTGCGCGCGCCCACCTGGCCCGCTACCGGACCTTTGGAGTCAATACAAGCAGCGCCGGACTGCCGGCTGAGGCGTTGAGCGATCTCGATCGGTTGCGTTCGCTGCTGGAGCGAATGATTGTCCAAGCCAAGGATATCTCGAGCGGCCGTATGGCGTACGACTCGTTGTCGTTGCTCGAAGATGTCCTGGGTCTGCGCTTGTCACTCGCCAAGGACAGTGAGGATCAAACCAGGTGGGAAAGCGAGTATGCGAGCGCGCGCGTGGCGCTCGCATCATCGCAAACGCAGATTGCGTCGCTTGGTGGTGTCCCACCATTACGGCCCGGAAAGACTGCCGGCAACGGTTCAACCGCTCCCTCGCCATACTCCACTAAGCGCGTTCCCGAATCCTCTACCGTAGTTCAAACAGCCCACAATGACCACGTTTCAGCCGAGCCAACGGCGCGCGCGAGCGAGACAGCCGGTTCGATGCAAGCTACGGCGAAGCCAGACCCCGGCACTGGAGCTTCGCAAACGTCCTCCTCGAAGTCTGAACAACCGGACATGGATGACGCTGGTTCGTTACTAGCATTTGCGACCAGGAAAGTCGTTCCGAAGTATCCTCCGCTCGCGAAACAAAACGGCGCAGCGGGACTTGTCAGGGTTTACGTAACGGTCGAGGGTGGCAAAGTGGTAGCGGTCTCACGCACGGAAGGCCCGATGCTGCTTCGCGGCGCCGCCGAAGAGGCAGCCCGGCAGTGGTCTTTTCAAAACGTTTCTATAGAAGGCCGACCCACTCGCCTTACTGGATATATTGACTTTAACTTCAGTCTTTAGCCGATTTTCCTCCCCCCTCCTACCCATTTGTTCTAATGTTGACTTAAAAGTAAGGATTAGTTAGACTGCGTCCATCGAATGCGGTTAAGGGGTTTTTTGGCGAGTTTATCCGCTGAAACAAGTAATGAAGATATCTGCTCAGGAAGAATATGGACTACGTTGCTTGCTGCAACTCGCGCTCGTGGATGCGCACGGCGAGTCGCTCACGCTCGGGCAGATCGCGACCCTGGAAGGAATTTCAGTTGCGAATGCCGGCAAGCTGATGTGGATCCTGAATAAGGCTGGGCTGGTGCAGTCGCAACGCGGCACGAAGGGTGGTTATCGCTTGGCGCGTCCAGCGTCAGTTATTCATCTTAACGAAGTAATAAGCGTACTGGATGATGAGAGCGTTGAGACACATTGCAAGAGTTACGCAGGCGTGCTGGATTCCTGCGTGCACACGGGCGACTGTGGCATCAGGCCGGTAATCGTGGAGCTGCATCAGATTGTTAACAACGCGTTATCCGAGATCACGTTGTCGCAGCTGCTCGGCACCGAAGCGACCGTTGATGCAGTGCTTCACAAGATTCAAGGCGTGAAACAGGTGCGCAGCGTCGAGAATGCCGCGCAGGTTTGATTCGAATCATACGTACGGTTGGGAAAGGTTACGGCTTAATATCAGATGAGCACAACAACAGAGCTATTAGGGAAGCAGGAATACAAGTACGGCTTCGTCACCGACATCGAGTCAGACGTTATTCCGCGCGGCCTGACGGAGGACACGATCCGTTTGATCGTCAAGATCAAGAATGAACCCGACTGGATGCTCGACTTCCGGTTGAAGGCTTACCGTCATTGGTTAACGATGACCGAGCCCACGCACTGGCCCAATATTACGTATCCAGAGATCAACTACCAGGACGTCATCTATTACAGCGCTCCCAAACAGAAAGCGACCAAGGCAAGTCTCGACGAAGTAGATCCGGAACTCTTGCGCACGTTTGAGAAGCTCGGCATTCCTTTGACGGAACAAAAGCAACTTGCCGGTGTGGCCGTTGACGCGGTATTCGATTCCGTCTCCGTCGCCACTACCTACAAAGAAAAACTCAAGAAGCACGGCGTTATCTTCTGTTCGTTTACAGAAGCCATTCGTGAATATCCCGAACTGATCAAGAAGTATCTTGGCTCAGTTGTTCCGACCAACGACAACTTTTTTGCCGCCCTCAACAGCGCTGTATTTTCGGATGGTTCGTTCTGTTTCATTCCTAAAGGCGTGCGTTGTCCGATGGAGTTGTCGACCTATTTCCGAATCAACAATTCGGAGTCGGGGCAATTCGAAAGGACTTTGATTGTCGCCGAAGAGGGTTCGCACGTTTCCTATCTCGAAGGTTGCACCGCTCCCAAGTTTGATAAGAATCAGTTGCACGCCGCGGTTGTTGAGTTGGTCGCGCTCGATGATGCGCAGATCAAATACTCTACGGTACAAAACTGGTATGCGGGTGATGAAGAAGGCGTTGGCGGTATCTACAATTTCGTAACGAAACGCGGCAAGTGTGCCGGCCGAAACTCGAAAATCTCCTGGACTCAGGTGGAAACTGGTTCCGCAATCACCTGGAAGTATCCCTCCTGTATTTTGCAGGGCGATAACTCAATCGGTGAGTTCTACTCAGTGGCGTTGACCAATCACGCGCAGCAGGCCGACACGGGAACGAAGATGATCCATCTCGGCAAGAACACGCGTTCGACGATCATCTCCAAGGGAATCGCGGCTGGTAAATCAAACAACAGCTATCGCGGGCTGGTGAAGGTGATGCCGAAGGCGGAGAACGCGCGTAACTATACGCAGTGTGACTCGATGCTGATCGGTTCAAACAGCGGCGCGAATACATTTCCGTACATTGAAGTGATGAACAACACTTCGAGTGTCGAGCATGAAGCATCCACTTCAAAGATTAGCGAAGAGCAGTTGTTCTATCTGCAGCAGCGCGGCATTTCGCAGGAAGACGCCGTGTCGCTGATTATCAATGGTTTCTGCAAGGACGTTTTTTTGCAGTTGCCGATGGAATTTGCTGTCGAGGCCCAAAGGCTTCTGGGAATGAAGCTCGAAGGCAGCGTCGGATAACAGTGACAAGTTGCGAGTGACCAGTGACGTGCAGCAGTAGTTATTACTTTGTCACTTTTCACTATTCACTTGTCGCTTTTTTATGAGGAGCAATCATAAGTGTTAGAGATCAAGAACTTGCATGCAGGCATCGACGGTAACGAGATCCTTAAAGGGATTGACCTGACGGTGAAGAAGGGCGAAATACACGCCATCATGGGACCTAACGGCTCCGGCAAGTCCACCCTCGCTAAAGTCCTGGCCGGCCATCCCGCGTATCAGGTAACCGGGGGCGAAGTACTGTACGAGGGAAAGAACCTGCTTGAGATGCCGCCCGACGAGCGCGCGCGTGAAGGTGTCTTCATGGCTTTTCAATATCCGATCGAAGTACCCGGAGTTTCGAATGCGCAGTTTCTGCGCCTGGCTTACAACGAGAAGCGGAAGCACCTCGGCGAAGAGGAGCTCGATCCGCTCGAGTTTAAGGACCTGCTGAAAGAGCGCGCGAAGGTTGTTGAAATGGATGCAAGTTTTATGACGCGCTCGGTCAACGAGGGGTTCTCGGGTGGCGAGAAAAAGCGCAACGAGATTTTGCAGATGGCGGTGCTCGAACCGAAGTTGGCAGTGCTGGACGAAACAGATTCCGGTTTGGACATTGACGCGCTCAGAATTGTCGCCGGCGGTGTCAATCAACTTCATAACGCGAACAACGCTGTGATTCTCGTGACCCACTACCAGCGGCTACTTGATTACATTGTGCCGCAGTTTGTGCATGTGTTGGCCAACGGTCTCATCGTCAAAGAGGGTGGCAAGGAATTGGCCCTGGAACTGGAACAGAAGGGCTACGACTGGCTCAAGACGTCTGCAGCCGAAACAAACGGCGCCGGCGCGCGGACAAACTAAAGACATGGCTACCGAGATCGCAACCCAAAAGAATTCGTTTCAAGAAGCTTTCCAAACGCTTCAGAGTCAACCAACCGCATCTGCATTATGGCTTCAGCGCCTGCGTGAAAATGCGATGGCCCGCTTTGAAGAGCTCGGCTTTCCGACCACCAAGGACGAAGAGTGGAAGTACACTAATGTCGCGGCTATCGCGCGCGCCGGTTTCACCCCAGTGCTGGATAAAACAGCCGGGACGCCGGATGACCTGGCAAGTTTCGGAATCGCGGAAACCAGACACAGCCGCCTGGTTTTTGTTAACGGCAAACTGCGAACGGATCTCTCGTCACTAACCGCGCTGCCGGCTGAGGTAGTTGCGCTGGATCTTTCTCAGGCGATTGCTGACGAACGTTATGGCGAAATCGTTCGGGAGCATCTAGCGCGCCACGCCGATTCCGTCGTGAATGGTTTCACAGCTCTCAATACCGCGTTCATTGACGATGGCGCGTTTGTCTATATTCCCAGAGGAATGAGCTTGGAAGTGCCGCTGAATTTGCTCTTCATTTCCGATTCGGCCGGGACGAACAAAGCAACGTTTCCGCGCGTGTTGGTGGTTGCAGAGGAGAACAGCAACGCCACTTTGGTTGAGAGCTATCTGAGCAGCGCCGACGAAGCGTACTTCACCAATGCGGTGGTTGAGGTTGTGCTAAAAGACGGCGCGCGACTCGAGCATTACAAAGTGCAGCGTGAGAGCGCTCAAGCTTTCCATGTGGCCACTACCGTGGCCGACCTGGGCGCGAGTTCAAGCTACGACGCTACAACGATCACGTTTGGGGCGCACCTTTCGCGACACGACGTAAACGTTACCATGGATCATGAGGGCGCGGAGTGTTGGGTTGACGGTCTGTATCTGGT
The DNA here is from genome assembly GCA_040002755.1 of Acidobacteriota bacterium. Classification (GTDB taxonomy): domain Bacteria; phylum Acidobacteriota; class Blastocatellia; order Pyrinomonadales; family Pyrinomonadaceae; genus PSRF01. The sequence continues at coordinate 8,992 of JBDUDV010000069.1, read as the reverse complement.
TACCGGTTCGCAGCACACAGACACCCACTCTGCTATCGATCATCGCAAACCACACTGCACCAGCCATCAACTCTACAAGGGCATCCTTGACGGCAAGTCGCGCGCGGTCTTTAACGGCAAAGTCTTTGTGCGTCACGATGCGCAGAAGACTGATGCGATGCAAACTAACAAGAACCTCTTGCTCTCAAACGACGCGCGGGTGGACACCAAGCCGCAGCTTGAAATCCTGGCTGACGATGTGAAATGCGCGCATGGCGCGGCAGTCGGACAGATCGAGGAAGATGAACTGTTTTATCTAGAAACGCGCGGGATTCATCCCGACCTGGCCCGCAATCTGTTGACCTATGGGTTTGCGGAAGAAGTGATTGGCAAGATCAAGATCGACTCGATCCGGGCGCAGCTTGACGAGGCAGTTTTGCATCGTCTCAATGCTCGATTGGAAGCGTAGTGCAATGAGTAGCAGCGAGAGACTAGTACTCGACAACCCGGTCGAAACAGCTTTTACCAGCGGTTTCGATGTGGAGCGCATTCGCGAAGACTTTCCCGTCCTGCGTCAGACTGTGAACGGTAAGCCGCTCGTCTATCTGGACAATGGGGCTTCCTCGCAGGTACCGCAGGTTGTTATCGACCGCGGCAGTATCTACCTCGAAGACGAACATTCCAATATCCATCGCGGAGTTCACTACCTAAGCCAGAAGGCGACGACGGCTTACGAAGGCGCGCGCGAGAAGGTGAAGCGCTTCATCAACGCCCGCGAAGCGAAGGAATGTATCTTTGTTCGCGGCGCGACCGAGGGCATCAACCTGGTAATGCATGGCTATGGCCGCAAGTTCATCGGCCCCGGCGACGAGATCATTATTTCGGCGATGGAGCATCACGCCAACATTGTTCCCTGGCAGATGCTTTGCGAGGAAAAGGGTGCACGCCTGCGCGTGATACCAATGAACGACGCTGGGGAATTGCTGCAGGTCGAATACAACGCGTTGCTTAACGAGAAAACAAAGTTCGTTGCCCTTACGCACGTCTCGAACGCGCTGGGTACGATCAATCCAGTCAAGGACATGATCGATCAGGCTCACAAGTATGGTGTGCCCGTTCTGATAGATGGGGCCCAAAGCGCGCCCCACATGTTGTTGGATGTTCAGGATCTTGACTGTGATTTCTTTGCGTTCTCGGGTCACAAGATGTTTGCGCCCACCGGCAGCGGTATCATCTATGGCAAAGCCGAACTGCTTGAGAAGATGAATCCCTTCCAGGGCGGCGGCGACATGATTCGAAGCGTCACCTTTGAGAAAACGACGTATGCGGACCTGCCGAATAAATTTGAGGCCGGGACTCCGGCAATCGCATCGCAAATCGGGCTCGGCGCCGCGATCGACTACCTGAATTCGATCGATCGCAAGAAAGCAGCGTTGCACGAGCACGAGTTGTTGCGGTATGCGACCGAGCGGCTCAAAGCGATTGAAGGAGTCCGCATCATCGGTACTGCCCGGGAGAAAATGAGTGTGCTGTCGTTTGTAATTGACGAGATACACCCGCACGACATCGGCACTATTCTCGATCAGGAGGGCATCGCCATCCGTGCCGGTCACCACTGTGCCCAGCCGGTGATGCAGCGTTTTAATATTCCCGCGACCGCACGGGCTTCGTTCGCTTTTTATAATACCAAGGAAGAAGTGGACGTGCTCGCACGTACGATCGAGAAGGTAGTTGAGATATTCTCGTAAATGTAAATCGTGAATCGTAAATAGGAAGAACCTTGATCGGTATTTGACTGTTAGCATTCACAGAGACTGTTCACGATTTACTATTCACCGTCTTGTTTATGTCTGAATTAAGCGAACTCTACCAGCAGGTCATTCTCGACCATAACAAGAAGCCGCGAAACTTTCGCAAACTCGAGACGGCCAACCACTCCGCCGAAGGGTTTAATCCGCTCTGCGGCGATCAACTGACCGTCTATCTGAACCTCGAAAACGACGCGGTGAAGGAAATAAGTTTCGAAGGCTCGGGGTGCGCGATCTCTAAAGCAGCTGCCAGCATGATGACGCAGGCGTTGAAGGGTAAGAGCAAGCAGGAGGCCGAACAACTGTTTTCCGAGTTTCATGGCATGGTTACGGGGGAACTGGACGAAGAGACCACAACCAACGGGCTCGGCAACCTGAAGATATTTTCCGGAGTGCGGGAGTTTCCAGTGCGCGTGAAATGCGCCTCGCTGCCGTGGCATACAATGCATGCCGCGTTGAATAACCAGGAAACCACGTCGACTGAATAGCACCTACTCCGTTCCGGAACAGGGTATTCCATAGTGATAACCTCCCTCGAACTGCGTGAAATTCGCCTTCCTCTAATTCATTTTTTTGAGACCAGCTTCGGACGCACCACTGAGCGGCGCATCCTGCTCGTGCGCGTAACCGACAAAGACGGCGCCGAAGGTTGGGGCGAATGCACCGCGGGAGAAGGACCGTTTTATTGCGATGAATGGACGGAAACGGCCTGGCATAGCACGAACGACTTCCTGGCGCCGATGGTTGTTGGAAAGGAAATCGACAAGGCAGCGCGAACCGGGGAGTTGATGAGCACGGTGCGTGGAAATCGCATGGCGAAAGCCGCTATTGAAACTGCCTGCTGGGACCTTGAAGCGACGAAGCTGGGTCAACCTCTTTGGAAACATCTCGGTGGCACCCGCGGCGAGATTTCCTGCGGTGTATCAATTGGTATACAGGATTCGCCGCAAGCGCTAATTGAAAAGATTGAAACAGAATTGGCTGCCGGCTATCAACGCATCAAGATCAAAATCAAACCGGGCTGGGACGTGAAAATTATTGAGCGGGTGCGCGAAAAGTTTCCGGTCATAAGTCTAATGGCTGACGCGAACTCAGCTTACACGCTCGCCGACATTGCGCTCTTCAAGGAGTTGGATCAATTTAACCTGATGATGGTTGAGCAGCCGCTCGCACATGACGACATCTTCGATCATGCAGAATTGCAGAAACAGATCGCGACCGCAGTTTGCTTAGACGAGTCGGTTCACTCGAGCGAAGATGCGCGTCATGCGATAGCGCTTGGCGCCGGGCGAATCATTAATCTGAAGCTTGGTCGAGTAGGCGGGCATGCCCAGGCGAAGAAGGTTGAGCAGGTCTGTCGCGAAAGTAATATACCGGTGTGGTGCGGCGGCATGCTTGAGTCCGGCATTGGTCGCGCCCATAACATTGCGATGGCCACGCTGGCGGGCTTCACGTTGCCGGGCGATGTCTCGGCGAGTTCAAGATACTGGCAAGAAGACATCATCTATCCGCCGGTTACGGTGTCGAAAAGTGGGACCATAAGCGCGTCTGACAAACCGGGCCTTGGCTTCGAAGTTAATGTTTCCAGACTTGACCGGTTGACCGTCAGAAAAGAGAAGATTAGTTAAGTAAATCGGCTATGGAGATTTCAAACGAGAACCTCGCCAATTTAAGCGACCACTTCCAGCGCGCGCAGCAAGAGATTGTCACGTTTGCGCGGGCGCTGGTTGAAGCAGAGTCGCCTTCAGGTGACGAGGCAGGCAGCAAAGAGGTTGTATCTATGTTGGCAACGGCGGCCGCAAAGATTATCAGTGTCTCTGATATCGACCGGATCGCCAGCGAGAATTACGGAGAGCATTTCCGTTTGAATGCGTTTGTTGGCTCACCCGAAGCGCCCATTGTGATCCTGGGCCACACCGATACGGTTCATCCGCGTGGCTCGCTGCAACAACGACCATGGCGGATAGCAGATGGCAAAGGGTTTGGCCCGGGCGTCTTTGATATGAAGGCCAATTGCGCGCTGGCGCTGGAAGTCATTCGCGCTCTGACGGAGAACGGGATAAAGCCTCGGCGCCCTGTTGTCCTGCTGTTAACCTGCGACGAAGAGACTGGGAGTTTCAGCGGACGGCAATTGGTTGAGGCAGCGGCGCATAACGCCCATGCGGTATTAGTACTGGAGCCACCGGCGAGCGGTGGGCGGGCCAAGACCGGCCGAAAGGGAACCGGAATATTTGCGATTGAGGCGCGCGGCCGCGCCGCTCATGCCGGGCTCGAACCTGAAAAAGGCGCCAGCGCAATTCTCGAACTGGCGCGCCAAACGGATCGACTGCACGCGCTGAACGGAAAGGGAAACGGTATTAGTGTAAACGTCGGCGTATTCCAGGGAGGCACGCTTTCAAATGTAGTTGCCGCGCAGGCCCGGGTTGAGGTTGATGTGCGTTTCAACTCGGCGGCGGAGGCGTCATGCATCGAGGCTGAGATTCTTAACCTGCGGCCCGTGGACAATCGCGTAGAACTGATCGTGACGGGCGGCATCAACCGTCCGCCGCTCGAGCGCAGTGCGAAAGTTCTCGAGCTATACAACCGCGCCAAAGCTATCGCCGCACGGCTAAACTTCGAACTTGGTGAAACGCAGGTTGGCGGGGCTTCCGATGGAAACTTCGCGGCCGCGGCCGGAGCTGCCGTTCTCGATGGACTTGGAATCGGCGGCGACGGCGCCCACGCCGTCCACGAACACATCATCATCGACGATATTCCACGACGCGGTGCGTTGCTCGCCGCGCTGATTGCGACTCTTTGAGTTTGCTGAAAAATGAAAATCGCCACCTGGAACGTCAACTCCATAATCGCGCGCTTGCCGCATGTCATTCGGTGGCTCGAAGCGATCCAGCCCGATGTGCTTTGCATGCAGGAAACGAAGTGCACGGACGATAAATTTCCGTTTGCGGAGTTTTCCAATATCGGTTACTGCGCGAGTGTGTTTGGACAGCAGAGCTACAACGGCGTGGCGATTCTGGCGCGGCAGGAATGCGCCGACGTGCAGCGGGGAAATTACGAAGATCAGGAAGGCGCGCACGCCCGATTGCTGGCAGCAACGATAGACGACATTCGCATCGTGAACGTTTACATTCCGAACGGTCAGGCCGTGGGCTCAGAGAAGTTTGCGTTTAAGCTCGATTGGATGAAACGTTTACGCGGGTTTTTTGACAATAACTATCAGACCACTATTCCAGTAATCCTGTGCGGCGACTTCAACGTTGCACCCGAGGATCGCGACATTCACAACCCGCAACTTTGGCAGGAACGAATCATGTGCAGCCACGCGGAGCGCGCGGCCCTCGACGAGGTTAAGCGCTGGGGCTTTACCGATTCCTTTCGACTGCATCATGAAGAGGGTGGCCAGTTTTCCTGGTGGGATTATCGTGCCGGCGCATTTCGCCGCAACATGGGTCTGAGGATCGATCACGTGTGGGTGACTAAGCCACTGATGGCACGCAGCGAGAATACCTGGATCGATATGGAACCGCGCACCTGGGAACGACCATCAGATCATGCTCCGGTGGTTGCGGAGTTTTTCGAGTGATTAGTGGCAGGAGCGGGCGGGCCTGAATTTGTTTCCGGAGACGCGACGATGAGTAGTGATAGTTCATCGCCGTGCCCCCGGAAAGTTTTCTCGTCGTGATCAGACGAGTGTAAACCAACTTGCGTGAGAAAACTTATGGAGTCGGAGCGACCGGCGTGGGGTAGGCCATCACGCCCGCGCCGAACGCGAAACGCAAAACCAGACTGATGATGATCAAAACCGACCAGATCATCATGATATTCTTGATGCCGGCACTGTCGGCATTCATCCAGCCCCAGATAAAGGTCCAGATCCCGCAGGTGATGATCCCGATAATACCGTGAACCACGCCGCCAATCTGAAACTGCTTGATCAGCACGATGATCCAGCAGATGAAACATCCGAGTCCAACCAGCATCGCCAGTATTCCAAGTAATCCTAGAGCAGGCATTTGGGGATTCCTCCAATGAGTTGATGGTTAGAAAGCAGAAGCGGTTCCGCGTTCCAAGAGTTGTAAGCCGCCCGACGCGTGAAAAGCCAGCTTGCGATCTCGCAGAAGCGGCGAAGTAGTTTTCTAGTTTCTCTGATGTGTGCTTGACGCGCGGCATTCTATAGCATCGCGGCGTTTGCGCCTAGTTTTTTGTTGGATTGCTTTCGTTTTATTCCTGATTAATTAGAAGTAAGCTCGGCAGTTGTTTCGGTAATGTCTCTTTGCCCCCACTCGTTATCGCGGCTGGCTTCGCCCGCCCTCGCTCGCTTGGCGGCTTTCATCTTTTGGACCAGGTCCATATGGGTTGAAAAATAGCCCAAACTCTTGCCCACAACTTCCTGGACTGAGTTGAAGCCCTTATCTACCATGAATTTTTCGAGTCCCTCTTTGAGCTCGTCGATCATCTTCACGCCGTGGAGCATGACGCCGGTGCAAAGCTGCACGGTTGAAGATCCCAACAACAAAAACTCGATCGCATCGTGCGAGCATTCAATGCCGCCAATGCCGCTGATGGAAACGTCCTGGGGAAGCCCGAGTGCAAGCTGGCTCACCATGCGGAGCGCAATCGGACGCACTGCCTGAGAAGAGTAACCGCCTGGCACTGTATATCCTTCAACCGTCGGCATGGGCCGTAGGGTATTGAGATCGACGCCAATGACCGAGAGAATTGTGTTGATTGCGGAAATGCCAACGGCGCCACCACGCACAGCGGCCAGTGAAGGCTCATTGATGTTGGTGATGTTGGGCGTCATCTTCGCCCAGACCGGAATGTTGGAGACTTCAGTTACCCAACTCGTAACCTGCTCGCACAGGTCAGGGTGCTCGCCCATCTCTGAACCCATCTTGCGCTCGGTCATGCCGTGAGGACAGGAAAAGTTCAACTCGAACGCGTCGACGCCGGTATCCTGGACCATGCGCGTCAGCTCCTGCCAGCGAGTCTTGTCATACTCTTCCATGATCGACGCGATCAGCATGTGTTTCGGATATTCTTTCTTAATTTGCCGAAACTCGTCGAGCCAAACTTCAATCGGACGATCAGAAATCAATTCGATGTTTTCAAAGCCGATGACTTCGCCGGAAGTCTTCGAACGTAGCTTGCCGTAACGCGGCACCACGTTTACTACTTTCGCTGATTCCAGACTTACAGTCTTCGCTACCGCGCCGCCCCAGCCGGCACTGTAAGACTTGGCAATGACATTAGCGTTGGTTCCCGGCGGGCCGGAGCCTAGCAGGAACGGGTTGGGGAAGGTCATTCCGTTAACTACAATCGACAAGTCCATTGGAAAACTCCTGAAAAAGGTTTCAAGTTTCGAGTTTCAAGTTTTCCGATCTCATGAGGTTCAAGAGAACTTGAAACTTGGACCTTGAAACTCGGAACTTTGTATTTAATCAGCGACCAGCGCCCCGTAAGTATCCGGCCGGCGATCGCGGAAGAACTGCCAGGTGTTACGCACTTCGCGAATCATGTCGAGATCGAGATCGGCGACGACGAGCGCATCCTGATCGCGTGCTGCTTCCGCGATGAAGCGTCCGCGCGGATCGCAGAAGTAACTCTGCCCGTAAAACTCGCCGATGTCCCAGGGCATTTCGTGGCCGACGCGATTGATGGCGCCTATGAAATATCCGTTTGCGACTGCGTGTGCCGGCTGCTCAATGCGCCACAGATATTCCGACAGCCCGGCGACTGTCGCTGAGGGGTTGAAAACTATTTCCGCACCGTTGAGTCCCAGCGCGCGCGCGCCTTCGGGAAAATGTCGGTCATAGCAAATGTAAACGCCGACGCGCGCAAACGCCGTATCAAAAACCGGATAGCCAAGATTGCCCGGCCGAAAGTAAAACTTCTCCCAGAAGCCGGGGTTAACGTGCGGAATGTGGTTCTTGCGATACTTCCCAAGATACTTGCCATCCGCATCGATCACCGCCGCGGTGTTGTAGTAAACGCCGGTAATTTCTTCTTCGTAGATCGGCACGACGATAACCATCCCATGCGTTTTCGCCACTTCCTGCATCAGTCGCACCGTAGGCCCATCCGGAATTCGTTCGACCGCTTCATACCAACGGGTCTGCTGCTCCGCGCAAAAGTAGGGCGTGGTGAATATCTCCTGCATGCAAAGTATCTGCACGCCCTGCTTGGCAGCCTGGTCGATGAAACCAAGATGCTTTTCGATGTTCAATCGCTTTATGTCTTCGATGGGCTGGTCAGTAGTGGCGGCATTTGCACATTGAATGAGTCCGCATTTAACTGTACGTGGCATGGTGACTCCCGGAGTTTTTGATTTCAGAATTTGCTTGCAGATCGAGGTGCTCAACTAACTTACAACGCTTACGCTTCGATTGCCAGCACGGACGACGGCGGCAAGGCTTTCATCAAGACGAGATGAACGATGGCAGCCGTGCCGAAGCCGACGAACCAGGCGTAGTCGTACAGCGGTCTAAGTGTCGGCACCACCAAACCGATCCAGGCAAGCGTGCAGCCCAGCAACGTCGCGACCACCGCCCGCCAGTTCCAACCACCGAAATACTTGTATCTGCCCGTCGTTCGATAGAGATCCCCAAGTTCAAGGCGTTTCTTGCGAACCAGCCAATAGTCAGCGATTAAGACGCCGGCGATGGAACCGAGGCCCCCAGAATAACCGACCAGCCAGGCAAAGATGTAGCCGGAAGGATCGGCGAGCAAGCGCCACGGTTGCATGAGTATCCCGATGATTCCCGTAATCAGTCCGCCGGTGCGAAAAGAAATCAGCTTGGGGAACGCATTAGCAAAGTCGTTGGCGGGCGAGACAACATTGGCCGCGATGTTGACAGCCAGCGTGGCGACTACGACCGTAAACATCGAAATAGCGATGACCGGAACGCTATGAAACTGGCCGACGAGCTTTATCGGATCCCACAGCTCTTCCATCTTCATGTGGGGATAGATCACCAAAGCCGCTGAAGTGATCACCACGCTCATGGCGGCAAAAACTGTCATTGTGGTTGGCAATGCTACCACTTGCCCAATGGCCTGTTCTCTTTGGCTATGGCCGAACCGCGTAAAGTCAGGCATGTTAAGTGACAGGGTGGCCCAAAATCCGATCATGCCGGTGAGGGAAATAATAAATATTGGCCAAAACTCGCTGAGGTTATGAAACTTACTTTGTTGCGTCAGCAGGT
>JBDUDV010000068.1:0-19941 GCA_040002755.1 Acidobacteriota bacterium | reverse complement strand
GGAGGGGTATAGTGTCAACGGTTAGCACGTCGGTCTCCAAAACCGAAAGTCCGGGTTCGAATCCTGGTACCCCTGCCAGCAGTTGAGAAGAAGCGAGTCGGTCGAGTCAATCGATTATGGATGATATTGAGAACCCAGGTACTCCCGCTCCACGTGCCGCGCGCTTTGGCGAAGACGCCGAGGGCAAGGGGGTTCGCCGAGAGCGTGGACTGAGTGGACCGAGGGTTGGTCCGCTCAGCCGGTTGGGGCAGTTCTTGCGCGATGTACGCGCCGAAATGAAGCGCGTGTCGTGGCCTTCGGCTAAAGAGGTCAAGAACACGACAATTATCACGCTCATCGCCGTGATCTTTTTTGCAATATACTTGTTCTTGGTGGATCGCGTGTGGGCGTTTCTGTTGGATCAACTTAGACATCTAATAGGTTGGATGACCGGAACAGCCTGAAGGCGACAAGGAAGCAATCTTAATGCAGCAGTGGTTCATACTTCATACGTATTCGGGACACGAAAAGAAAGTTCGTGACAGCCTGAAGGCGCGCGTCCGTGATACCGATCTGCAGGCAGAGATCACGGAAGTGCTGGTGCCGACCGAGACTGTCGTAGAAATGCGCGGGAACAAGCGGATCGAATCATCGCGCATGTTCTATCCCGGATATGTGCTGGTGCAGATCGAATGCGATGAGCGTGGCCACATCCCCGACAACGTGTTTCACATGATCAAGTCGACGCCGAAGGTGACCGGCTTTGTTGGAGGGCACAACCCCACGCCGTTGACGCCGCAGGAAGTCGACCAGATCGTTCACAATGTGACGGAAGCGGCTGAGAAGCCAAAGCCGAAGTTTTCTTACGCGGCGGGCGAGACGGTCCGAATCAAATCGGGACCGTTTCAGAGTTTTACCGGCAAGGTTGAAGAAGTTAACGAAGACAAGTCTACGCTGAAGGTCACCGTTACGATCTTCGGAAGATCGACCCCCGTAGAGTTGAACTTCCTCGACGTTGAGAAGGTGACGTTTGCGGAAGAGGAGTGAAGGGAAGTGAATCGTAAATCGTAAACTGTGAATAGAGCTTTTTAGGTCCGACGCCTTTCACAATTTACGATTCACGATTCACGGTTTACTAAAAATGGCAAAGAAAATAACAGGCTACATCAAACTGCAGGTTCCCGCGGGCAAGGCCAACCCGGCGCCGCCTATCGGCCCGGCGCTCGGCCAGCACGGCGTCAACATCATGGAGTTCTGCAAGGCGTTCAACGCTAAGACCGCACAGATGGATCCGGACCTGAAGATTCCGGTTGTGATTACAGTTTATGCCGATCGCTCTTTCACCTTTGAAACCAAAACCCCGCCGGCGGCGGATTTGTTGAAGAAGGCAGCGGGGATTTCCAAGGGCTCGGGCAAGCCCAATCGCGAGAAGGTTGGGACAATCTCGAAGGCCAAGATAGAAGAGATTGCCAAAACCAAGATTCAGGATCTAAACACCACGAGTCTGGAAGCGGCGATAAAGACAATCTCGGGAACGGCCCGGCAGATGGGGCTAACGATTGAGTGATTGCGGAATTCGGATTGTGGAATGGTTTCGACGTCCGAATCGCATTGAGAGGGAGGGATTAGAGATGCATTTGTGCGAAAGGCTATCAGCATTCCGCAATCTGCAATCCGAAATTCTCGTATGCACCTCGGAGAAAAGAAATGAAGAAGCACGGAAAGAAATACAATTTAGCGGCTGAGAAAATCGAGGTTGGGCGCAAGTACAATCTTGATGAGGCGGTCGCGAAAGTTAAAGAAATAGCATTTGCCAAGTTTGACGAAACAGTTGAGTTGACGGTTTGGCTGGGGGTCGATCCGCGCAAGGCCGATCAACTGGTGCGCGGCACCATCGTTCTGCCACATGGTCTCGGCAAGTCGAAGACGGTCCTCGTGATTGCTCAAGGCGACAAGATCAAAGAAGCCGAAGAAGCGGGCGCGGATTTTGTTGGCGGCGAGGACATGGTCGACAAGATCAAAGGCGGCTGGCTCGATTTTGATGCCGTTGTCTCGACTCCCGACATGATGCGACTCGTGGGCGGTTTAGGAAAAGTGCTCGGCCCCCGGGGTCTGATGCCGAATCCTAAAACCGGCACGGTAACGTTCGATGTAAAAACCGCCGTTCGAGAAACCAAAGCCGGTAAGGTTGAATATCGCGTCGATAAGACGGGCGTTATTCACGTCCCCGTTGGCAAGGTTTCGTTCGAAGCCGACAAGCTTCGCGACAACACTCGCTCGCTGCTCGAGGCCGTAGTCAAGGCGAAACCCTCGACCGCCAAGGGCAAGTATGTGAAGAAGGTCAACCTGGCGGCCACGATGAGTCCTGGCGTTTTGATCGACGAAGCGGCGTACGTCAAATAGGCGTCAAATAAGTGGGGAGCTACAAATGAAGAATAGAGAACAGAAACAAAAGGATTTGGCAGCTCTCACCGAGCAGTTTAAGAACGCTAAGGCGGCGATGCTGGTCGGGTTCCAGGGCATGACTGTTCCCAAGGACCAGGAGCTCCGCAATCAATTGCGCGAGGCGGGCGTGAGCTACGGAGTGGTGAAGAACACGCTGGCACGCAAGGCCGCTGAGGGCACCGCGCTGGAAAAGGCAACGGACCAGTTTAAGGGCGTCACTGCGGTGGCAATCAGCAAGGAAGATCCGGTGGGTCTTTCAAAAGCAATTGCCAAGTTCACCAAAGCGAACCCGGATATTTTTACATTCAAGGTCGGCATCGTAGAGGGCAACGTCGTTGCCTTAAAAGATGTCGAAGCAATTGCCAGCCTGCCATCGAAAGAAGAGTTAATTTCGAAGGTCATGTTTCTGCTCAACGCGCAGGCGCAGCGATTGGTCACCGTGTTGTCGGCAGTGCCGCGCAACCTGGCTATCGTCTTTAAGCAGGTCAGCGATCAAAAGAGCGGAGAAGCCGCTCAGAGTTAGTTCGAATTTGAGTTTCAGCGTGGGGATTTGAGATCGAAACCGTTTGATCTCAGCAAGAGTGAGCACAGGCCGGACGCGGAACGAGCGCGGTGATAGGTCAGATCGCCGAGGCGCTTCGGACAGTTTTCCAGTTGCGATGCAGTAACTTGAAAAGGGTCCCGTGGGTTCTCCTGCTGCGAATCATAGAAACAGACAGCAACACAGGAACCCTTTGAGGAGGATAAGGTAATCATGGCACTTTCAAATCAGGAAATACTTGATGCTCTGAAGGAGAAAAGCCTTCTGGAGACGTCCGAACTGGTGAAGATGATCGAGGAAGCTTTCGGCGTTTCAGCGGCGGCGGCAGCAGTGGCGGCTCCGGCAGCGGGTGGTGGCGGCGAAGCCGCAGCACCGGTTGAAGAGAAGACGGAATTCGACGTTATCCTACAAGCTATCGGCAGCAACAAAATCAACGTGATCAAAGTTGTTCGCGAAGTGACAGCGCTTGGTTTGAAAGAAGCCAAGGATCTCGTCGAAGCGGCGCCGAAGCCGGTGAAGGAAGGCGTTTCTAAAGAAGAAGCCGAAACCGTCCGGCAGAAGCTTGCTGACGCAGGCGCAACTGTCGAAGTTAAGTAATAGGTCTCAGGTGTCGGATGCCGGCATGTTGTCCGGCGCTCCGTCACCTGGTACCCGTTACCTTTTTGGTGGCTTGACACTCGGCAACTTGGTGGTTAAGTTAAGAGAGTATTGAGGCGCTGGCGTTATTCCGAAAAAAATCGACGAGAAATCAGCCGTTTAAGTGATGAAGCGGTCGGGGCATTCTGCGCTCTGACCGCGCTTCGGCGTCTTTAGGTAATTTTTAGATTTTTGATTGGAGATTTTGATTGGCGCAATGCCTCCGCCAACTCGAATCTGCAATCGGCGATCGCAAATCGAAAATCTCGTGAGGGACCTCTCATGCAAGGAAATCTGCTTCATTCAGCAAATACAGGATTGGGAAAACGCACTAGTCAGGCGCCTGAGCGCATCGACTTTTCCAAGATATCGACGGCGGTGCGAATTCCGAATCTGATCGAAATTCAGCGAGAATCATACAATCGTTTTCTGCAGATGGATTTCCTGCCGGAAGAACGGGAGAACACCGGACTCCAGGCTGTCTTTCAGTCAGTTTTCCCGATCTCTGATTTTCGCGGCACAGCAACCCTCGATTTTGTCGAGTATCAGATCGGTAACTGGCAGTGCAAGTGCGGACGGCTCGAAGGTCTTAACTACCTACGCGCAAATTGTAAGCATTGCGGTTCCACCATCAAGGTCAATCCGCTTGCGGCAGGTGAAACGCTCTGTCACAAGTGCGGCACGTTCAACTCGGTGCGCCCGCAGCTTTGCGAAAACTGCGGTGAGCCGGTCGGTCTGAAGCACAAGCACGATCAGCAGGAGTGTCAGGAACGCGGCATGAGCTATAGCGTTCCGCTCAAGGTGAAAATTCGCCTTACCGTTTACGATAAAGATCCGGAAACCGAAGCGCTCTCGATTCGCGACATCAAGGAAGAAGAAGTGTTCTTCGGCGAAATTCCCTTGATGACCGACAACGGCACGTTCATCATCAACGGCACCGAGCGTGTCATCGTCTCTCAGTTGCACCGTTCTCCGGGCGTCTTCTTCAAGAAGGGCGCGATCTATATCGCCAAAATCATTCCTTACCGTGGTTCCTGGGTTGAGTTTGAATACGATCAAAAGAACCTGCTTTACGTTCGCGTCGGCAAGCGCAAGTTTCTGGCATCGATTTTCCTGCGCGCCCTGGGTCTCTGGTTCGGCAAGGAAATTGACGGCAAGCTTGTGAAAAGCGATGCGGCGCTTGAAGACCGGGTGAAGAACGCATCGTTTGGTGATGAGGACATCCTGCGAGCTCTTTACGTGACTGACGAGCTCCGGGTTGAAAAAGGACGCCTGATGATCCAGGTGCCCGATGAGGGTCCGACGAGCCTGGTCGGGATGAAAGTAGACTTTGATATTAAGGGACGCGGTCCTGACCCAATCGTTCGCGTCGGGAAGAAAGTAACTACTTCGGCGCTCGAAGGTTTGCGCAAGGCAAACATCGGCGAGGTGGAAATGGAGACTTCGCAATTTGAAGGCGCCTATGCTTTGTCCGATGTCGTTAATAAAGAGAGTGGCGAGGTAATCCTCGAAGCCAACAACGAAATCACGCCTGCCAAGCTGCAGGAAATCGTAGAAGGTGGCATTGATAGTTTCTCAGTCTTCTTCCCCGAGCGCGACGAGATCGGAACCATTCTTGCGCAGACTTTGAAGAAGGACGTAATCACGAAGCCGGTAGATGCGTTGCTGGAGATTTATCGGAAGATGCGTCCCGGCGATCCCCCAACCGTACAGACCGCTTACAAACTGTTGGAGGCGATGTTCTTCGATCCACGCAAGTTTGACTTCTCGCGCGTCGGCCGTCTGAAGTTCAACATCAAGATGGGCAAACCCGAGCGGGATCGCATTAACGATCCACTGCTCTCAGCCAAAGACTTTTACGAAGTCGTTTCTTACGTGTTGAAGATGCGCAAGAACCCGTCCGAGTATCAGGCTGATGATATCGATCACCTCGGGAATCGCCGGGTGCGCGCAGTTGGCGAACTCCTCGAAAACCAGTTCCGCATCGGCCTGGAGCGCATGGAACGTGCGATCAAGGAGAAGATGTCGATCCATCAGGAAATGCAGACCACAATGCCTCGCGACCTGATCAACGCGAAGCCCGTGACTGCTGCCGTGCGTGAGTTTTTTGGCTCGAGTCAACTCTCGCAGTTCATGGACCAAACAAACCCGCTTTCGGAAATCACCCACAAACGCCGGCTATCGGCGCTGGGACCAGGCGGACTGTCGCGCGAACGCGCCGGCTTTGAAGTCCGCGACGTTCACCCGACTCACTACGGCCGCATTTGCCCTATTGAGACGCCAGAGGGTCCGAACATCGGCTTGATTTCCAGTCTTTCCTGCTTTGCTCGCATTAACGAGTTTGGCTTCATCGAAGCTCCTTACCGGAAGGTAACGGACGGCAAGGTGCTCGAATACGTGCGCGTGCTTAATGGCGGCGACACCAAGCTGAAGTATGGTGAGCACCTACCACTTGACGAGGTCGAGAAGATTAACAAGAAGGTGGCCGCGGGCGCGCGCAAGGCGGACTTTGAGCCGTGGCCTTTTTATCTGACCGCCTGGGAAGAAGACAAGCATGTCGTCGGTCAGGCCAACATTCTCCTCGATGAGAATGGCTTCATCGTCAACGACCGCAACGCGGCCCGCAAAGCCGGAGAATTTATACTGGCCTTGCGCAAAGATATTGAATACGTAGACGTCTCGCCGAAACAGCTCGTTTCGGTTGCCGCCTCATTGATCCCGTTTCTCGAAAACGACGACGCTAACCGCGCGTTGATGGGTTCGAACATGCAGCGCCAGTCGGTGCCCTTGCTACGAGCGGAAGCGCCTTACATCGGCACCGGCATGGAGAAGACAACGGCGCGCGATTCCGGCGCTGTGGTAACGGCAAAGCGCGACGGCGTGGTCGACTACGTTGACTCCGAGCGCGCCATCATCAAGGCCGATCACAATGTTGACGGTACGATTTCGCGCGAGGTGACGGCTGATATCTACACGCTGATCAAGTTTAAGCGTTCGAATCAGAACACCTGCATCAACCAGCGCCCGATCGTTCACGTTGGCGAGCGCGTCTCCAAAGGACAGGTCATCGCCGATGGTCCCTGTACCGATCGGGGTGAGCTCGCGCTTGGTCGTAATGTGCTGGTGGCCTTCATGCCCTGGCGCGGATACAACTTTGAAGACGCGATTCTCGTTTCTGAGCGTCTCGTCAAAGACGACTACTACACTTCGATTCACATCGAAGAGCTCGAGATCGAAGCCCGCGATACTAAGCTGGGTCCCGAAGAAATTACGCGCGACATTCCGAACGTCGGCGAAAATATGCTTCGCGATCTCGACGACAGCGGCATCATTCGCATCGGCGCCCAGGTCAAGCCAGGTTCGATTCTGGTTGGCAAAGTGACACCAAAAGGCGAAACCCAACTGACGGCGGAAGAGAAACTCCTGCGCGCAATTTTCGGTGAAAAGGCGGGCGACGTAAAAGACGCTTCGCTCGTTTCGCCGCCGGGAATCGACGGCACGGTCGTCGATGTTCAGGTGTTCACGCGCAAGGGACAGGAAAAGGACCAGCGCTCGCTCGCCATTGAACAGGAAGAGGAAGATCGGCTGCGACGCGATCTCGAGGACGAAACTCGCATCCTGCGCGAACAGCGCGACCAGCGTATTCGCGAGCTGCTCGAAGGACGCAAGCTTTCCGCCGATTTGACCGTCAATCGCGAAGTAGTTCTTCCCAAAGCGGTGACCATTACGCGCGAAATGCTCGAGGGCATTGAAGCGAAGGTGCTGCGCAAAGTGCAGATGGCTTCGTCGCGTGTCGACGTTGGCGCGGAGATCAAGGAATACGAGGACCGCACCGAACGGCAAATCAAAATTCTCTCGGACATTTACGAGGAGAAAATTGCCAAGCTGCGACAGGGCGACGAACTCGCTCCCGGCGTGATTAAGATGGTCAAAGTTTTCATCGCCATGAAGCGCAAGCTTTCAGTCGGTGACAAGATGGCCGGACGTCATGGAAACAAGGGCGTCATCGCGCGTATCTTGCCGGAAGAGGACATGCCTTATCTGCCAGACGGTACTCCAGTTGAGATCGTGCTCAATCCGCTGGGAGTGCCTTCTCGTATGAACGTCGGGCAGATTCTGGAAACGCACCTTGGTTGGGCAGCGCGCGTTCTGGGTGTTCACTTTGCGACGCCGGTGTTCGACGGCGCAACTGAAGCCGAGATCAAGCAGAAACTCAAACTCGCTGGAGACAAGGCCACGGAGATGGGTCTGCCGGAGATTATCAACGAGTCCGGCAAGGCGATTCTTTACGACGGGCTTTCCGGCGACCCGTTTGAGCAGAAGGTGACTGTGGGCTACATCTACATGCTCAAGCTGTCGCACCTTGTCGACGACAAGATTCACGCTCGCTCGATTGGACCGTATAGCTTAATCACCCAGCAGCCGCTCGGCGGTAAGGCGCAGTTCGGTGGTCAGCGCTTTGGAGAAATGGAAGTTTGGGCGTTGGAAGCTTATGGCGCCGCTCACATTCTTCAGGAGTTACTGACGGCGAAGTCAGACGACGTGGCTGGTCGTTCGAAGATTTATGAAGCAATCGTCAAGGGCGAGGCCGATTTCGATCCGGGCTTGCCGGAGTCGTTCAACGTGCTTGTGCGCGAGCTGCAGTCGCTCTGCCTAGACGTCGAACTAATCCCCAAGAAGGTTCCGGGCAACGGGGATGGCAACGAAGAAGGTGTCGGCGAAGCGCTGATTACGAGCGTGGTAGAAGGATAGGGAAAGTAAGCAGTAAGCGGTGAGTAGTGAGCAGTAGGATGTACTGCTCATTGAGGCGCCGCTGAAAACGTGAACTGCTCACGGCTCACTGCTAACTGCTCACCGATTTCAAAATGGAGAGTGCACGTGTTTCGATTCCAACAAGAGAAGACGCAATTAGCTCCTGACTTTGAGGCAATCAGAATCTCGCTGGCTTCACCGGACAAGATCCGGCAGTGGTCGCATGGCGAGGTGACGAAGCCGGAAACGATCAATTACCGCACGTTCAAGCCGGAGCGCGACGGGCTTTTCTGCGCGCGCATCTTTGGCCCGGTCGCCGATTGGGAATGCCTGTGCGGGAAGTACAAACGCATGAAGCACCGCGGCGTCATCTGCGACAAGTGCGGCGTGGAAGTGACGCAGGCAAAAGTGCGTCGCGAGCGTTTGGGCCACATCGATCTGGCCAGCCCGTGTTCGCACGTTTGGTTTTTCAAGGGCTTGCCGTCGCGGATCGGCCACCTGCTCGACATTCCTCTGCGTGAACTGGAAAAGGTCCTCTACTTCGAGTCCTACATCGTGATCGATCCGGGCGACGTTCCCGGAATCAAAGAGCGCGAGCTATTGACGGATGAGCGCTATCGCGAACTCGTACGCGACTACCCCGCCGCTTTCGTCGCCAAGATGGGCGCCGAAGCGATCAAAGAGCTGCTGATGATGGTGAAGGTCGAGGAACTCTCGATCGAGCTCCGCAAGCGCATGCGCGAAGAGACTTCGCAGCAGAAAAAACTCAAGTATTCGAAGCGGTTAAAAGTAGCGACCAGCTTTCTCAAATCAGGCAATCGTCCGGAGTGGATGATTCTCGATGTCATTCCGGTTATTCCGCCTGAGTTGCGACCGCTAGTGCCGCTCGACGGCGGACGTTTCGCCACCTCGGATCTTAACGATCTTTATCGTCGCGTTATCAATCGCAACAACCGTCTGAAGAAGCTGATGGAGTTGCGCGCGCCGGAAGTGATTGTGCGTAACGAAAAGCGCATGCTTCAGGAAGCGGTTGACGCCTTGTTTGACAACGGCCGCCGTGGTCGCGTGTTGCGCGGCGTCAACAATCGCCCGCTTAAGTCTCTCAGTGGAACGCTCAAAGGCAAGCAGGGACGCTTCCGTCAGAACCTGCTTGGCAAGCGCGTCGACTATTCGGGACGTTCGGTGATCGTTGTCGGTCCAGAGTTGAAACTGCACCAGTGCGGTTTGCCGAAGAAGATGGCGCTCGAGTTGTTCAAGCCATTTATCTACAACCAACTCGAGAAGCAGGGCCACGCTGCGACTATCAAGCAGGCGCGCGAAATGGTTGAACACCAGGAGCCGGTGGTCTGGGACATTCTCGAAGAAGTAATTCGTGAACATCCCGTGCTCTTAAACCGCGCGCCAACGCTTCACCGTCTGGGAATTCAGGCGTTTGAGCCGGTGCTGGTTGAAGGCAAGGCGATCAAGATTCACCCGCTCGTCTGTACCGCCTTCAACGCCGACTTCGACGGCGATCAGATGGCAGTGCACATTCCGCTTTCGCCGGAAGCGCAGATCGAAGCGGCTGTGTTGATGCTTTCGAGCAATAACATTCTCAGTCCCGCGAGCGGTCAGCCAATCGCTGTGCCTTCGCAGGACATTGTCCTCGGAATTTATTACCTGACGCGCGACAAGCCCGGCGCGAAGGGCGAGGGCCGCGTGTTCGCGTCGCTCGAAGAAGTGTTGCTGGCGCTTGACGCCAAAGAAGTAACGACGCAGACCCCGATCAAGCTGCGCATTCAGGGCGACTTGATCGACCTGACGCAGGAACACGATCCGCAGGACATTCTTCGTGCCGCGGTGCAGGAAGAAGTGCGGCGCGTAATCGATACGACGGTCGGTCGCGTCATCTTCAACGATTCGATTCCGCCCGGCCTGCCGTTCTTTAACGGCACGCTGAAGAAAAAGGGCCTGCAGTCGCTCGTTAACTATTCGCACATTCGTCTCGGCCACGAGATGACCGTGAAGATGCTCGACGATCTCAAGAACCTCGGTTTCCTCTATGCGACCAAGGCTGGCATCTCGATCGGCATCGACGATCTAGTCACGCCGGATGCCAAGAAGCCTTTGGTTGATAAAGCTGAAAAGGACGTTATCGCGGTCGAACAACAATATCTCGACGGTGTTATCACTTCCGGTGAGCGCTACAACAAGGTCATCGCGATCTGGTCTGAAGTTACTGACAAAGTCGCGAAGGAAATGTTCAAGGCGATGGACGAGCGCGAGAAGTCTTCAGGCGAGCTCAATCCAATATTGGTCATGAGCGATTCCGGAGCGCGAGGCAGTGCGCAGCAGATTCGCCAGTTGGCCGGTATGCGCGGCTTGATGGCCAAGCCCTCGGGCGAAATCATCGAGACGCCGATTAAGGCAAACTTCCGCGAAGGCCTGGACGTGTTGCAGTACTTCATCTCCACGCACGGCGCGCGCAAGGGTCTCGCTGACACGGCTTTGAAGACAGCTGACTCGGGTTACCTGACCCGTCGTCTCGTCGACGTTGCGCAGGACGTAATCATCAGCGAGCCGGATTGCGGCACGCTGCGGGGCATCTCCGCCAGCGCCATTATTGAAGGCGGCGAGGAGATCGAATCGTTGCGCGATCGCATCGTCGGTCGCATCGCTCTCGAAGACGTCATCGATCCGGTTGAAGGTCGAGTGATCGTCGAATCCAATCAGGAGATCGACGAAGACCTTTCGTCGGAGATTCAACGTTCCGGCGTACAGCGCGTGCGTATTCGCTCGGTGTTGACCTGTGAATCGCGTCGCGGTTGTTGCATCAAGTGCTACGGCAGGAACCTGGCAACGGGACGGCCGGTCGAGATTGGCGAAGCGGTCGGGGTTATTGCCGCGCAGTCAATCGGCGAGCCCGGCACGCAGCTCACGATGCGCACTTTCCACATCGGCGGCACGGCGCGCCTGGAGGAGTCTTCGAAACACGAAGCTCGCCAGGACGGCACGATTAGGTATCTTGACCTGCAGACGGTCAAGAGCCGCAAGGGCGAACGCATCGCTATGAACCGCAACGGTTCGCTAACAATCATCGACGATCGCGGTCGCGAAGCGGCGCGTTATCAGATTGTTTACGGTGCGCACATTCTCGTCGAAGACGGCGATCGTGTTACTCAGGATCAGTTGTTGGCAACCTGGGATCCGTTCACCTTCGCGATTCTGACGGAAGTTGCCGGACACGTTAAGTATCAGGACCTGAAAGAGGGCGTCACCTTCGATGAAGAGGTCGACGAAGTTACCGGACAGTCGCGCATGGTCGTGAAAGACTCGCCCGACGAAAAGAAGCAGCCGCGTCTGGAAATTCGCAGCGCCAGCAACAAGATGCTGAAGACTTACCAGATGCCGGTGCGGGCGAACCTGATGGTGGTCGATGCCGAAGACGTGGAGCCCGGCGATATCATCGCCAAGATTCCGCGCGAAACAACCAAGACCAAGGACATCACGGGTGGTTTGCCGCGCGTGGTTGAGTTGTTTGAAGCACGCCGGCCATCCGAAACGGCGATCATGTCTGAAATCGATGGGGTCGTTAAACTTGGTGAGATTTCCAAGGGCAAACGTAAGTTGATTGTTACGGGCGACGACGCTGAGGAGCGGGATTACGACATTCCACGCGGTACGCACATCAACGTGCAGGAAGGCGATCGCGTACGCGCCGGCGAAGCCCTGATGGATGGCCCGCTGAATCCACACGATATTCTGCGCGTGCTCGGAATGCAGCGCTTGCAGGAGTATCTCGTCAACGAGATTCAGGAGGTCTACCGCCTGCAGGGTGTAAACATCAACGACAAGCACATCGAAGTAATTGTGCGGCAGATGTTGCGCTGGGTGAAAATTAAGGAAGTTGGCGACACTGACTTTCTTCTTGAAGAACAAGTTGATAGGTTTCGCTTCACCGATGAAAACGAGCGCGTTAACAAGGATGGCGGCGAAGTTTCGCAGGCCGAGCCGCTGTTGCTCGGTATCACTAAGGCTTCCTTGTCGACTGACTCTTTCATCTCAGCAGCCTCGTTCCAGGAAACCACGCGGGTGCTGACCGAGGCGGCCATTTCGGGACGCATCGATTATCTGCGCGGCTTGAAGGAAAACGTCATCATGGGTCGGTTGATTCCTGCCGGTACCGGCATGGAGTATTACCGCAACGTGGAGATCGCGCGCGACGAGACAATCGAACAAGCTCGCGAGCGTGACCTTGACGATTTTCCCGACATCGTTGGTGGTCAGGAGATCACTGCGCCGCCGGTGCGCGAGCCGCTGGTTGCCGCCGCAGCTGATGGCGAAGCTGAGGGAGAATAGGGCAGCATTCCTGCCTGTCTCAGCGCTCCCAGGCTCAACCCTGCGAAAATAAATGACCGGGGGAAACGCCTGTCCTACTAAAGAGACCGCCGTGGATTACCGCGGCGGTCTTTTTGTCTTAAAATGCTGCAATACTTATGGCGCCCACGGACTTACTAATCGCCTGCCAGCTCACTGACCCGGATTTTCAGAGACGCCGGTCTGAGCTGCTGGATATCTTCAAGAGTGCTTTGCTGGAAACGAAAGAACTCGATGCTGGTTATGCTTATCGTTTTCCGTCCGCGGGAACCTGGATCGCCGAGTTGGCCCAACTGATCACTTTCGAACGCGCGTGCTGTCCGTTTCTGCGATTCAATATGCGCCTTGAACCGGCAAACGGTCCGCTCTGGTTGGAATTAACTGGACCCGAGGGCACCAAGGATTTTCTGCGTTCACTTTTCGCCGCGTAGCCTACCTGCGGCGGAACAGCAGCGATAGCAGCCGCGGTTGACTATTGATGGGAGCCGCTACGTCGCGCCATTCACCGAGGTGTTGTAGCTCGAATCCCAGGGCCAGGGCTGCGTTCACGTAATCCGACACACCGTGGAGAAATGCAGTTACGAGTTGATGCTCGCCCGTTCTCGCATTGCAGAACTGCGCTTGACCGCCGCCTAGTTGGCGCATCGGGTGCAACTCGCAAAGAAAGAAGTCTCCACCGCTTCGAAGCACGCGGGCAGCCTCCGCAAAAACAGTTTCCAGGTGCTCGACATGTTCCAGAATCAGCATTGCGATCACGACGTCGACTGAGGCATCAGCGAATGACCAGGCTGTTCGGGCATCTTGCTGAACGAAACTGACGCGTGGATCGTTAACTCGAACTTTGGCCCGAGCGAGCATCGCTTCAGAAAAATCCAACCCTACGATCTCAGCGGCCCTCTCTGCCAGCCAAGCCGTATTGCGACCGGTGCCGCAACCGACTTCGATCAGCTTGCGACCGTCGAGATTGAGTTTAACTTGCCTGAGTGTCTGCGCCGCCAAATCACGCGTAAGGTTCTGGTCGATATCGTAGCTCTCGGCCCAGTCGTTATAGGCGGCGGCGACTTCGGATTGTTCTGGTTGAGTCATGGCTTGCAGTGCACGAAATGTTTATAGCATGCATGCGTTTCCTTCGGACTTCGTCGCTGCGCTAAGAACGTAATCGACTGGATTCTGGCAGCCATAAACATTTCGCGGCTTCGCGGTTGCCTTGCGGCAGCGCCTCTCTTAGAGTTCGGACTACAGACAACACGGCGTCCAGCCGCCGCGCACTCCAAAGTTCTTGCTAGATTCTACAGCGACGGACTAATCTCAGTCGCTTTTCTTTCGCTGCTTTCGTTAATTACCCATGACGCTGAACGCAGAAACCCCGAGCGATAAACCAACACCTTTCCTTGGGCGTGTTGCCAGTCTTTTTCAACCTGCGCCGGCCGCGGACTTTGAAATAACAGATCCGGAAACGATCACCAGCGAGTATCGTCGCTGGCAAAGGCGAGTGCTGGTCTCTTCCATTATCGGTTATGCGACGTTCTATTTCGTCCGCAAAAATCTCAGCATAGCGATGCCGGTGATGGAAAAGAGTCTGGGCATACAGAAAACTCAGCTCGGTTTGTTCCTCACCATGCACGGACTGCTTTATGGCGTTTCGAAGTTTGCCAACGGCTTTCTCGGCGACCGCGCCAACGCCCGCATGTTGATGGTGAGCGGACTAGCGATGTCCGCAATCCTCAACGTGCTATTCGGTTTCAGCTCGACGGTGATTGCGCTGGGCATTATCTGGACCTTGAATGGCTGGTTTCAGGGAATGGGGTTTCCGCCCTGTGCCCGCTTGATGGCCAACTGGTTTTCCCCGAAGCAACTCGCCACGAAGTTTTCTCTGTGGAACATGTCGCATCCGATTGGCGGCGGCTTGATCGTTATCTTGTGCGGTTACCTGGTCGGGATCAACTGGCGACTCTGCTTCTTCGTTCCGGCCGCGCTCGCTCTGGTGTGCTCGGTGTTTCTTTGGTTTACATTACCAGACACTCCGCCCAGTGTTGGCCTTCCGGAAGTGGAGGGCACGGGAGGCAATACCGCTGGAGATGCAGTTGGTCCGAATCTGGACAGAGAAGCAGGCACCGCGAAGCGCGAGTCGAACGAGGAGTTCAGACTGTTCGTTTACGAGCATGTCTTTCGGAACAAGTACATCTGGATAGTTTCATTCGCGAACTTTTTTGTTTACATCATTCGTTATGCAGTACTCGACTGGGGCCCGACGCTACTGACGGAATCGAAAAACATCAAGATTGCGCACGCCGGTTGGATGGTGGGCGGTTTTGAATTCTGTGGTTTGTTTGGAGCGATTGTCGGAGGTTGGTTGACCGATAAATATTTCGGCGGACGCGCGGTTCGCGTTTGCCTGATCTACATGATCCTGTGCGGCATTTCAGTATTTCTTTTTTGGAAAATTCCCGGACAGTCCGAACTGGCAACGGCGTCGCTACTTGGTGCGGCAGGATTTTTCATTTATGGTCCGCAGTGTTTGCTTGCAGTTGCAGCTGCGAACCTGGCGACGAAGAAAGCGGCCGCCACCGCGATTGGGCTGACCAGCATATTTGGCTACGCGAGCACGGTGCTTTCGGGCTGGGGACTCGGCGCACTCGTGCAACATTATGGCTGGAATATTGCCTTTGAAGGTTTGATAATCGTCGCGGCGTTCGGTTCAATTCTGTTTGCCCTGGCGTGGCGCGCGAATGCAGATGGGTACGATTTGTGATGAAGGATGAAAAGACACGTGCGTAAAGTGTTTGGCCTGTTGGCGGCCCTGACTCTGTTTGGCATGGCTTGGGCCCAGCAGGGTTCCCAACCTAGATTCGAAACAACGCTTGAGGAACTTCCGTTTGCGCGCATCGCGGAGGTACATGAGATCGATCGGCGTTGTCCGGCCACTGGCAAAGAAGACGGCAACGTCTATCACTACGCTCAAAACGCTGCCAAGAACAACTTCCTTGCCCGCGGCATTCCCGTTCCGCTGAACTTCTCCGACTTCACACGACTTCAGCAAGCAAGCGAAAGACAGATTGCAGCCGACAGGATTGTGTTACAGGGAAAGTATCCCGATGACCGAACTCGTTTACAGAATTTAATCCAGGTGCGAGGAAAACCGATCGGCGAAGGCAGCGTGGTCTCTCTAATCGCTTACGCTTTCAATGCTGGCTACGCGAACACGAAATACAGCCAGCTCTCCGATGGGCGACCAGCTCGCGGTGAAGCGGTCGATTGCGACAATCCGGAACTCGACTGGAACGACATTCACATCGCGTTGAGTCCAAACGCGGATCCAAAAAGAGATCAGTGTACAACGGTAACTGCGGAAATCAGTCCGCATTATCGACCCGCAGTTTGGAGTAGATTTCATGACGGCCAAAAAGCGGAAATCGAAGCATTGATACCGGGTTTGCTAAAGCAGCGTGTAGTGGAAAACCAGAGCACTGACACTCGTCCGCTACAACTGCGTCTGACCGGACCGTTATTTTATGATGCCAGCCATCAGCCGTGCGTCTTTAGCGGTGGCAAAGTTGCGGAACGCCACTCGCCGGAACGCCGCTCCATTTGGGAAATTCACCCTATTTATCGTATCGAGGTCTACGATGGGTCAAAGCGGCGTTGGCTCGACCTGGATAGCTGGGCCGCTAAGCAATGAAAGCAATCACCTCTGGGAAGCGCGAACGGAAGTTGAGTCTGACAAGTAGCCCGATCAAGAACCTTCCCGGCGCGCGCAAAGCCGCCATGCCGGGATTTCTGCAACCGCAACTGGCGACGTTGGTGCGCGAGCCGCCATCAGGTGATGAGTGGCTGCATGAGTTGAAGTTTGACGGCTACCGAATGGTTTGTCATTTGAATCGCGACCAGGTGTGCTTTTGGAGCCGCAATGGCAAGGATTGGACTGAGAAGTTTCCCAATTTAGCGGTAGCCTTGAAAGGCTTTCCCGCCGTCAATGCCATACTCGATGGCGAAGTCGTGATCGTAGATAAGGCGGGCCGCAGCAGTTTTCAAAAGCTGCAGCAGTCGATGGGCCGAGGCGGCGACAAAGTTCCGGCGTTTGTCTTCGAAATTTTTGATCTGATTTACCTGGATGGTTACAGCCTTACGCAAACTCCCTTGCGCCAGCGCAAGGCAGTGCTCGAACGGTTGCTCGCCGGCACGAAGGTTAAGGGTTCATTGCGTTACAGCGATCACGTGGAGGGAAATGGCGCGCTGTTTTTCAAGCAAGCTTGTGAATACGGTATTGAAGGCATCGTTTCCAAACTCGCGGATTCGCCTTACGAATCGACGCGGAATCGAAACTGGCTGAAGACGAAGTGTATCAAGCGTCAGGAGTTTGTTATCGCCGGGTACACGCCTTCGAAGAAAGACTTTCCCGGATTTGGATCGCTGATCCTTGGAGTCTATGACAAGGGGAAACTTGTGTATTCCGGCCGGGTCGGGACGGGCTTTAGCATCCAACAACGTTTGGCAATACAGAAAAAACTTGATCGACTGTCGCAAACAACGATGCCGTTTGCGGTGAAACCGAAAGACCCCGGCCTGCGCGAAGCTCACTGGGCCAAGCCCCGGTTGGTGGGAGAAGTTGAGTTTATGGAGTGGACGGATGATGGATTGATTCGTCATCCGTCATTTCAGGGAATGCGTGAAGACAAGCAGCCGACGGAGATTGTCAGGGAAGAGCCGGCCTGACTTTTTCTGGTATAGACAAAATTATAGGGACACGGCATGCCCCTACATTCCTGGAGGCACCTAACGTCTCCGTCGGCTTTTACTGGTCACCTGCGGGAGGCTTCGCGCCCTGTGGGCAGAGCCATAACTCAACCAGCAGTGCATCTCGCGGTGGTCCAACCAGAGTCACAATGCGTTGCGCCCCGATACCTCGCGAATTAACCAAATAGTCGACGATGCGGGTCCTGTTCTTCTGCACTTCGCCGGGTCGACCGCGTTGTCCTGGGTAAACGATCACGTAGGCAGTCGCTGTTGGATCGTTTTGAAGTTCGATTGCGTAGTTGTCAAGACGCGCTTTCAAATCGTTGTAGGCGATGGAGGGGAACTCGTCAAACTTTTTACATTCGACCGGAACGGGGAACTGGACGGTGCAGGTAGCAGTGCAGTCGAGATTGTATCCGCCCATTGATAGCGTTGCCGTTACTGACTGACCAGCCAGACCAGTTGTGTCTACCTTGATGGTGTCGGTTCCCTGGCCTTCGACAATGTGGCCGGCGGAAACGATCCAGTTGTAGGTTTGTCGCACGTTCGAGCCGCCGGAAACCACGGATCTGAACGTCAGGGGTTGGTTGACAACCACTCGATCCGGACATTCGATCGCCACCTTAGGACAGGTAGGTGGCGGTGGACAGCGATTAACAAGGACGGCGGTGGATGCAAACGCCTGACAGGCTTCGTCGCCGCTGCCGGTGGCGATGTCCACGGAGGCTTTGTAGTAGCCAGGCTGCAGACCGGAAAGATCCCAGGTGACCGAATCACCGTCGCCTGAAATGCGGCCCGCGCTGCTCGTCCAGCGATAACTAATCGGGTAGTTGGAGGTCGCGCGCGCGTTCAGGTGAACGACCGCGGGTGCTGCACCTTCGCAAACCGTGATCACCCGGGGCTCGGCAGCTAAACTAAGATTTGGCGGAGTGAGAGCGCGGGCTTCTACAACCACCTTCTTTTGGGCCGAAGCTACGGCAGCAAAGACGAACAGTCCTACCAGCGCAAACGGCAGGAGCGATGAAATCCGGCGAGGCTCGTGTCTGAACATTTCCAACTCCTTTTACGGTGTTACGGTTTCTTTTCGAGTCCGCACAGTTCAAAGTCCAGTGGCCGACGGGTCTCAATCTAGAACAAGCAGTTGATAGAAAAATAGAGGGAATGGCGGTTGATTTCCCAAACTCTCGCCTTTTCCCACGCCGAAACTGTCCGGTTTGTCGCCAGGTCCTCCCCCAGACCACAGCTCCCACGATGATTATTGATGACCGCGGTTCACGGGGAGAGCCCGTTTGACTCACCCTCCGAATTCAAGTAGATAAGTGATCGCTTGCAGAGTCTCGCCCGATTGAACTTCGAAACTGAATGAGACGCTCGTTATCATTTGCCTTAATCTTTATCTTTTTCCTGGCGGTTGGTCAAGGTGCCTGCACGCGGAAAAAGCCGGTGAACGGCAATACCAACGCCTCGGTGGAAGGGAACCACACCACCGAGGAAAATCGAACCCAGTCGCGTGCTTATATAGAGGAAGCTAAAGTGTTTTATCGGAATGATCAGGATGAAAAGGCGGTCGAGAGTCTTCAGGCGGCAATAAAAATAGATCCCGAGCTGCCCGAGGCTCACTTTCGCCTGGGCCTCGCTTATGTTGCTGTTGGCAAAGAGCAGGAAGCCGAGGACTCTTACAAAAAAGCGGTCGAGAAGTATAAGAAGTATTTCGCTGAGAACGGCAAAGACGATGCCGAAGCGCATTACAACATGGGCCAGGCTTATGCCGGACTGCATCTATATGTCGAGGCGGTTAGGGAGTATCGACAGGCGACGCACCTAAAGGACGACGATGCGGACATGTACTACGACCTGGGAACCGCGCTCAGCAAGTTGGCCCAGTATGACGAAGCTGCCGCCGCCTTTTCCAAATCGCTTCAGATTGACCCGGAGAACACTCGCGCCGAGGATGCACTGGCAGAAGCACGTGAAGGCGTGGAGCGAATCAAGTCCGGTAAGAAGCATCAGGAAGGATTGTTGAAGAAACAGAAGGATGACCAACTGAAGAACGCTAACGGCGACGCGCCGCAGTCAAACACGTCAACCTCAAAATCGAACTCGAATTCAAAATCGAACTCGAAGCCAAAACCGCACAAGCCCACGGCGCCGGGCCAATAGCAGGGGGCGAGTTCGGATCAGAATAGCTATGCCCGGTTCTAAACGTAAGGAGTAACTAATGGCAACATATACGCCGCCGCCCTATTTCCCCCAAAGTTCGCTGGCGCCGCCCAGCAAGAATCGCTATTTGAAGTTCAAGTTGACGGTAGCGGCGGTAGCGATTCTGCTACTCATCGTGTTGGGGGGAGTCGCTTGGGGAGTCTGGCATCTAGTCAAAACAGCTTTGTAGCCCTTTCCGTGTCCTGGAGATCTGAACCTACCCCTGCGCTTGACAGTTTCGGCCTTGACCCTTATATTTTCCGTTTCGGACAGACAGTCTGAAGGTGACAATGCAACGC
>JBDUDV010000067.1:0-20316 GCA_040002755.1 Acidobacteriota bacterium | reverse complement strand
CATCAAGTGATCAGATGCTTGTCGTATCCAGCCTTGATTAACTCCTCATACGCTGACCGCGCGGTCAACGTGTGGACGCGAATGCAAACTGTTGGCTTGTTATTTTGCGGTCAGCGAGATGCATCACAATCAGGATGCTTTTGGAGTTGCGATCTGCCAAACGTTTCCCACTGATCCTTCACCATCCCACGACGTTCGCCGTAAGGCGTGTCCATGATGAGCGAATGGCCAATTCTGATCAGCGCTGGCCGATCTTCGTGGAACTCTCCCGTCGCGCAAAACGCATGCTTGAGAAACTCGACGAGCATGGTCGGATTGTGAACGACGATTCGCGGCGTCACGCTGTGCCAGCCAGCCGGGAGCGGGTTAGTCATCTGTGCTCCCCCTTGTCCGTCCGGGCATATTCAATCCAATCACCTGAAGGAATCAATACATCATAGGAATAGCGTTGACGGTCTGATTCATAAACCCAACAAGTCTCTTTGCTATTTCCGACGGGGATTTCAACCTGCTTCCGCCAGTAATGGGTTGACGCTTCGATCTCATCCAGCTTGTACAGAATCTCGTCATCTATTTCGTACACTTCGCCGATAACTAACGAGTTCGATTCGTTAAGCAGCAAACCAGGAAATGCCCCCAAATCATAGAGGCTGCCTCCTATTTGTGCCTCGTTAACAAACCTTGAATTAGGAAAGAGGTCCGGCATCGCGCGCACACCGCCACGCCGCAAAGTGCCATATACAAATATGAAATGCCTTGTCATGCGCGTTCCTCTCAACTATCAACCTGACATTCATGATACCGCGAGTTATGGATTTGGTGGCATAGTCCGTTGCCGTTAATATCGACCAACTTAAATTCGCGGAAGGCTGCGAGAATGAAATGTGGAACTGCATATCATGGGTGAAGAGATTGAAGATCACTTTGAGGCTTGCTGGATTGCCAGACAACCAGGGGCGGCCGCAGGATTGCCGATAGCCCTCGCGTGGCCGGTGGTGAAGATGATCAGCCCCAGGCTTTGGTCAACAAGAAGCACAAGCCAATGAGTTGTTTGCGTTGCGGCAATATTCAGAAGCACTCCGGAATCAGGAAGTTTCATGAGGGTCCGAACTTCGGAGCGCTTGGATGGACTTGGGAGAATTGTTTGTTGGTCACCAGGGCCTTGAGATGTACGTTTGCCCAGGCTGCGGGCACGTTGAGTTTTTCGCATTTGAAGAATGAACCACGCATATCCACTTACTTTCCTGCTTCTACTTAGCCTGAGCGCGCAGCAGTCGCCCACTCCCTCTCCAACACCGTCGGCGCCGAACGCACTCGAGCACCAAGCGCCGGCAGCAGGACACCCAGTCGAGGAAGTCGGCGAGGGGGAAGTGTTGCGCATCTCGGCGAATCTTGTTTCGGTTCCGGTCAGCGTTATCAACCGTCGCGGGCAATACGTTGTCGACCTGCGCCAGCAGGATTTCCGCGTCTTCGAGGACGGCAGGGAGCAGACGATTGTTCACTTCAGCAATGTTGACCAACCGTTTTCCGTCGTCCTCTTAATCGACACCAGCGGTTCGACCGCGCCGTTCATCGATCAAATCAAAGGTGCGGCCAAAGCCTTTGTCGAACAATTGCGGCCTGCCGACACGATCCGCCCGATCTATTTTCATGGTGAGATAAAGCCGCTCACCGCCGCAGGCATCAACGATCCCAAATTGTTTGACGCGGCGATTGATCGAATCGAACCCGGCCCGATTAACATGGGCACGAGGTTGTATGACGCGGTTGCCTTCGGGCTCGGCGCACTGAAGCCGGTCGCGACACGTAGGGCCGTGATCCTTATCACTGACGGCGAGAACACCTGGGGTAAGGCAACGATGAAGGGCACGCTCCGTGAGGCTGAGGAGTCGGATACTGTTTTCTATACGGTGCAATACGGCGACTTGAGTCCGCTGAGGCACCAAGCGCCGCCACAGATCTATCTGCAGCAGTTGGCCGAGAAAACAGGAGGGCGTTACTTCAAGGGCGGCGACATGAATGCGATCAAGCAGTCGTTTGTGGAAGTTGCGAACGAACTACGCCGCCAGTATGTCCTCGGCTACGAGCCGAGTGAACCTGGACGAGCTGGCTTGAGAAAGATAAGAGTGAAAGTAAATCGCAAGCAGGTGGCTGTGCGGGCCCGCGCTTCGTATATCTATACGCGTTGATGCGAAAGAAAGCTGCGCGGGCAGTTGTTACACCACCCTACTTCCCGACAATCGTCCTAATGAATTGGAAACTAGAGATTAGACCGCGCGCGCGTGAAGAATGAAGGTTGATAGGGTAAGTTCTGCACCCTGTGCCGAATGAACCCGGGGCAAAAAGGGAGCGCGGGCTGTGGGGGCCCCGTGCTCCCTTTGTTCTTTTGCGACGATCCTCTTGGCCTGGTATTTGCCAAACCTGTATTCGGAATAGTTGTGAATACCAAAACAATACAACAGTTGCACGTAGCCCTGGAAATCGGGCAACGGTTGTATGGATTCTAGTCAACAGCAAATCAACAGGGGGGAACTATGAAACCGGAACAAGTAAGTGAACTTTTGTATCAGGCTTTGGAGACTGAGTTGGGTGGAGTACAGGTCTACACCACTGCCATTAAGTGCGCGGTTAATGACGAGTTGAAGGAGGAGTGGGAAAAATACCTGGAGCAAACTCTGAAGCACGTGCAGATCGTGCAGGGCGTGATGGAAACGTTCGGATTGGACCTGGACGTCGAGACACCGGGACGCAAAGTCGTACGTCACATTGGCGAGTCGCTCGTGAAGGCGATGGAGATGGCGCTAAGTGCAGGCGAGCCCGCGGCCGCGCAGCTGGTGGCGGCTGAGTGTGTGGTCAGTGCCGAGACGAAGGACCATCTCAATTGGGAACTCATCGGAGAAGCGTCAAAGAAGCTGAAGGGTCAAGAAGGAAAGGCGCTCAAAGCGGCGCATGAAGAAGTCGAGGACCAGGAGGATGAGCATCTTTATCACACGACTGGTTGGGCCAGGGAGCTTTGGATCGAATCGCTCGGCCTGCCGGCGGTGCTGCCGCCACCCGAAGAGGAAAAAGACGTGAAGACAGCGATTGGCGCCGCTCGCGCGAAACAGGCTCGCGCCGGCATGCTGTAAACGAAAGCGCTGAGCAAGTCCGAGTTGAAAGCGGCGGGGAAGGTTCTCCGCCGCTTTCCCGTTTTGAGGAAGAATGCGAACGCTCGCCCGTGCGATATTATCGGACAGCTTCGAGAAGGTCTTGATCCGAGTTTGCGCCGCCCCACGCTTTGAACGAGATGCATAGGACTCATGAGTTTCACCAGTCCGACGCGCTAATGTCGGCCAGAATCGATCCTATCTGCGGCATGATGGTCGGATCCTGATTCGGCAGCCGGATCTTACGAGTACAAAAATGAGACGCTTTGGATGAGATAAAAATCCGTTGCTTGAGCCTGGGGTTGATAGTTTAGAATCGCGATTTGTTTCGTCGCCTGCTACCACTAAGCGATGCGGGGGTGTAGTATCGGAACTACGCGAAACGACGCAAACTTAGCTCAAGGTTGGCTAGCTCCCCCGGGTTGTTCGTTTGCCGTTATTCCACAACTTAGCGAGGAGAGTGATTATGAAATTTTCGATTCGACGAACGGCGATTGGTGTTTTGACTGCAGCGTTGTTACTGGCGTTTTCGGCGCCGCTGGTATCGGCCAAGAAGAAATCAAGACTAGCGGATGCGACGCGACATTCACAGGAGGCGGCCGAGGTTTTTACCCAGATTATGAATGTCCGGGAAAAGGCAATTCCCAAAGAATTACTCAATAAGGCCGAAGCAATTGCAGTGTTTCCCGGCGTAATCAAGGCGGCCTTCATCTTCGGCGGCAAAGGGGGCCAGGGTGTAATCAGCAAGCGAACGCGGAATGGCTGGACAGCGCCGGCCTTCTTCAATTTGAGCGGCGGAAGTTTCGGCGCGCAGATTGGAGCCACGAAGACAGATTACGTTTTGTTAATAATGAACGACGCGGGCATCAAGGGTCTGTTGGAAGATAAGTTTGAGATGGGCGGCGAGGTGGGCGTGGCAGCTGGACCAGTCGGACGCGAAGCGGCCGCCTCTACCAACCTAACGTTGGATGCCGGTATTCTTTCCTACTCTCGTAGCAAGGGAGCTTTCATAGGAGCAGCGCTCAAGGGGGCGGTGATCAGTCCTGACAACGATCTCAACGAAGCTGTTTACGACATGAAAGCAAAGGAAGTTTTGACCAACAGCTCGATGACACTGACGCAGATGCCGGCCGGAGTTCGCATCTTTCCGCGAACACTCGCGCGCTACTCACCGCGAGAGCATAAGTAGGACTTAGTCGGACACGTCTATGGCGTGCAACAAGAGACTTGACGCTTTTGTTTGCGCGCCATAGAATGCCCGCTAACTTCAGGGGGGTGCGCCGCTCACTTTTAGTATTGCAAGCGAAATCGATTGATTGGAACTTATGCTCTCGAGACTCCCACGCACTGAACGACAGAAGGAAGTTTTCGACTACCTTGTCAGCTTTCTCGAGCGGCGCGGTTACATACCGACCTACACGCAAATCGCCAAACATCTTGGGGTTAAGTCGCGCGCGACAGTTGGAAAACATATTCAGGCGCTGGTCCGTCTTGGTTTGGTTACGATTATTCGCAAAGGCAGCTCTTCGCAGATTGTAATTAATCAACAAGAGTTACCTGCTTCCGATTTGCTTTGTGAGGTTCCCATGATGGGATTCATCGCAGCCGGTGAGCCTATACAGACTATGGGCGAGTCGATTGAAATTGCACGGGCGCGCGAGACGATCTCGGTGCCGCGTTTCATGCTGGGAAGAGTGCGACCGGAAAAAGTTTACGCGGTACGAGTGCAAGGCGACTCGATGATCGACGAGCACATTTGCGATGGAGATATTGCCCTAATCGAGGACCGAGAATTCGCTCGCGATGGCGAGATAGTAGTTGCCCTGGTTGAGGAAACGTCTTCCACTCTGAAGCGTCTCTATCGCCACGGACCCGAAGTTGAGCTGCGTCCTTCCAATCCCCAAATGGAATCCATCAGAGTTCCCGCCAACAACGTCAGAGTTCAGGGAATCTTCCGCGGACTCCTGCGGCAATCTAACTAAAATAGCTGTTTTTGTTGGGACTTGGGGCAGTTTTGGTCTGTCTGCCTCCATCGCTGCGCAAACATGTGCGGAGACAAGCGAGGCGCGACGCCGCTTTGGATAGGGCAACCCCTGACGACTCCAGAATCCAAAGCGGCGCCGATCTAGCCGCGCTCCAAATTCAGAAGCCTCGCAGCGGCAACTCGGGCGAGCGTTGCAGCCAGTTGGTTTCCGGATAATCGCAGTCGGCGCTGATCACATGCAGCGTGTAGGCGTGGCGCGATTTGGACGAGCGGTTAGCGAGACTCTTGTGCGGCAGCAGACCATTGAGAATTATCAAACTACCTTTGCTCACTTCGAGCGGAACCAGTTTCTCTTCCGGCCACGGACTGGAATCAAAAATATCAAACATCATTGCGCCTGCCGCGTCTCTTAACCAACGCGATTTCAACCCGCTGGTGTGGCCACCCGGAATGGCCCAGAGACAACCGTTCTCAATCGTCGCGTCTTCGAGCGCTAACCACAAGCCGGCGATCGACTGCGGTTCAGTGTAAAGAAAAGTGCTGTCTTGATGACAGATTACTTCGCCGCCAATCCTCGGTTGCTTGAAGATGTACATGCCCTGCAGGAGCAGCGGATGATTGATGCCGAGATCGGCGATTACCTCGGCGACTGCAGGACGGCGTGAGAATTCGCTGAAAACCGGATCGAGATCGTGAAGCGCGTGTCCGATCTTGTTAATGGATTGTTCCTTGTCTTGCTTGAGCGTGCCATCAGTAAGAAACGCATCTTCCTCAAAGAAGAAACGAACTTTGTTGCCGGAGTTGAGGAAATAGTCATCGCGCCGGCGATTTTGTTCTTTGGTAGAAAAGATCGAGACGAGACCGCCAGGGTCAAAGTTATGGACCAATTCGGCGGCGCGCGCTCGGAGCGCATCGCATGAAGCAATATCGGCGAAGTCGCTTACAACCAGAAAGCCATCGCGGTTATATTGCGCACCCTGTTCGGGAGTAAGTCTCATCGCTGGAAGTATCACCACATCGCGAGAAGAAACCAAATTGGCGCAGGCGCCCCTTCGCTACGGAAGAACCGCAGACTTTACCGCCCTTCCTTTTGGTACCTATACTGTTTCCGCGTGTTGGATTTTTGTTGGAGCCGGCTGCCGGAGTTGAACCGGCGACCTCCTAATTACGAATCAGACGCTCTACCAACTGAGCTAAGCCGGCTTTGGATGTAGTCACATGAACAGGTGTCTGCGCGTGCGAGATTGCACTATACGAACGCGAAGTTTGCAGTGTCAAGCAGGCGAATAACAAACGGGAGGACAGGAACGACATGGGCAGAGAACAGATGAGAAACCTCGACGCCACGAAGGTTGGCGCTCAGGGACAGGTAAACGAATTTGAGTTTCACAAGCATCAGGGCGAGA
Source organism: Acidobacteriota bacterium (assembly GCA_040002755.1). Taxonomy (GTDB): domain Bacteria; phylum Acidobacteriota; class Blastocatellia; order Pyrinomonadales; family Pyrinomonadaceae; genus PSRF01. The sequence continues at coordinate 13,780 of JBDUDV010000067.1, read as the reverse complement.
TGACTGAACAGGAACACGGTGGTAAGCAAAAAGGCGGCGGCAAGCAACTTACGCAAGCTGAACGCCTGGCGGAGGTGACCGCGGCTGCGCACAAGAAAGTAGAAAAGAAACGCAAGAAGGGGAAGTCGGGTTCAACGAAGAAGTAGACAGGCATTCCTGCCTGTCCTTTCTTGGAAAAGCGAATGTTGGCGCATTAAATGGGAGAAACCCGCAAACAAAACGTGATCGCCGGTGTCGATGAGAATGCTCAGTTGAATATTTATCGGAGCGCCTTGTGCGCCGCGTTCTGCGTAGGACTGTTTTTCAGTCATCCACAATCGCTGCAGGCGCAAAAAGAAACTGTGCGAGCGAAGTTGCCGTCGGCTGAAAAGATTGTCGACAGCTACCTAAAAGCCATCGGTGGCAAGAAGCGCATCGCAACGATTCGCGACGCTACTTACGAATGGCAGATTCAAGTCAAGGACAGCCCGGTAAAAATTGCGAAGACACAAACCAAGGCCCCCTCATCAGTACGCTCAGAATTGAGTTTTGGAAACGGTCGAATTGTATCAGCTGCAACTTCCAGGTCGGCGTGGACGCATGGCCTTGATGGCCAGCCGCACACACTGACCGATGCCGAAGCCGCGGCGGCGAGGCTGCAGGCCGTGCTTGACGCTAGTCATTTGCTCGACCTCAAGAAGAACAACGTCTTGTCCCGCGTGCTCGCTTTGCAGTCCAGTGAAGCTGGACCAGCTTACGTAGTCGAGTTCTCTTTGCGCAGTGGCGCGCGGTTGCGTTACCTGTTCAGCCAGACTACGAAGCTCCTGCTGGCTATCGAGGATGATGCGCGCAAGAGCACCACGCGTTTTGCAGACTATCGTTCTGAAGTAAATATTCTCGAACCTCATCGCGTGAGCGTAGATAACGGCGGCTCTGGTGCGTTCACGTTCCTGCTGCAAAAAGTAAGCTACAACACCGGAGTGGCCGATTCCGCATTCGATCCGCCGCCAGCTACCGAGGCCTTGGACGTTGCCGCGTTACTTCACGAAGTGTCGCAGAATCAGGATCAACTGGAGCAGCGCTTCACTGAATATTCCTTCGTGCAGAAGGAAACTTCACGAGAGATAAACAGCAAGGGGGAACTCAAGAAGGAAACGGTCAAGGTGTTTGAAGTGTTTCCGCTTCCGCATCGTGAGCCGGTTATGAAGCTGCTAAGTGAAAACGGAGTTCCGCTATCTGGCGAACGCGCCGATAAGGAGCAGAAGCGAGTTGAGGAAGAATTCGCCAGGGCCGAACGCGACAAGGACAAAGACGCGCAGAAGGTAGAAAAGCGGCGAGCGGAACGGAGGAAGAAGAAAGACTCACAGAGCGAGGATGACGATGACCTGGATATTTCCGGATTCCTGCGGGTCAGCGAGTTTGTCTCGCCGCGGCGTGAGCGTTTCCGCGATCGGGAGGCGGTGGTCTTCGATTTTCGTCCGCGTCCGGGTTTCACATCGAGTAATCGCCAGGAGGATTTGATTTCAAAACTCGTCGGCGTAGTTTGGATCGATCCGGCGGATAAGCAGGTGATGCGACTCGAAGCAAGGCTCGCGGAAGGGTTCAAGATGGGCGGCGGATTGCTGGTCAATTTGCGACCTGGCGCTGCAGTTGTGATGGAGCAGACGCGAATGGTTGAAGGTGTTTGGCTGCCGCGCCTGGCGCAAATCAATCTTTCCATCAAGGTGTTGCTATTTGGCGGCGGTGACTATAACCAGACTATTGAATGGAGCGACTACAAACACTTTTCGGGGGATGTTGGCGACTACAAACTCGACGCGCCAAAGCCTCTGGATGATCCTTCGAAGTAGCCCTGATGAGTTTGACGCCGGGCCAGGCTCCGGAGGAGCCAAAATGTTTATAGCGCGCAACAATCTCAAAGATTTGAGAAGCTCCGTTAGGAGCGACATCTCGCCCCCGCAAGTCGAGATTCCAATTGGGCGTTTGCGACTATAGACATTGCATCCCTACGGGATTGAAGAGCTATATTCCGAATTCAATTGGGGTTTCTCTTATGAAAACAGTAAATGTCATCGGTGGTGGGTTGGCTGGAGTCGAAGCCGCGTGGCAAGCGGCACGCGCCGGCGCCCAGGTGCGCCTCTTCGAAATGCGGCCCGTGGTGCAAACGCCGGCTCATCGCACCGATAAGCTGGCTGAAATCGTTTGTTCAAATTCACTGAAGTCCGATGAAGTTGGCTCCGCGCCGTATTTGCTGAAGGAAGAACTGCGACGCGCCGGCTCGCTGGTAATGGAATGCGCAACGGCGACCCGAGTTCCCGCTGGAGCAGCCCTCGCCGTTGATCGCGAGAAATTCGCCGAACTTATTACGGAACGTATCGAGCTGAACCCAAACATCGAGCTCGTCCGCGAGGAGGTGAAGGACATTCCGGCTGACGAAATAGCGATCATCGCCACCGGCCCGCTTTCGTCTGAAGCGTTGACCCTGGAGATCATGAAACTCACCGGCAGCGACCAGCTCTATTTCTACGACGCGATCGCTCCGATTATCGCCGCGGATTCAATTGATCGTTCAATCACCTTTCCGGCTGCTCGCTACGGCAAAGGCGGCGACGACTACCTAAACTGCCCATTTGATAAGGAGCAGTATGTGACATTTTACGCGGCGCTAATCGAGGCCAAGAGTGTCCCCCTTGCGCGCTTCGAAGAAACCCGTTGGTTTGAGTCTTGTCTGCCAATTGAGGAGATTGCGCGTCGTGGTGTCGACACGCTGCGCTTCGGTCCGATGAAGCCGGTGGGACTATTTGATCCGCGCACCGGTCGCGAGCCTTACGCGGCGGTGCAGTTGCGCCAGGAAAATTTAATGGCGGATGCATACAGCCTGGTGGGGTTTCAGAATCATCTACGTTACGGCGAACAGGCGCGCGTGTTGCGGCTGATACCTGGCATGGAGCAGGCGGAATTTTTGCAGTTTGGTCAAATTCATCGCAACACCTATATCTGCTCGCCGCGCGTGCTTTCGGAGACGATGCAAATGCGCGAGCGCTCCAATATCTTTTTTGCCGGACAAATCACTGGTGTCGAGGGTTACGTTGAATCGGTGGCGATGGGTTGGCTCGCCGGACAGAACTCCGCACGATTGCTTTCGAATCGTGCCTTGATGACGCCACCACTGTTGAGTGCCATGGGAGCCTTGGCGCGTTACGTCGCAAACGCGCAGACGAAAAACTTCCAGCCGGTGAATATTACTTTCGCTCTGCTGGAGCCTTTGCCAGAACAAGATCGCAAGCGCGTACGTAGAAAACGTGACCGGCACAATCTTCAGGTCGAACTCGCGTTGAAGGAATGGGACAATTGGCTCGAGGGCATACACGAAGAACTACCCGCTTTGCAGGCCAAGGCATGAGGGAGCAATCCTCTTTGCGTCGTCGAGCGCCGGGAATGCGGTCACTGCCGCTCGTTTTTATTTTGCTTGGAGCTAGTCTGGCTACAGTCGTCCCGGCGCAGTCAGGACGGAACCAAACAAAAACGCCGAAACCTCTACCGGCGAAGGCCAAGTCGAACACTTCGATCGCCGGGCCGAAGCAGGACGCGCCTCGCAGTCCGCAAACGCAAGCCTCGCCGTCGCACTCAAATAATTCTGCAAAGCAGTTGCCCAGCGATGAAGTTGACGACGCGGATACGATTCGCGTCAGTTCCAACCTTGTGCCGATTCCGGCATCGGTAGTTGATGTGAACGGGGTGGCGGTCACGGGCCTGAAGCTGGAGGATTTTGAATTGCGAGTGGATGGCCAGTTGAAACCGATCAGCGATTTGACTCGGTCAGAAACAAGCGTACGCCTGGCAATGCTTTTTGATAACAGCGGCAGTTTGGATTTCGCGCGCGAGTTTGAGAAGCAAGCGGCCAGACACTTCTTCCGCAAGGTGATGCGGCCATCGGATGAAGCGGCAATTTATTCTGTTGGGACTGATAGCTACCTGGCGCAACCGCTCACCAGCAACATCCAGTTGCTGGAACAGACCATCGAAAACTTCGGCAAGCCCGACGGAGCAACATCGCTGTTCGATGCGATCATAGAAGCGGCTGCTTATCTGCGCCCATACAAGGGCCGGTTAGTTTTGGTGATCGTCTCCGATGGCATTGAAACTACCAGCCGGAACGATTTTGAGACGACGATGCAAAGAGTGTTGGCTGCCGATTGCCAGATCTTTATTGTACAAACCGGACTTTACGAGGGCGCGAACCTGCGGGCGCTCGCAGCGGAACGAAGAATGGAGCAGCTCTCGGGCCAGACCGGCGGCGCAGTCTACGTGCCGAAAACGACAGACGAGCTAAACGAGGCTTTCGTGCAGATAGCGGCTGATCTTGCGCACCAATACGTACTTAGTTATTACCATGGCGATGAGCGACGCGACGGACAGTTTCACAACATCGATCTACGCGTCAAAGCCCGAAAAGACGTGCGGGTACGAGCGCGGCGGGGATATTATGCTCCACGAGCTTCGAATGTTGCGGCTGGTGGCTGGTAGGAATTGAGGTGTTCAGCAGAACGCCTAGACAGGATTAACAGGATTAACAGGATTAACAGGATTAAGGGAACGATAACTGTTCAGACCGTCCTGTAAATCTTGTTAATGCTGTCTGGTGAAAAGGAATCTATGGAGCAACTGTTAATCCAGTTTCTCGAGCACCTGCGCTACGAACGCAATCTCAGCGAACACACTCTCCGTAATTACCAGAGCGACCTGCAGCAATTTTATGACTACCTCGCGCCTGCTCATCCGAAGACAGGGAAGCGAGCTGAACCCATGCTCGCCGCAATAGATCACATCACCGTACGCGAATGGTTGGCAACGCTGCACGCCGCGCAGAAACAGAAGGCTTCGATAGCGCGTAAGCTCGCGGCCTTGCGCACATTTTTTCAATTCCTGGTGCGTGAGGGAATGCTGGAGTTGAACCCGGCAAAACTCGTGTCTACTCCGCGCCTGGAAAAGAAACTTCCCAAGCATCTATCGGTAGAAGAAGCCGTCAAGTTTGTTGAGACGCCCAACCTCGAAACGGATTTGGGCAAACGCGATCGCGCCATGTTGGAGTTAATGTACGCGACCGGAGTGCGCGTTGCGGAGTTAACTAAACTTAATCTTGGTCATATCGATTTCAAGAACCGTCTAGTTCGAGTGAGCGGGAAGCGACGCAAGGAGCGCATCGTGCCTTTTGGTGAGCCGGCGCTGGATGCTTTGAAAGTGTACCTGGACGTACGCGAAGGTTTCCTCGACGCCGCCCCGATTTCCGAACGAGAACCGGAAGCGCTCTTTCTAAACTATCAGGGAACACGAATAACGACGCGCTCAGTGGGCCGGATGGTGGAAAAGTACATACGCATTTGCGCGGGACGTTACGACATCAGTCCGCACGCACTGCGGCATTCGTTTGCCACGCACCTGCTCGATAGCGGCGCCGACCTGCGCGATATTCAGGAGTTGCTCGGGCACGCGCGTCTGTCAACTACGCAAGTTTACACGCACGTCTCAATGGAAAAGTTGATCCAGGTGTACGACAAGGCGCATCCCAAAGCGTAAGAAAGCAGTGCAAAGTGAAGAGTAAAGAGTGAAGGGTTAGATGAACAGGCCGGCAGACAATCCCTGCAGGCTTTTCACTCTTCACTATTTACTGTTCTAGAGGCTTGCGTGCTCATCTTCGCCGTTGGCGCTTTCGATGATCGCCTGGCAAGCGGCGTCGTAGCGGGCGGTGGGCAAAGCTTCAAGGCGGCGCTCGTCGACAGCTTTTCCGCAGCGAGCGCAGGTGCCGTAGGAACCTTCCTCGATCCGCAACAGTGCTTGATCGATGTCGGCAATCATCTGAGATTCACGTTCACCCAAACGTAACGCCAGCTCCTTGTTCACGTCCATCAGGGACATGTCGACCGTATCTTTCACGCCATAGTCTGATAGCTCGAGTGCCGCAGCCTGATCGGCGCGGACATGATCGGCGTGCCCCTGGATTTCGGAGAGAAGTTTCTGTTTGAAGTAAGCCAATTTCTCAGGTTGCATAGTGCGCCTTTAAATCTCGTCCTGGTTCTAAGATCGCCGCTGAACCTTCGTCTCTTCGGGGGCATCGGATTATAGCCTACAGGCTTTTGTTTAGCGCAACGTCCGCCGCCGGCTCCCCCAAATCTCACTTTGTTCCGCAGTCCTACCGCCCTGAGTTTTTTCGCTGAAAGCCTTGTCACTCGTAACGGAGCTGGTTGAAAATGAAAACCATTTTCAATATACTACCGGCTGTTTCTTAGACGGAACCTACAACTAATGTTTACTAATCTTCTTGCCAGGCAAATCTTCTGCTGTCTGATCATTTTTCTGGTTGTCTTAGGGGCTCAAGCTGCCTTCGGCCAGGGTCAGGCTGCGACCGGAACGATCCGCGGAACCGTTACGCTCCAGCCTGCGGGCGTGACGACTCGAAATGCCATCGTGACCATTGCCGAACTGAAGAAATCGGTGCTGACAGATCAGAACGGCGTCTTTGAATTCAAAGACATCCCCGCAGGCAAGTATCAAATCATTGCCCACCTCGACCGCGTTCCGGATCTGGTAAAGAACATCGCGGTGTCGCGTGAAACCCAGACTGTCAATTTCGAATTGACGCTGGCTGCAGTTAACGAGCAGGTAACGGTGACAGCCACAGGGTCTGTTGAAGGAATTGACTCCTCTTATCAGGCGGTTACTTCAGTTGGAGCTATCGAGCTTGCGCAAACGAATCCGGTTTCAATCGGCGACGCGCTTGAATATCAGCCGGGTGTCGCCAAACGCAGTTTCGGGCCGGGTTCAGGACGTCCGGTAATTCGCGGTTTCGACGGCGACCGCGTGCTGGTTCTGAAGGACGGCCTGCGTGTAGGGGGCATCGCTTCACAATCGGGAGACGAGGTCGAACCGCTTGACGTTCTTTCGCTCGATCGAATCGAAATCGTAAAAGGCCCAGCAACGTTGCTGTACGGTAGCAACGCCATCGGTGGCGTTGTCAACGGCATCTCTACGAATGATGTCTATCAAAGAGGGCTGTCAGGTTACCTGACCATGCTGGGAGGTACGAACAACTGGCAAGCAGGCGGCAGTGGCGGATTCAAATACGGAGTCGGAAACTTCCTGGTCTTTGGAAACGGCGGCGCGCAAAAAGCTAACGACTATCGTACTCCGCGCGGCGTGGTTCAAAATTCTTATGCCCGAAGCGGCAACCTAAGCGGCGGCGGCGGTTGGTTTCCGCGCAAAGGCTGGCTCTCATTTGGCTACGCCTACGACCGCCGGCGCTACGGCATTCCCGTCGAGCCAGGCGCCATCGATCTTGAGTTTTTGCAAATGCGTCGTCACAGCTACGAAGTCAAGGCTGGGCTCCGGGACCTGCGTGGCTTCATCGAGAGTGGCGATTTCGCAGTCAGCTATAACGATTACCTGAATCGCGAGTTCGAGTTTGAATCGGACGAAAACGTTACCAAACTTGACTCGCTCGCGACAAACAAGAACCTGAACTATCGCGCCAACTTCAATCATCAGCGGCGCGGCAATCTTTCCGGCACTTTTGGATTCTCAGGCTTTACCCGAGACTACAAATCAGTTGGGGCAGAAGCGCCGGCGCCGCATACCACACAACACTCCTTTGCCGTCTACGGTGTGGAGCGCGTTGATTTGGAGCGCGTCGGTTTCCAGTTTGGCGCCCGCGTCGAACAGAACGGCTACAAGCCCGAAGGGAATTTCCGCAAACGCAACTTCGTTGGATTCTCAGGCAGTGCCGGCGTGCGGGTGCCGCTTTGGACCGGCGGTTCGTTTGTTGCCAACTATCAACATTCTTTTCGGGCGCCAGCGCTGGAAGAACTCTATGACAACGGGCCGCACCCGGGAATTCTGGTTTTTGACATCGGTAATCCCAACCTAAAACCTGAACGGGGCGACGGCCTTGACTTCTCCTTACGTCACCACTCCGAGCGGCTGCGGATTGAAGCGGGGGCCTATTACTACAACATCAGCGACTACGTTTACACGGCATTCACCGGTGCGATCGATCCGGGATCGCATCTGCCGGTAGTTGATTACGCACAGGGAAATAGCCGTTACACCGGCATGGAAGCGAGCCTCGAAGCCCGAGTGCTGCCGTTGTTGTGGTTGAGCGGCAAAGTGGATTTCGTGCGTGCGGAGCTTACAGATCAGAACAAACCGCTACCGAGAATTCCGCCTGTTCGTGGGACGCTCGGACTTGACTGGCGTTACAACGCCTTCAGCGTGCGACCAGAATTAGTTTTGGCAAATCGGCAGATACGTGTTTTTGACAATGAAGCTCCGACCGCCGGCTACGCGCTGTTTAATCTCAACGCGTCTTATACCTTCGTTACGAGGCGCGTGTCGCACATCATTTCGCTGAACGGCTACAACCTGGGCAACAAGTTGTATCGCAACCACCTGTCGTTCATCAAAGAGATCGCGCCCGAAGCGGGACGCACCTTACGCGCCAACTACTCCCTTAGATTTTGATTAGAACTTGACGCGTTATTTGTTGCTGCTGCCGCAAACAAGTTCAGCAGCCAGAAGCGGAAGCATGAGCTCGTGATGGCCGGTGATGGAGTATCCCTGACCAGCGCCGTTTGCGGTCGGCCGCCGAACCACGTTCGTAAGTGGTCGGTAGGATTGAATGAAGTCGAAGTTTGCGGTGGTGATGTCCGTCAACTGATGGCCCAGGTTGCGCACCAGCGTTACAGCTTTCAAGAAAACTTCAGGCAACGTCACTGCCGATCCGATATTTAAGTAGACTCCACCGCCGTCCATCCGGCGCACCAGCTCCGACAACAAGCGAAAATCTGTATGCGTTGTGGCGCCGAGCGCGGCGCCATCTGCCTGCGGATGAAAATGGCCGATGTCGCCGCCGATGGTGAGATGCGCGGTAAAGGGAACTCGCGCTTGATAGGTTGCACACAGCAGTGAATAGTCAGCGTGCTTCGGATTCAATTCTAGCAAGGCACGGCCGGTTGCCTCGCCCAGGCCGATGTTTTCCTTGGCGCCTTCCTGCGCGGCGCGGTTCAAGAGTTTTCCTGTTTCATCAGCGCCGCCGAATGCTCCTTCGCCCAACGTCGCGTCGACATCTTCCGAAGTAGAACCTACCATCGCAATTTCCGCGTCGTGAACGAGCACAGAACCGTTTGCAGCGATGGCCGTAACAAAACCGCGTTTCATCAGGTCGATAATGAGTGGCGCCAACCCGGTCTTAACAACGTGACCGCCAATGCCCCAGATGATCGGTTTCTGTAGCTCGCGCGCACGACGCATCCGCACAGCAATCTCGCGCAGGCTTTGCACGGCGAGGATGTTTGGCAGACCGGCGAGAAAATCTTTTAGCGATGAGTCGGCTTGCACAGGACTCGCAAAGTCGACAAGCGAAACTTTGCTGGGACGCGAGGCAAGCGGATAGGTTTTTACGTCATCCAAACTTAGCGGGCGCAAGTTGTCATCATAGTTTGACATGTATGAGCGTCGGCAGTAGCGCGGCGCAGTATATCACGCGATCTGCTTGTCTTCGCGATGAGAATTGCCGTTGCCATTCTTGGTAAGGCGCCCATTGAGCAACGGACGCAGCACCTGGCCCGTGTGCGAACGCCGCGAGCGCGCAACTTCTTCCGGCGTACCGGCGACGACGACGCGGCCGCCGTGTTCGCCGCCTTCAGGACCAAGGTCGATAATGTAATCGGCTGACTTGATAACGTCGAGATTGTGCTCGATCACAATGATCGTGTTGCCCAGCGAAACGAGCCGTTGCAACACATCCAGGAGTTTGTGAACGTCAGCAAAATGAAGTCCAGTGGTTGGCTCGTCGAGCATATAGACGGTTCGACCCGTGGCGCGTTTCGACAATTCCTTGGCTAGCTTGATTCGCTGCGCTTCGCCACCCGATAGCGTCGTCGCTGACTGGCCCAGCTTGAGATAGCCGAGGCCCACGTCGAGCAGAGTCTGAAGTTTCTGCTGAATCTGTGGAACGTTTTCGAGTAGCGGTAGGGCTTCTGCAACAGTTGTGTCGAGCAACTCGGCAATCGATTTCCCTTTGAACTTAACTGACAGTGTCTCGCGATTGTAACGAGCGCCTCGACAGACGTCGCAGAGCACATAAACGTCAGGCAGGAAGTTCATCTCGATGCGCTTCATGCCGTCGCCTTCGCACCCTTCGCAACGTCCGCCCTTAACGTTGAATGAAAAGCGTCCCGGCTTGTAGCCGCGTTCGCGAGACTCGGGCAACATCGAATAAAGTTCTCGTAGCGGCGTAAACAAGCCGGTGTACGTTGCCGGATTGGATCGCGGCGTGCGACCGATCGGCGATTGATCGATCTCGATCACCTTGTCAACGTTTTCCAATCCTGCGACCGAAGTGCAGGCGCCGGGCTCTGCAAGCGAACCATAAAGATGACGAGCTAGCGCCGGATAAAGGATGTCGGCGACGAGCGTGGACTTACCAGAGCCGGAAACTCCGGTGACAACCGTTAACAATCCGAGCGGGAAAGTCACGTCGATATCTTTCAAGTTGTTCGCGCGTGCGCCGTGAATTGTCAGGTATTTGCCGTTTGGTGTTCGTCGTTGCAGCGGTACGTCGATCTTTCTTAAGCCACTGATGTAAAGGCCGGTGATCGAACGAGGATTACTGGCGACATCATCGGCGGTTCCGAAGGCGACCAACTCGCCGCCGTGAGCACCGGCGCCAGGTCCGAGATCCACCACGTAATCGGCGCGTCGAATTGTTTCCTCGTCATGCTCAACCACGAGCACGGTGTTGCCGAGATCGCGGAGCGCCGACAAAGTGTCGAGCAGTTTTTGGTTGTCGCGTGGGTGCAGGCCAATCGACGGCTCATCGAGCACGTAAAGTACGCCGCGCAGTTTTGAGCCAATCTGGGTAGCCAATCGAATGCGTTGACCTTCGCCGCCCGACAGCGTTGCAGAAGGACGATCAAGCGTGAGATATCCCAGGCCGACACTCTCCAGGAAGCGCAAGCGATTTTTTATTTCGCGCAGTATCTGACCGGCGATTTGTTCTTCGCGCGGATTCAAGTTGATCGTTTCAAACGCCGCAACCGAATCTTCAATTGGGAGCGAGGTGTATTCTGCGATGCCTCGTCCGCCTAAACGCACCGAAAGCGAGTCAGACCTGAGCCGCCGTCCTTTGCAATCGGGGCAAACTGAAGGCGAAACGAGTTCTTCGAGCGTGACTCGTACTTTTTCGGAGGGGGCTTCGTTCAGCCGATCGCGCAACCAACGCAAAGCGCCTTTCCAGGGACTCTGATAAGAATAAAGCCCCTGGCGGAAGGTCAACTGTCCGCTAACGCCGTGGAAGAAGCCGTCACAAACTTCCTTTGGCAGTTCCGCAAATGTTCGCTTTGCGTCAGCACTGAAGTGCTTGATGACCGCGAACAAGGCGCTCTTCAAATACGCCGAGCCTTGTCGATCGACTGGCCCCATGAACGCCAGTTTATCCGTGGCGATATTCGCATCGGGAATCAGCTTAGACGGATCGATTTCCTGCACCGTGCCCAGGCCGTGACAACGTTTGCAGGCGCCGTAAGCGGAGTTAAAAGAAAACGAACGCGGCTCGAGCGGAGGAACATTGATACCGCAAATCACACAAGCCATGCGCTCCGAATATAGTTTTTCTTCGCCATCGACTACAGAAACCAGCACCGCGCCGCCGGTAAGTTTCAACGCGGTGCGAACTGATTCCACAAGTCGCTGCTTGATTCCAGGCTTGATCAGGAGCCGATCCACAACAGCTTCAATCGAATGATTGCGTCGTTTGTCCAGTTTGATTTCTTCGTCAAGCGACAGTAACTCGCCGTCGACGCGAGCACGTAGGAACCCATCCTTCGCCAGTTTCTCCAGCTCTTTCTTAAACTCACCCTTACGCCCGCGAACGATTGGCGCAAGGATCATGACGCGCTCGCCTTCCGTGAGCCCGAGCACGTTCTGCACAATTTGTTCGACGCTCTGGCGCGTGATGGCCGCGCCGCACTTGTGACAATGCGGCTGTCCAATTGAAGAAAACAGCAGACGCATGTAGTCGTAAATCTCCGTCACCGTGCCGACGGTCGAGCGCGGGCTGCGGGAAACTGTTTTCTGTTCGATGGAGATTGCCGGCGAAAGACCGTCGACCGAATCGACGTCCGGCTTTTCGAGTTGATCCAAAAACTGCCGAGCGTAAGCGGATAGAGATTCAACGTAACGTCGCTGGCCCTCCGCATAGATTGTGTCAAAAGCCAACGACGATTTTCCGGAACCCGATAGGCCTGTGATTACGGTGAACTTATCGCGAGGTATCTCTACGTTAATATTCTTGAGGTTGTGCTGGCGCGCACCTCTGACTGTAATGCGATCTATTGCCATGAGACAAAGAATGCCGCTGCTGTCCCCACGGATGCGAATTTTGGACAGTAGTGAACCAGTCATTCTAGCCCACCGCATGATCGGCAGCAAGTTCGGAAAAATTGAACGCCTTGACACTGTTTTCAAGCGCGACCTACACTGCAACCAACTGCTTTCGGTTCCAGCTTGATCACGCGCAACACTTCGAGGCTTATTCAATGTGAATCTTCCAAACGGGCTGACGCTCCTGCGCATTTTTATAGTTCCGATCCTTGTCGTTGTATTGCTCACGCCGTTTTCAGAAAACTGGTTTGGCGTGCCGCGTCATATCCTCGGCGTCGCCCTGTTTCTAAGTGCCGCATTGACTGATTACCTTGACGGACATTTGGCGCGAAGTCGGAACCAGGTTACGCGTTTGGGTCAACTGCTCGATCCGATCGCCGACAAACTGTTGATCTCCGCTGCCTTGATCTCGATGGTGGAAAATCAACTGGCGCCGGCGTGGGCAGTTGTAATAATTATCGGTCGCGAGTTTGCAGTGACTGGCTTGCGCTCGATCGCGGCCGCCGATGGGGTCGTGATCTCGGCATCGAAGATGGGAAAGTTTAAGATGCTGGTGCAGGTGGTGACGGTCGCGTTGCTGATTGTCGCCAGCGTTGCTGGAAAGCCGCCGGTGGGAAACTTTGGGCGTCCGTTTCCAGCGATCGCATTTTGGTCAGTCCCGGAATTGCGTGCAGCCTGGCAGCATCTGTTTGGTCCGGAGGCCCTGACTGCGAGCGACTGGCAGGTGTTGCTCTACACAGCGGGTCGGGCAATGCTGTGGTTGGTGGTGATTTCTTCTTGTGTTTCGATGTATGGCTACTTCAAATCGTTTTATCACTCAGTACTCTCGAATGGCCGCACCGAAAACGCTGTGAAGTAGTGCCAGGGAGTCCCGTCGTGCGACCATTTCTAAGTTAGTTGAAACTCATCTTCTTGAATTCTTCTTGAATGGAGCGCCTCTTTTTCGCGTTACAAGTGTTAAGATATCTGTAATTCTGACTGCGACTTGCGTTTTCCCATGCGGGTTGTTAGTATCCGCATTTTGTCGGAATGCGCTATTTGCAGTCTATAGCGGGCCGGCGTAGCTCAGTTGGTAGAGCATCTGATTTGTAATCAGAGGGTCGGGGGTTCGAGTCCCTTCGCCGGCTCCATTAGGCACTTGAAAAGTTTGCAGGGGTGGTCGAGTGGTTAATGGCACCGGGCTGTAAACCCGGCAGGCTAACGCCTTACGTAGGTTCGAATCCTACCCCCTGCACCAGGCGATTGCGAATTTGTGATTGCGGATTTTGGATTTGAAATCCGCATTCCGAAATCAGCAATCGAAAATCGGAACGTGGGCGGGTGTAGCTCAGTTGGTAGAGCATCAGCCTTCCAAGCTGAGGGTCGC